>JAPLSI010000267.1 GCA_026398715.1 Gammaproteobacteria bacterium
GTCATCGTGGAACAGTCGGTGGGCAACGAAAGGCAGTCCTATTCGGGCACGCTGATTTCCGCCGGCAACGGCCTGACGCTTCGCCTGCCCGACGGACGCATCAAGGTGCTGTCGAATTATTCCAGCTTTGAACTACCGCGCCTGCCCGGCGGCGTCGTCAACCAGCCGACGCTCACCTGGGAACTCGCCGCCGATCGCGCCGGCCGACAGGACTTCAGCCTGAACTACGCGACCGCCGGCTTGGCCTGGCGCGCGGAGTACAACGTCAACACGTCGGGCCTGGGCAATGACTGCCGCATGTCGCTCGATGGCGCGGCCATGGTGGTGAATCGCTCGGGCGCGGATTTCAACGACGTGATGCTGACCCTGGTCGCCGGCGAGCCCAACCGCACGGCCGTGGCCAGCCCGCAGATGTATCGCGAATCCAAGGTGATGATGGCCGCGCCAATGGCGGCCGACGAGGCGATGGCGCAGCAGGCGTCGGGCGAATACCACGCCTACAAATTGCCGGCGGCGGGCAACCTGCCGCAGGGCAGCGTGCAGCGCCTGCCGATGGTGGATGCGGTGACCGGCATCGCCTGCGAGCGTCGCTACGAAACCAGCTCGCAGGGCGGCGACTGGCGTCCGCCCTATCCGATCATCGACGAGAATTTCGGCGCGGGCGACGGCCAGGCGCAGCCCGTGGTGGCGACGCTGCGCTTCAAGAACGCAAAGGCCGTCGGCCTGGGCATTCCCCTGCCGGCCGGGCGCGTGCGCATGTCGGACGGCAATGATTTCCTGGGCGAAGCCAACCTGCCGCATACGGCAGCCGGCCAGGATGTTTCGCTGGCCATCGGCACGGTCTTCGACCTGACTGCCGAGCGCACGCGCGAAAACTTCAAGCTCGACCGGGACGGACGCACCATCACCGAGACCGTATCCGTGCTGCTCAAGAACGCCAAGTCCACGGCCGCGACCGTGCGTGTGACCGAACGCCTCAATCGCTGGACCGACTGGGAAATCACCAGCAGTTCGGTACCGGCGCAGAAGCGCAATTCACAGACGGCCAGCTTCGAGGTGCCCGTGCCCGCCGGGGGCGAGGTCCGGCTGAGCTATACGGTTCGCTATCGGTGGGCCGAGGATGTCAAAATCCCCTGAGTCGACCCAGGGATACGGACATGATCGAAATCATCGAACACGGCGCCATCCACGAAATCCGGATGGCCCGGCCGCCGGTCAATGCGCTGAATCCGGAATTGCTGGGCAGCCTGATCGCGGCCATCGACGCCGCGCCGCGCAACGGCGCGCGCGCGTTGATCCTTTCCGGCAGCGAAAAGGTTTTTTCGGGCGGCCTGGATGTTCCCTACCTGATGAGCCAGGACCGCGCCGGGCTGGCGGCCTGCTGGACGCTGTTCTTCGAAGCGGCGCGCGCCCTGGCGCGCTGCCCGGTACCCGTGGCTGCCGCCATCGCCGGACACAATCCGGCCGGCGGTTGCGTGCTGGCGCTGTGCTGCGACTTCCGGGTGATGGCGCGCGGTCCGTTCCGCATCGGCTTGAACGAAACCCAGGTCGGCCTGACGGTGCCCGACGCCATCCAGTACCTGATGCGTCGCGTGGCCGGCACGCATCGCGCCGAACAGCTGATCGTGGCCGGCGCGATGGTCGAGTCGGAACAGGCCCTGGCCTACGGTATCGTGGACGCGCTCGCCGATGCCGGCGAAGTGGTGGCGATGGCAGCCAGCCGTCTCGCCGGATTGCTGGCCCTGCCGTCGGGCCCGATGCTGGCGTCGCGACGCATCGCGCGTGCCGACATCATTGCCGTGCTGGAAAGTTTCGATGAAAGCGACCTGGACGTCTTCCTGGATGGCTGGTATTCGGCCGACTCGCAGGCAGCGTTGCACGACCTGATGGTCCGCCTCAAGAAATGACGCAGCGCCGCGTGCGCGACCGCGCCCTCACTCGGGGCCGGTCGCCACCGGTCGGGACGGGTCGCTGACCCAGGCGCTCCAGGATCCCGCGTAGATGCGCGCGCCGTGCAGGCCTGCATGTTCCATCGCCAGCAGGTTGTGGCAGGCGGTCACGCCCGAACCACAATTGAGCATCACCTGCGATGGATCGCGATCGCCGATGGTCGCATCGAATGCAGCCTTCAATTCTTCCGGGCTACGGAAGCGTCCTTCCGACATGTTTGCCGAAAACGGACGATTTCGCGCACCCGGGATGTGACCTGCCGCGCGATCGAGTGGCTCCACGTCACCGCGAAATCGTTCGGCGGCGCGGGCGTCGATCAGGCAGGCGCTGCCGTTGGCGAGGGTAGCGGCAACTTCATCGGTGCCGACCACCAGGCCCTCGTCGAAACTACCGCCGTAATGGCCGCGCAACGGCGCAATGGCATCGGTCGTGACTGGCAAGCCCAGCGAGGACCAGCGCGCGAATCCGCCATCGAGCACCGCAACGCGTTGGTGGCCGAGCAATTTCATCAGCCACCAGAATCGCGCCGCCGCCATTGCGCCGTCCGCGGCGTCATACACCACAACTTGCGAGTCGGGCGAGATGCCCAGGCGTTCGAGGACGGCGCAGAAATTTTCCGCGTCGGGCATCGGATGCCGGCCAAACGATGGTGGCTTGGCCAGGTCCGACAAATCACGGTCGAGGTGCACGTAACCGGCGCCGGGGATGTGACCCTCGCGCCATGACACTTCACCCGCGCCCGGATTGGCACCGGCAAGGACGAAACGCGCATCGACGATTCGCAAGCCGGGGGACTGCAGGTTTGCAGACAGTTCTTCGCAGGAAACCAGCGTCGTCCACTTCATGGTGATTGTTCCAGTCTGTGTCGCAGGTTGACCAGCATGGCCGCAGTTGCGCCCCACACCCGGTACTGCTGGTGCACGAATTCGATCAGGGTACGTTGGCCGCCGCGGTATTCGACCAGCAATTGGCGCGCGTTGGCCGGATCCATCAGGAACTCCAGTGGCAGTTCGAAGACCTCGTCCACTTCGCCGGGATCGCGGCGGGCGGTGAATGCGGACTCGATGACGGCGACCACGGGAAAGACGTGGAATCCGGTGATGGTGACGAACGGATCGAGATAGCCCAGCGCGCGGGCCTGGCCGGGCGCGAGACCGATCTCCTCGTGCGCCTCGCGCAGGGCGGCCGCGACCGGGTCGGCGTCATGGCCTTCGATTCGCCCGCCGGGAAAACTGATCTGGCCGGCGTGGTGGCGCAGCGCTTCGGTGCGGCGCGTAAGCAGAACCTGCAATCCGTCTCCCCGGTCCACCAGGCCCACCAGCACGGCGGCGGGTCGCAACCCGTCAACGCCATCAGGCAGCAGGTCAATCAGTTCGTCGAGGTTCCAGGCGCGCGCACTGGGCGGCGTGTCGAGCGGATGCAGCGCGCGGGTATAGCGGTCGAACGGTTCGAACAATGGCGTCACGCCCGTTCGGCTTCGCGCTGTGGCAATACGGTTTCAATCAGGTGCAGGCGCTGGTCGTCGTCGAGATGCAGCCAACTGGCGATTTCGGCGGCGCTGCGGTGGCAACCGAGGCAAAGACCTTGTTCGTCCAGGGCACAGACGCCAGTGCAAGGGCTGAGTACGGCGCGAAAAGAGGGGTTCATCCCGGGGATGGAACTCGCGCCGGAAGCACCGGCGCGAGTGTTTCCAGTCTTACTTGGTGCTGACCAGCTTGATGTCGAACACGACGGCCTGGCCGGGGCCAATCGGCGAGCGCGGATCGTTGCCATAGGCCTTGTCGGCCGGGATATAGACTTCCCAACGCGAACCGACCGGCATCATCAGGATCGCTTCCTTCACGCCGGCGATCGGAAACTCGCTGACCTTGAACTCGGCCGGCTTGGCATTGGCGGTGGAATAGGTGTTGGCAAATTCCTGCCCCGTCGAGATCGAGCCACGCAGGTGCACGTACACGGTGCTGGCCGAGGTCGGCTTGGCGCCGGTCGCCGGGTCGAGGATCTTGTACTGCACGCCGCTCGGCAGCACGGTCACGCCGGGCTTGGAACGGTTGGCAGCCAGGAACGCATCCGACTTGGCCTTGTTCTCGCGGCTGACGCGCTCGAAATCTGCGCGTTCCTGGTCGGCCATGCGCTTCTGGAAAGCACTGAGCGATGCAGCGAGCTTGTCGCCCGGCATCGTCGGCGCCTTCTTGGCGTAGCCTTCCTGGATACCGCGGATCAGCGTGGTCATGTCGAGGTCGACCTTGCGCTCGGCCAGGTCGCGCGCCATGTCGTAACCGATCGCGTAGCTGAGCGTGGTCTTGTCGGAGGCCGCCGGAGCGGAAGCGGCTGGTGCCGGCGTGGCGCTCTGCGCCAATGCGGCGCTGGAGCTCAGAGCAACGGCCGCCAAGGTGGCAGCCAGCAAACGCAACTTCATTACGAAATCTCCAAGGTTTGAATCGGGGCGGCTCGCTTTCCGCAAGACGCGATAGGATACCGGCCTGCAGCCTTAACCGCCACTGAGGCAGGACCTGCAAGCCCGACTCTGACCCCCCGGGCCCCGCGAAGTTCCCCGAACCCCAGCCCCCTGGAGCAGCAATGTCCTTTGAAACCCTGACCGTCGATGATCGCAGCGCGATTCGCGTCATTACCGTCAACCGACCCGACAAGTTAAACGCGCTTAACGAAGCGACGCTGTCCGAACTCGACCAGGCCTTCGCTGCCGCGGCATTGGCCGACACCGTGCGCGTCGTGGTGTTGACGGGCGCAGGTCCGAAAGCATTCGTTGCCGGTGCGGACATCGCACAGATGACGGGGCTTTCGCCGGTGCAGGCGCGTGACTTCTCGCGCCTCGGGCAGGGCCTGATGCGTCGGATCGAAGGGCTGGGCAAGCCGGTGGTCGCGATGGTGAACGGCTTTGCCTTGGGCGGCGGCATGGAATTGGCCATGGCCTGCCACCTGCGGATCGCGGCAGATACCGCAAAGCTCGGCCAGCCGGAAGTCAACCTGGGGCTGATCCCCGGTTTCGGCGGTACCCAGCGGCTGCTTCGGCTGGCGGGACGCAGCGCCGCCCTCGAACTGTGCCTGCTGGGACAACCGATCGACGCCGCGCGAGCGCTGGCGCTGAACCTGGTGAATCGCGTGGTGCCCGCCGCGCAGCTCGAATCGGAAACGATGAAGATTGCCGGACAACTCGCGATCTCTGCGCCGCAGGCCCTGCGCGGCGTCCTCGACGCGATCATGGTCGGTGGCGAAGCCGGGCTGGAGGCGGGACTGGACTACGAGACGCAGTGTTTTGCCCTGGCGTTTTCCACCGACGACATGAAGGAAGGCACCGCGGCGTTCCTGGGGCGCCGCAAGCCCGAGTTCACCGGTCGCTGACGCGACGCGTCGCGCGCACATGTCGACCGCGCTTGCTTCCCTGCCCTGCATCCGTTGCGGCGACTGCCTGCCCGCCTGTCCGGCCGGCCTGGATCCGCAACAACTGCACGTGCGGCTGCTGCAGGGGCAGGAAGAGATTGCGTCGGCGCTCGGGCTGGCCGATTGCACGGCCTGCGGCGCCTGTGATGCCGCCTGCCCCAGTGGCATCCACCTGTCCAGCCAGTTCGTGTCGGCGCGCGATGCGCTCGCCGCGCGCACCGGCCTGCTGCAACAGGCAGCCGCCGCGAGGCGCATGGCAGTGACGATCGCCGCGCTGTTGCCGCTGCTGGCCGTCGAAGCTTTCGGACGCGGCACGCCCTGGATCGCGGCAATGCTTTCGGGCTTGGCGCTTGCGGTGGCCCTGGCTTGGGCGGCGCGCCATGCGCGGCGCCAACCGGGTGCGGATTTTTCGACGGACCTCGATGTCGTGGTGGTCGCCCTGCTGATCGGGCTGCTATTGCCGGCGGGCGCCACGTGGCAGGTGTCGTGCCTGGCCGTGGCAGTCGCCCTGCTGGTTGGCCGCCAGGCCTTCGGGGGCTTGGGCCAGGCCGTGTTCAACCCAGCGATGCTGGGCCTGGCCGTGGCCGCATTGATGCCTTCCACCCCGTTGGATACGGCCGCCTGGTCCGCCTGGGCCGCGCCAGCGGCCTGGCTGGGCGCCGGCGCGATGGTGCTTCAACGCATCGTCGCCTGGCGCATCCCGTTGGCCTTCCTGGTCGGTGCCATGGTCATGGCGGTGCTCCTGCCGCACCCGGGCGTGTCCGCTTCGACGGCCGCCCTCGCCGTGGCCAGCCATCCGGCATGGGTGCTGTGCGCGTTCTTCGTGGCCGGCGACTCCGCCACGGGCTGCCTGCATCCGCGGGCACGGCTTGCGTTCGGACTGGGCTGCGGATTGCTGGTCGTCGTATTCAATCAATGGCGTCCGGCGCTGGGAATGCCGATGGCCATCTTGCTGATGAATTTCGTGGCGCCCTGGCTCGACCAGGCATTGGCCACGCCAAGGCAAGGGGTCCTGCCCCGATGAAGCCGGCCGACCGGGAAGAAATGTTCGCGCGATTGTCCGAACTCAATCCGCATCCCACCACGGAACTCGTCTACCACTCTGCGTTCGAGTTGCTGGTTGCCGTGATTCTTTCCGCGCAAGCCACCGACGTCAGCGTCAACAAGGCGACACGCACCCTGTTTCCCATCGCCGACACGCCCGCGAAGATGCTGGCGCTGGGCGAGGCAAAACTGAAGAAACACATCAGCAGCATCGGGCTGTTCAACACCAAGGCCGCGAACGTCATCGCGACCTGCCGGATGCTGGTCGAGAAATTCGCAGGTGAAGTCCCCGCCGACCGCGAGTCGCTCGAATCACTGCCCGGGGTCGGGCGCAAGACCGCCAACGTCGTTCTGAACACGGCCTTCGGCCAGCCAACCATGGCGGTGGATACCCACATCTTCCGGGTAGCCAATCGAACCGGGCTGGCGCCGGGCGCAACCGTGCGCGCCGTCGAGGACAAACTGGTGAAGGTGGTGCCGGAAAAGTACCGCGTGGATGCCCACCACTGGCTGATCCTGCATGGCCGCTACGTGTGCAAGGCGCGCAAGCCCGACTGCCCGCAATGCGTGATCCGCGACCTGTGCCGGTACAAGGCCAAGACCGCGGCCACGGCGTAACCGCAGCGACTTGTCGTCGTCACAAGTCACGACTGTCACAATAACGAAACCTTCACCTTCTAACCTGCGGGGGTCCGAAACCCACCCAAGCAGGGGATTGTCATGAACGTTGCACCCAAGTTGCTCGCTGCCGCCATTCTCGCGGCGCTTTCCAGCCCGGCCTTCGCCGAAATCGAATTCGACGTGATCGGCGGCTCGGAAATTTCCTTCGAAGGCCTGGTCCAGGCTGACTTCTACAAGTACAACCGCGATGTCGCGTTCCTCGGTTCGACCGGCGGCACGACTGCCGGCGACGGCGTCGACACCGACTTCGGCATGCGCCGCGCGGAGCTGATCTTCAAGGGCAAGGGTCCCGGCCAGTGGAACTGGGTGCTGGGCTATGACGCGCGCGCCGACAAGTTCCTCGACGCCAACATCTCGTACAAGTTCTCCGGATTCACCGTCCTCAAGGTCGGCCAGTACAAGCAGCCGAACAGCCTGGAAGAACTGAGCAGCACCAAGAACAACGATTTCATCTCGAAAGCGATGACCACCAACCTTCAGGGCGTGGCCCGTCGCTTTGGCGCCTCGATGACGACCGGCGCTGACCAGTGGTCGCTGACCGGCAGCGTGTTCACCCGCGAACTGACCCGTAACCTGGGCCAGGGCAATGGCTACGGCGTCCGCGGCACCTGGGCTCCGATCCTGGATACCGGCAGCCTGCTGCACCTCGGCGTGTCCCTGGTGGACTACGAGGCCCGTGACGCCGGCAGCGCCGTTGGCGCGACACCCGCCTTCGACGGCGACAACCGCGCCCGCTTCCGCGTGCGTCCGGATGCCGACCTGACCGGCACGCGCCTGGTCGATTCGGGCCAGTTCACCGATGCCGACCGCATCCGCACCCTCGGCCTGGAAGGCGCGTGGGTCCACGGCCCGGTCAAGGTCCAGGCCGAAATGATGAAGACCGACGTGGGCCGCACGGCGCACCAGGACTACAGCTTCGACAGCTTCTATGTGTCCGGCTTGTGGAACCTGACTGGCGAAACCTGGGGCTACAAGGACGCGGTGATCACCACCGGCCTGCCCAATGAGCCGGCCAGCGGCATGTGGCAGCTCGGCGTGCGTTACGACAAGGTCGACCTGAACGACGGCACCTTCACTGCCCCGTCCACCGTCACCGGCGTGCTTGGCGGCAAGGAATCGAACTGGACCGTGGGCGTCAACTGGTACTGGCGTTCGAACTTCAAGGTTGCCCTGAACTACGTGAAGGTCAGCAGCGAACGCTACAACTCGTCCAGCAAGCTGTTCGTCGAAGACAACCCCAGCATCATCGAAGTCCGTACCCAGCTGTACTGGTAAGCGGTCCGACAACCCCGGCTGAAGCCGGGGTTGTCGTGTCACCGGATTGTCATCTTTGTGACAAATCATAGCGAGGTCGGGACTTGGTCCCGCCCTGAACCCCTCCAAGGAGTTTGAAAGTGCTCAGTTCGATCAAGTCCCGAATCGCCCTGCTCGGCCTCGCCGCTGCGATGGCCTTCAACGTCCAGGCGCAGAACGTTACCGGCGCTGGCGCTTCCTTCGTCTACCCGGTGATGTCCAAGTGGACCGCCGACTACCGCAAGGCCACCAAGGTCCAGGTCAACTACCAGTCCATCGGCTCGGGCGGCGGCATCGCCCAGATCAAGGCTGGCACCGTGGACTTCGGTTCGTCCGATGCGCCGCTTAAACCTGAGGACCTCGACAAGTTCGGCCTCGGCCAGTTTCCGTCGGTCATCGGCGGCGTGGTGCCGGTGGTGAACATTCCCGGCCTGACCCCGGGCAAGATCCGGTTCACCGGCCCGGTGCTGGCGGACCTGTTCCTGGGCAAGATCAAGATGTGGAACGATCCGGCGATCGCCGCGATCAATCCGGGCCTGACCCTGCCGGCTACCAAAGTCACCATCGTGCATCGCTCGGATGGTTCGGGCACCACCTTCAACTTCGTCAACTACCTGTCCAAGGTAAGCCCGGCGTGGAAGGCCGGTCCCGGTGAAGGCACGGCCGTGAAGTGGCCGGGCGGCATCGGCGGCAAGGGCAACGAAGGCGTGGCCGCGTTCGTGAAGCAGATCAAGGGCGGCCTGGGCTACGTCGAGCTCTCCTACGCGCTGCAGAACAAGATGTCCTACGCCACGATGCAGAACGCCGCCGGCAAGTGGGTGATGCCGAGTGACGAAAGCTTCGCCGCCGCCGCAGCCAGCGCCGATTGGGCATCGTCCAAGGACTTCTACCTGGTCATCACCAATGCCCCGGGTGAGGCGTCCTGGCCGATCACCGCCACCAACTTCATCATCATGTACAAGAAGCCGAAGAACGTCGCCAACGCGAAGGCCGCCAAGGACTTCTTCAAGTGGGTGTACGTCAACGGCGACGCCCAGGCCAAGAAGCTCGACTACGTGCCGCTGCCGGCGGCCCTGGTCAAGCAGATCGAAGCCTACTGGGCGGTCGAATTCAAGTACTGATCGAAAAGTGACGCGGATGCGCGCGCCCTTGCAGGCGCGCGCATTTGTTTGTAAAAGAGCTTCAATCGCCCTGCTTTCATCCACTCAAGAGTCCCAATGAACGCCACCGCGATCCCAGCCACTGCCGGCAACGAAAGCAAGCGCGACCAGCGCGTCGACCGCGCGTTTCGCTACCTGGTCCTGGGCGCGGCGCTGTTCGTGCTGCTGTCGCTGGTGGGCGCTGCGGTATCGATGTTGTGGGGTGGCAGGCTGGCGTTCGAAACATTCGGCCTGGCCTTCCTGACCACGGAAGAATGGGACGTAGGCGGGAGCAACTTTGGCGCACTGGTGCCGATCTACGGAACACTGGTAACTGCGGCCATCGCGATGATCATCGCCGTGCCGGTAAGCTTCGGCGTCGCCATATTCCTCACCGAGGTCGCGCCTACCTGGATGCGTGGCCCGGTATCGGCAGCCATCGAACTGCTGGCCGGCATTCCCTCGATCATCTACGGCATGTGGGGTTTGTTCGTGCTCGCGCCCTACCTGAGCGAATACGCCTACCCATGGATCGACGAACACATGGGCCCCTGGCCGGTGCTGGGGCCGCTGTTCGCCGGGCCGCCGCTGGGCATCGGCATGCTGACCGCGGGCCTGGTGCTGGCCATCATGGTCATACCCTTCATCAGTTCGGTGATGCGCGAAGTGTTCCTGACCGTGCCCAACCGCCTCAAGGAATCGGCCTACGCCCTCGGATCGACCACCTGGGAAGTAGTCTGGGACGTGGTGCTGCCCTATACGCGCTCGGCCGTGATCGGTGGCATCTTCCTCGGCCTGGGTCGCGCGTTGGGCGAGACCATGGCGGTTACCTTCGTCATCGGCAATGCCTACAACATTTCCGCCTCGCTGCTCGAGCCGGGCACCTCCATCGCGTCCACCATCGCCAATGAATTCGGCGAAGCCGTGGACCCCTTGCACAAGTCCACGCTGCTGGCGCTGGGCTTCCTGCTGTTCGTGCTGACCTTCATCGTGCTGGCCGCGGCGCGGCTCATGCTTGCGCGCCTGCAACGCCGGGAGGGTCGCTGATGGCCTTCGTCAAGGACTACGCCGCGCCGTGATCAGCGCACTGGCGATCGCCATCGGCACGCCGCTGGGCGTGGCGGCCGGCACTTTCCTCGCCGAATACGGCAATCACACGCGGCTTGGCGCCACCATCCGCTTCGTCAACGACATCCTGCTGTCGGCGCCGTCGATCGTGCTGGGTCTTTTCATCTACGCGCTGGTGGTGGTGCAGGTCGGGCATTTCTCGGCGTTCGCCGGCGCCATCGCGCTGGCGTTCATCGCACTGCCGGTGATCGTGCGAACCACCGACGAAATGTTGCGCCTGGTGCCGAGCGCGATGCGCGAGGCCGCGCTGTCGCTGGGCGTGCCGCAATGGAAGGTCACGGTGCAGATCCTGTATCGCTCCGCCCTGCCCGGCATCGTCACCGGCGTTCTGCTGGCCCTGGCCCGCATCACCGGCGAAACGGCGCCCCTGTTGTTCACCGCCTACAGCAACCAGTTCTGGAGCACCGACCTGACAGCGCCAATGGCCAACGTGCCGATGGTCATCTTCCAGTTTGCGATGAGCCCCTACGAAAGCTGGAACTCGCTGGCCTGGGCCGGCGCCTTCGTAATGACGATGTTCGTACTCATGCTCGGCATCGCCGCCCGGGCCATCCTGCTGCGGAACAAGGCACAACATGACTAGCAACCGATTCTCGACCCTGTCCCCCGTGGCCCTGGCGCCCCAGTCCGCGACCCGCGCGTCCACGCCCAAGCTCAGCGCCCGCGGCGTCAATTTCTTCTATGGCGGCGAACAGGCATTGCGCAACGTCGACCTGGACGTGCCCGAGAACAAGGTCACCGCGCTGATCGGACCTTCCGGTTGCGGAAAGTCGACGCTTCTGCGCGTGTTCAACCGGATCTATTCGCTGTATCCCGGGCAGGAAGCCCGCGGCGAGGTTCGCCTTGACGGCGAGAACATCCTCGACCCGAAGTACTCCTTGAATCGCCTTCGCAGCAAGGTCGGCATGGTCTTCCAGAAGCCGGTTCCGTTTCCCATGTCCATCTACGACAACGTGGCTTATGGCATCCGGCACCACGAATCGCTGTCTCGCGCCGCGATGGACGAACGGGTCGAAATCGCCTTGCGCCAGGCCGCGCTGTGGGACGAGGTGAAGGACAAGCTCAAGAACAACGGCCTGGGCCTGTCCGGCGGCCAGCAGCAGCGCCTGTGCATCGCGCGCGCCGTCGCCCTGCGTCCCGAGGTATTGTTGTTCGACGAGCCGACCTCGGCGCTCGATCCGATCGCCACGGGCAAGATCGAGCAGTTGTTCGCCGAGCTCAAGCAGCAGTTCACCATCCTGATCGTCACCCACAACATGCAGCAGGCGGCGCGTTGTTCGGACTTCACCGCCTTCATGTACCTGGGCGAGCTGGTAGAGCACGGCGTTACCGAAACCATATTCACCAAGCCGGTCAAGCAGCAGACCGAGGACTACATCACCGGCCGCTTCGGCTGAGGGACAGACCATGGCACCGACCCACGAACACATCGTCAAGAGCTTCGACTCCGAACTCGAGCGCCTGTATGGCGAAATCACCCGCATGGGCGAAATCGCCACGGCGCAACTGGATGCGGCCATCGACGTGATGATCCGTCGCGACACCAAGGCCGCCGAGCGCGTGGTCGCCAACGACGAAGCCATCGATTCGCTCGAGCGCGAAGTCAGCCAGGACGTGCTGCGGCTGTTGGCCCTGCGCCAGCCCATGGCGCGCGACCTGCGCGAGGTCTACAGCGCGCTGCGGATTTCCTCCGACATCGAACGGATCGGCGACTACGCCACCAACATTGCCAAGCGGTCGATGGTGTTGAACCAGAGCTCGCCCGTGGCTGCCGTGCACGGGCTGCCGGCCCTGGCCAAGACCGCCAACGCCCTGGTTCGCGACGCCCTGACTGCATTCCGCAACCGCGACGACGCGCTGGCGCTGGAAGTTCGCGACCGCGATGCCGAACTGGACTTGCAGTACACCAGCTTGTTCCGCGAACTGCTCACCTACATGATGGAAGACCCGCGCAACATCACGTCCTGCGCGCACCTGTTGTTCATGGCCAAGAACATCGAACGCATCGGCGACCACGCCACCAACATCGCGGAGAACACCTGGTTCATCGTGCATGGCGACCAGCCGCCGGGCGGCCGCGACAAGCGCGACACCACCAGCCAGTAGACCGTCGCATAATGCCGCGATGGATATCTCGGCATGGACTGACGACCTGGTCGCCGCACGTGATGGCGACCGCCGCGCGCTTGAACGCGTGTTGCAGCGGTCGCGCCAGGACCTGCGGCGTTACGCCGAGTACCACTGCCCCATCAACGATGTCGAAGACGCCGTGCAGGAATCCCTGTACACCGTTTCGCGAAAATTGATGGACCTGCGCCAGCTGGAGAGCTTCGCCTCGTGGTTGTTCCGCATCGTTAAACGGGAATGCAACCGCTACAAGCGGGCAAAGCGCGCGCTCTTGCAGGTGCCGATCACCGAAGACATCGCCGGTCCGGACTACCCCGAGGCCGGGATACTGTCGCGTGACCTGGCGCAAGCCCTCGGGTCACTGCCCCCGCACTATCGCGAGGTGTTGCTGCTGCGCGACCTGGAGGGCCTGGCCCTGGACGAGATTGCAGGTCGCCTCGGCCTCAGTATCCAGGCCGCCAAGGGTCGCCTGCATCGCGCCCGCAGCCTGGCCCGCATGCTGCTGATGGCGTAGGCCTTGCACGGGCCGTCGCCGGGCAAGCTGGTATCCTTGATCGGATGAATGACACTGCACCCAAGACGCGCATGGCGGAGCGCTTCCGCGGCTTCCTGCCCGTGGTGGTGGATGTGGAGACCGGCGGATTCGATTGCACGCGGCACGCCCTGCTCGAGATTGCCGCCGTGCCGATCATCTTCGACGACAACGGCCGATTCGCGCCCGGCGAAACCGTCAGCACCCACGTGGACCCGTACGAGGGATCCATCCTCGACCCCAGGTCCATGGAAGTGACCGGCATCGATGTCAGCCATCCCTTCCGCAACGCCAAGCCCGAACGCGAGGCGCTCGACATCATTTTTCGGCATGTGCGTATCGCCGCTCGTGATGCCGGTTGCCAGCGCGCGATCCTGGTCGGTCACAACGCAAGCTTCGACCTGGGCTTCATCAATGCCGCAGTGGCGCGCGTGGCGCATAAACGCAATCCCTTCCATCCTTTCAGCACCTTCGACACGGTGACGCTGGCCGGCCTTGCCTTCGGACAAACCGTCCTGAGCCGTGCGATGCAGGCCGCCGGGCTGTCCTGGGACGATGGACAGGCGCATTCGGCGGTGTACGATTGCGAACGTACCGCCGAACTATTTTGCACAGTGCTCAATCGATGGGAACAACGCCATGATCCATGACAGCATCCTCGACACGGTCGGCCGCACGCCGGTCGTCCGCATCAATCGCCTCGCCCCCGCCGGCGTCACGATGTACGCCAAGCTGGAAGCTTTCAATCCCATGGCCTCGGTGAAGGACAGGCTGGCGCTGGGCATCATCCTCGACGCAGAAGCGACCGGCGCGCTGAAGCCCGGCCAGATGGTGGTCGAAGCGACGTCTGGAAATACCGGCGTTGCGCTGGCCATGGTCTGCGCCGTGAAGGGTTATCCCTTCGTCGCCTTCATGGCTGAGACTTTTTCGATCGAGCGGCGCAAGCTGATGCGCGCGCTCGGCGCGAAAGTCATCCTGACGCCAGCCGCGGAACGGGGCAGCGGCATGGTGCGTCGCGCGGCCGAATTCGCCGAAAAAAACGGCGCTTTCCTGACCCGCCAATTCGAGAACGAAGCCAACCCCGCCTACCATCGTTCGACCACGGGCCCGGAAATCCTGCAGGATTTTGCTGGCAAGCGGCTCGACTGGTATGTCACTGGCTACGGAACCGGCGGCACGCTGACCGGCGCAGGCGAAATCCTCAAGCTGGCGCGGCCGGGCCTGCAGATTGCCGTCACCGAACCCGCCGGCGCGGCGCTGCTGTCAGGTGGCGAATGGAAACCGCACAAGATCCAGGGCTGGACGCCGGATTTCGTCGCGCCCATCGTCAACCGCGATATCTACGACCGCATCGTGCCGGTGGATGACGTGTACGCGCGCGACACGGCGCGCGAGCTGGCGACCAAGGAAGGCATCTTCTGCGGCGTGTCCGGCGGCGGAACGTTTGCGGCGGCGCTGGATGTCGCAAAGACGCTGCCCGAAGGCAGCGTCGTGCTGGCGATGATTCCCGACACCGGCGAACGCTACCTCAGCACCTTCCTGTTCGAAGGCATCAACGAGGGTTCGGACGACGAGTGGCTGGCAGAGTACGAGGCGTCGAAAGCCTGATCAGGCTGTTGGCACGGGCTTGGGCTTGGGTTTGAGCTTGCGCTTCGTCGCCTGCCAGATTCCGTAGACGCTGATCGCGATCCACGAACCTTCAATGAACAAAACCGACCAGTTCATCTGGTCGGCGTACACCACCGGCACCAGGATGCCGGCTGCGCCGAACAGGTTGAGCAGGCAGTAGGCGACGCCGGTGCCGCTCAGGCGTTCGGCCTGCATTGCCAGGTAGGCCAGCAACACCAGTATCACGCCGGCGAAGCCGACGAAGTCGAACCACTTCAAATCCATCACGGCTTGATCTCCAGTCGTTGCCTTACCGCTTCGAACAATGCCACGCCCGTGGCGACGGAAACGTTGAGGCTTTCCATGTCGCCCGGCATGGGAATCCTGACCAGGCCGTCGCAATGCTCGCGCGTGAGGCGACGCATGCCCTCGCCTTCGCCGCCCAACACCAGGGCGACATTACCGCGGAAATCGACGCTGTGCAGTCCGGTGGTGGCCTCGCCATCCAGTCCGTAGACCCAGACGCCGGCGTCCTTGATCGCGCGCAGGGTACGCGCGAGGTTGGTGACGCTGATGACGGGAATGCGGTCGGCGGCGCCGGCCGAGGTCTTGCGCACCGTCGCGTTGATCGGCGCGGCCTTGTCCTTGGGAATGATGACAGCCGTGACCGCGGCGGCGGCCGCACTGCGCAGGCAGGCGCCCAGGTTGTGCGGGTCCTGCACGCCATCCAGCACCAGGATCAGCGCGGCGCCGTTGGCGGCTTCGATCAGCTCGGGCAACGCCGACTCTTCAACCTGCCTGGGCGCTTCGTAGCGCGCGATCACGCCCTGGTGGCGCAAGCCGCCGGCCACGCCGTCGAGCGCCTGCAAGGCGACGCGGCGCACGGAGATTTCGTGGCGGCGCGCGGTCTCCTCGATCTCGGTCAGGCGCGGATTCTTGCTGCCGGCCTCGACCAGCACTTCGCGCACGTGTGAGAGATCGTGTTCCAGCGCAGCCGAGACTGCATTGATGCCGGCAATCCAGGTTCCTTTCGTGCTCATTCCGCCCAGGCCTTCTTCTTTTTCTGTCCCTGCACTTCACCGGGCAGCACCAACTTGAAATCGATCCGGCGGTCCTCGACGCTGGCGCGCAGCACCAGCACGCGGATGGGATCGCCCAGCCGGAACGCCATGCCCTTGCGCTCGCCCTTCAGCGATTTGCGCAGCGGGTCGAAATGCCAGTAGTCGTGCGGCAACTGCGTCACGTGCACCAGGCCGTTGACCTTGGACAGGTTCAATTCCACGAACAGGCCGAAGCTGGTGACGCCGCTGATCACGCCGTCGAATTCGCTGCCGACGTGTTGTTCCATCCAGGCGCTGCGATAGCGCTCGTCCACTTCGCGCTGGGCTTCGTCGGCGCGGCGTTCTTTTTCCGAACACTGCGTGCACATCACCGCCATCTCGACCGGCGAATAGCGGAAGCCGTCGCTGCTGCCCTTGATCAGCGCGTGCTTGATGGACCGGTGCAGCAAGAGGTCTGGGTAGCGGCGGATCGGCGAGGTGAAGTGGCCGTAGGCTTCCAGCGCCAGGCCGAAGTGGCCCTTGTTCTCGGTGGCGTAGACCGCCATCGACTGCGAGCGCAGCAGCACGGTTTCCAGCAGCGCGGCATCGGGCCGGTCGCGGATCTTCTTGAGCAGGTTGGTGAAGTCCTTTGGCTGCACGTCCTTCCAGGGCGGCAGGCGCAGGCCGAACTCGGTCAGGTATTCCAGCAGGTCGGCGTACTTGGCTTCCGGCGGCCGGTCGTGCACGCGGAACGGCGCGGGCACCTGCTTGGCCAGGATGAAACGCGCGGCCTCGACATTGGCCGCGATCATGCATTCCTCGATCAGCTTGTGCGCGTCGTTGCGCGACAGCATGCCGCCCTGGATGACCTCGCCCTTGGTATCGAGCATGAAGCGCACTTCGCTCGATTCGAACTCGATGGCGCCGCGCT
The DNA here is from genome assembly GCA_026398715.1 of Gammaproteobacteria bacterium. Next base: position 16,876 of record JAPLSI010000267.1, read on the forward strand.
TGGTGCGGGCCTTGGCCAGGATTTCAAACAGCTGGTGAAGGCGGTCGATCTGCGGCATCAGCGCACCGATGTATTCGATCGCCTCGGGCTTGTTTTCGCCCACCGCGTCCCAGACCTGGGTATAGGTCAGGCGCGCCTTGGAGTTCATCACCGCTTCGTAGAACTTCGACTTGCTGACATTGCCCTCGTAGTCCACGTGCATGTCGCACACGAAGCACAGGCGATCGACCTTGGGCTTGAGCGAGCAGATGCCGTTGGACAGCGTCTCGGGCAGCATCGGAACCACGTAGCCGGGGAAATAGACCGAGGTGCTGCGCAACACGGCCTCGTCGTCCAGCGCGGTACCCGGGTGCACGTAGTGCGATACGTCGGCGATGGCGACGATCAGGCGGAAGCCTTTCGGCGCCGGTTCGCAATAGACCGCGTCGTCGAAATCCTTGGCGTCCTCGCCGTCGATGGTGACCAGCGGCAATGCGCGCAGGTCGACGCGGCCGGCGATGGCGGATGGTTCGACGTCCACCGGCACGGCGGCGGCTTCGGCCAATGCTTCGCGTGGGAATTCGAACGGCAGGTTGTGCCCGTGGATGGCCATCTCGACCACGCGCGACGGCGTCAGCTTGTCGCCCAGCACGACCAGCACGCGGCCGATAGGCGAGTGGCCGCGCTCGGGCGGCGACACCAGTTCGCAAACCACCAACTGGCCGTCCAGCGCACCGTTGCGCGCGTCAGCGGGGATCAGCAGTTCGGTCTGCACCCGGCGGTCGTCCGGCGTCACCATGCCCATGCCGGAGCGTTCGGCATAGCGGCCCGTGATACGCGTCATCCGGCGCTCAAGCACTTCCACGATGGCGCCCTGGCGACGGCCGCGATGATCCACGCCGGTGACGCTGGCCAGCACCCGGTCGCCATGCAGCGCCTTGCGCAGTTCGTTGGGAGGCAGGAACAGGTCGTCGCCACCGGCCTCGGGCTTCAGGAAGCCGAAGCCGTCGGGATTGGCAATGACGATGCCCGCGATCAGGTCGAGCTGTGCGGCGACGGCAAATCCGCCACGGCGATTCATCAGCAACTGGCCGTCGCGTTGCATGGCGTTCAAACGGCGCGACAGCGCTTCCAGGCGATCTGGCTCGGTAAGCTTGAGCGCGCGTGAAATCTCCTCGACCGTCAGCGGGCCGGAAGCGTCGGACAGGAATTCGGTGATGGCTTCGCGACTGATGATCGGCTGCGCGTAGCGGGTCGCTTCGCGCGCGGCATGCGGATCGGAGCGGCGGGGACCCTTGGACGGGCCCTTGTAGACTTTGCCGGGACCGCCGGCCTTCGGCGCCTGGGAAGATTTGGCGGCGCGCGGCGGCTTGCCCGCGCTGCCTGTCTTCGCGGCATTGGCGGGCTTGCCCGCCTTCTTCTTGCCTGCAGTCGCGGGGGCTGGCTTGGAATCCGTCGCCTGCCGCAGGTTGTCCGGCATCCATGCCGGCAGCGCCTTGGCCTTGCCGGAGCGCTTGTCTTGGGGTTTTTTCATGCGCACATGGTACACCGTCACCCTGTCGCGGCCTTCAAGACACGCCGGGCGACTGCGAAATTCATTGACAACATGGGGCTTGGAGACTAACTTATGCGGCTCTCTCGCCCTGTGCGAGAGCTGTGCCCTGGTGGCGGAATTGGTAGACGCACTAGTTTCAGGTACTAGCGGGTAAAACCGTGGAGGTTCGAGTCCTCTCCTGGGCACCACTACATCGTTTCACCAGAAAACCCGCCTTGATGGCGGGTTTTTTGTTTTCGGGGCCCGTCCCCATTCACGATCCGTTTGGATTCGTGCTGATAGCCTCGAAACAGGCCAAGTCGGCGGCGCGGACGTGTGCGCCTTGGCGGTGGATACCGCCCAACTCCCAGGCATCCAAGGACGAGGCCGCCATTGGCGCAGCCTTCGCGCATGCCGCGCCCGGAAACCCATCGCGCACACCCCGATCCATAAACCCCCATCAGAGGAGGTAACACCCATGCGTACCAGAACCATCCTTTTGTCCCTGCTCGCCACCGTCGTGCTCGCCCCTGCCATCGCACTTGCCCAGTCACCGGTGGGCGCGTTGGCCGGCGTTGCCAAGGACGGCGACGTTGCAGTGATCCGCAATGTCGCCACCGGCCTCACGCGCGAGGTAAAAGTCGGCAAGTCCGGCAGGTACCAGATGCGCAACCTGTCGCCCGGCACCTTCGAAGTGACGATCCGCCATTCCGACGGAACCACCGAGGCGCCGAAAAAAGTCGACGTGCACCTCGGCACCACGTCGCGCGTCAAGTAACACTTCTCGAGTCGATTGAACGGGCGTGACCTCTGGCACTTCTTGCCGGACACCCCGACTCGTAACGTGTAATCGTTATCACCGCCCGGGCCGGATCGGCCCGGGCGGTTTCATTTGGACGAAGGGAAGAAGCGGAATGGTGATGCGATTCAAGATCTTGATGGGCGTTTCCCGGGTATTCGCGGCGGCCGCGGTGGCGAGCATGCTGCTGGCCGGCACGGTGTCGGCACAATCGCCGTCGGCGGCAATCCAGGGCCAGTTGGCCGACGGAGACATAGCCGTCATCCAGAACCTGGACACGGGCTTCAGCCGCGAGGCCAAGCCCAATGCCAAGGGAAAGTTCCAGATCCGGAACCTGCCCACCGGCACCTTCTCGATCACGGTGAAGCATCCCGACGGCACCATTGGCGAATCGCGCGTGGTGACCCTGCGCGCTGGAATGACAGCGCGCTTTCCCTGAAACCAGTCGTAAACGAATCCCTGCGTGGACGAAGCGCGGCCTTGACCAGGCCGCGCTTTTTTTCAGGCGAATGGATCGCGCAGGATCATCGTCGATTCGCGGCCCGGCCCGGTGGACACGATGGCCAGCGGGCAACCCACCAGTTCTTCCAGCGCGCGCAGGTAGGCGCGTGCGGCTGCGGGCAATTTCGTGAATTCAGTAACGCCCGCGGTGGACTCGGTCCAGCCCGGGAATTCCAGGTACACCGGCTCGCATTCGTCCCAGCCGGCGGCATCGAGCGGCGCATATTCAGTCTGCTTGCCGCGATACTTGTAGGCGATGCACATCTTCAGCGACGGCATGCCGTCGAGGATGTCGAGCTTGGTGATGCACAGGCCCGAGATGCCGTTGATGGCGACCGCGCGCTTCAGCGCGACGATGTCGATCCAGCCGCAGCGGCGCGGGCGGCCGGTGGTGGCGCCGAATTCCGAACCCCGGGCGCGAATGCCCTCGCCTACTTCATCGTTCAACTCGGTCGGGAACGGTCCGCCGCCCACGCGCGTGGCGTAGGCCTTGGCGATGCCCAGGACGTAATCGATCGCATCCGCGCCGACGCCAGTGCCGGCCAGCGCGCCACCGATGGTGGTGTTGCTGGAGGTCACGTAGGGGTAGGTGCCGTGGTCGATGTCGAGCAGGGATCCCTGCGCGCCTTCGAACATCACGCGTTCACCGCGCTTGCGCAGGTCGTGCAGCAGCCCGGCGACGTCGGCCACCATGGGTTTCACGTAGGCGCCGAATTCCAGCGCCTCGTCCAGCGTCTGCTGGAAATCGACCGCATCCACGCCCAGGTATTTGGTCAGGACGAAGTTGTGGTAATCGAGCACCGTGCGCAGTTTTTCCGCGAGCTCCTTCGGGTACTGCAGGTCGGCCACGCGCACGCCACGGCGCGCCACCTTGTCCTCATACGCAGGACCGATGCCGCGACCGGTGGTGCCGATGGCCTGGCCGCCAGCGGCCTTCTCGCGGGCCTGGTCCAGCACGATGTGGTACGGCATGATCAGCGGCGTCGCCGGGCTGATCTTCAGTCGCGACCGGACATCCACGCCGGTGGCTTCCAGCTCGCCGATTTCTTTTTTCAGGGCCGCCGGCGACAACACGACGCCGTTGCCGATCAGGCACAGCGCGCCTTCGCGCAGGATGCCCGAGGGAATCAGGTGCAAGACGGTCTTCTTGCCGTTGATGACCAGGGTGTGGCCGGCGTTGTGGCCGCCCTGGAAGCGCACGACCGCACCGATCTTTTCGGTGAGCAGGTCAACGATCTTGCCCTTGCCTTCATCGCCCCACTGGGCACCGAGAACCACGACTGACTGACCCATTGCCTGACTCCAGATTTGTTCCACAGAAAAAGCCGGAGGGGGCCCCGGCTTTGGGAAATTATACGCGTGTGCGGGGAGCCAGGGGCCCGCGGGCCCCAAAAACCGGTTTTAGCGGCTGTCCTTGCCGAAATAGCGCAGGAATTCCGAATCCGGATCCAGCACCATCACCGTCTTGCCGTCGGCCAGCGAATTGCGATAGGCCTCCAGGCTGCGATAGAAGGCATAGAACTCGGCGTCCTGGCCGTAGGCGGCGGCGCCCACTTCAGCCGCGCGACCATCACCTTCACCGCGGCGAGCCTGCGCGTCGCGCTCGGCATCGGCCAGCAGCACCTGGCGCTCGCGTTCCGCTTCGGCACGGATGCCCTGCGATGCCTGCTCGCCTTCGGCGCGAAGCTGGTTGGCGACGCGGGTGCGTTCGGCACGCATGCGGTTGAACACCGACACCAGGATGTCGCTGTCCTGCGGCAGGTTGATGCGCTTGATGCGAACGTCCAGCACTTCGATGCCCAGCGTGGACGCGGCCACGTTGATGTTCTTGAGCAGGCGACCGGTCAGGTCGGAGCGGCCGCTGGAAACGACGGCGGCCAGGTCGAGCTGGTTGATCTCGTTGCGCAGGGCGTTCTTCACGATCGGCGTGAGGCGGGCCTTGGCCGCGCCTTCGTCGCCACCGCTGGCGGCGGTGTAGAAGGTGGTGACGTCGATGATGCGCCACTTCACGAAGAAGTCGACTTCCACGTCCTTCTTCTCGGCCGTCAGGTAGCGCTCGGGCGCGTCGTCCAGCGACAGGATGCGGCGATCGAACCGGCGCACGTCCTCGACGATGGGCAGCTTGAAGTGCAAGCCGGGCTTCAGGTCGGTTCGCACGACCTTGCCGAGGTTCAGCACCAGGGCGGTCTGGCTTTCGTTGACGATGAAGACGGAACCCATCAGCAACAGGAAGCCGATGGCGGCTACGACGACAATGGTGGTCAGGTTACGCATCAGCGTGGCCTCTCGCGGCCGGCGGCCCGGTCAGGGCGCTCGGCGGGCTGGGGGGAATCGGACGTGGCTGCCTTGACTGCGGGCAGCGTCGACACGGGCGGCTGCGCAGGCGCGGCCGTTCCGTTGAGCGGCAGGTACAGGATGTTGTTATCGCGACCCGCCATCACCTTCTGGTTGGTGGACAACACCTGCTGCATGGTTTCCAGGTACAGGCGCTTGCGCGTGACCTCGGGCGCCTTGCGATACTGGTTGACCAGCAGCGTGAAGCGCTGCGCATCACCCTCGGCCTTGGCGATGGTGGCCTGGCGATAACCTTCGGATTCGGCCTTGATGCGCTGCGCGGCGCCGCGCGCCTCGGGCACGATCTTGCTGGCGTAGGCCTTGGCTTCGCTTTCGATGCGACTCTTGTCTTCGCGGGCGCTGATCGCGTCATCGAATGCCGTCTTCACTTCTTCCGGCGGACGCGCGTTCTGCAACGTGAACTCGGTGACCTTCAGGCCGGTCTTGTACATGTCCAGCGAGTCCTGCAGGTGTTGCCGGGCAGCTACAATGAGCCGGCTGCGCTCGAACAGCACCGTGTCCATCGTGTTGTTGCCGACCACTTCGCGCACGGCGCTTTCGGCGGCGTTCTGCAGGGTTTCGCGGCCCTGCGACACCTTGCCATCGACGCTGAGGTCGTCGCGGAAACCGAACAGGAACAGGCGCGGATCGTTGACCTGGTACTGGGCGTTGAAGCGGATCACGACGATGTTCTCGTCCTTGGTCAGCACGCGTACTTCGTCATCGAGCGTTTCGATCTTGGTGGCATCGATGATGGTCGCGGTCTCGATGGGCCAGGGCCACTTGAAGTTCGCGCCCGGCGTCATGATGCGATCGAATTGTCCGAAGCGAAGCACCACGCCACGCTGCCGTTCGTCCACCAGCTTGAAGCTGTTGAACAGCATGAACAGCACGATCAGGGGAAGTATCCAGACCAGCGGATTCCCGCCGCCACCGCCGCCACCGAACAGGTCGCGAAGCCGCTGGACGATGCCGTCTATGCCGCCACCGGACCCCTTGCCGCCCCACGGGGTCTGCTTGCCCTTTCCGGGCTGATTCCAGGCCATGCTTGCTCCGAAACGGGGCGGTGTCCGCCCACGTGTTTATTGAGTGTCAGGATTGTAGGTAGGGGCGACAGGGGCCACAAGCAAGAGGGACTGCAACAAATGTCCTCCCGGTTCGTTGACGGCCCGTTCCGCCGTGGCGAGCGGCATCTCCAGTTGCAGTCGCCAGCCATGTTCGTCGCAGGTTTCGGCCCGGACCACGCCCAGGCTGTGCAGCCGTGCCCGCAGCCGGCCCTGGTCGGGGCCCAGCACCAACTCGCCGGAGACCAGCCGATCGCTGAATCGCTGCGCGAGCGAGGCTTTGAGCAGGTCCAGGCCGGCGCCGGACACGGCCGACAGCCAGATGCGCTCGCGCCGGTAGGCGCCCGCTTCGGTGGCCGGGTCGACGGGCGGGTCGCGGTGGGCGTCGGCGCCTTCGATTCGATCGATCTTGTTGAAGACGAGGATTTGCGGGATGTCGGCCGCGCCGATGTCGGCCAGCACGGCATCCACCTGGCCGATGCGCTCGTCGCGCGATTCGTCCGCCGCATCGACGATGTGCAACAGCAGGTCGGCGTCGCGTGCCTCCGACAGCGTCGAACGGAACGCAGCCACCAAGTCGTGCGGCAGGTCGCGAACGAATCCGACGGTGTCCGACAGCGCGATCGGGCCGGCGGCGGATTCCATCCGCCGTACGGTCGGATCGAGCGTGGCGAACAGCTTGTCCACGGCCAGTACGTCGGAGCCCGTGAGCGCATTGAAAAGCGTGGATTTTCCGGCGTTGGTATAACCCACCAGCGCCACCCGCGGAATGGCATTGCGAATCCGGGACCGGCGCATCTGGGTACGTTGCACCTCGACCTTGTCGAGCCTTTGTTCCAGCTGCAGGCGTCGCTTCTGGATCAGCCGGCGATCGGTTTCAAGCCGGGTTTCGCCCGGGCCGCGCAGGCCGATGGAGCCGCCGCGCTGGCTGTCGAGCCCGCTGTGTGCGCGCACCAGGCGCGCGGCCAGGTGCTTGAGTTGCGCCAGTTCGACCTGCAGCTTGCCCTCGTGCGACACGGCGCGCTGCGCGAAGATGTCCAGGATCAGGCCAGTGCGATCGATGACGCGGCGTTCCAGCGCTTTGGACAGGTTGCGTTCCTGCACGGGACTGAGCGTCTGGTTGAACAGCACGAGGTCCGCGCCGACCGCGTCGCATGCCGCCTTCAGTTCTTCCACCTTGCCGGTGCCGATATACAGCGCAGCGGTCGGGCGTTCGACGCGTGCGTTCATCGTGCCGACCACGGCGGCGCCGGCGGACTTCGCCAGTTCGATGAATTCGTCCAGCAGGTCGCTGTCCTGTCGCCCCGGTGCATGGGGCTGGACCAAGAATGCGTTTTCGGACTTGCGCGCAGGCGCGGGGATGTTCGCCGTCAAGGATTACTCGTCGCGCTCGTCGTCGCCGTCGTCGCCGTTTTCATTGGCTCCGGCAGGCTGGACTTCGCCGCCACCCGGGCCCATGCGCACGTTGCGCGCCGGAACGACGGTTGAAATGGCGTGCTTGTAAACCATCTGGCTGACGGTGTTGCGCAGCAGGACCACGAACTGGTCGAAACTCTCGATGGTGCCTTGCAGCTTGATGCCGTTGACCAGGTACACGGCCACGGGTACACGCTCGCGGCGCAGTGCATTCAGGAAGGGGTCTTGCAGGGATTGGCCTTTGGTCATCTTGGACTCCGAATTTTTATTATTGCGCGCCACGCGGCACGATCCGCGGCCAAAGGGTCCAGGCCGCCAAATGAAGCAAGAACACTCTACACCGGCCGGCGGTTAGCGGCGAGTGATGAACAGCTTGAATGCGGCTTCCAGTTCAGCCTTGTCTTCGCCCGGATCGAGCCAGCGCGCATCGAGTTCGCCGCGCAGCCAGGTGAACTGGCGCTTGGCCAGTTGCCGGGTGGCGGCGATCGCCTGGTCCCGGAATTGCGTGGCATCGACGGTGCCGTCGAGATGCGCCCACGCCTGCCGATAGCCGACCGCGCGCATGGCGGGCAGGTCCGGGTGCAGGCGCGTGTCGCGGCGCAGCATCCGCACTTCGTCCAGGAATCCCGCGGCCAGCATCGCGTCGAAGCGGGCCTCGATGCGCGCGTGCAGGACGCCGCGATCGGCGGGCGCCAAGGCCAGCTTGAGCATCCGGAACGGAAATTTCCTGGGCTGTCGCGCGGTTTGCCACTCACTGATCGGCACGCCGGTCAGGCGCCAGACTTCCAGCGCGCGCACGATTCGTTGCGGATCGTTGCGATGGATCCGGGCCGCGGCGGCAGGGTCGTGTTTGGCGAGTTCCTCGTGCAATGCCTCCCATCCGCGGGATTGGGCCTGCTCGAACAATTGCGCGCGGATCTCCGGATCGGCCTCGGGCATGGCCGACAGGCCGTGCAGCAGCGCGTGGAAGTACAGGCCCGTGCCCCCGGCGAGTATTGGCACCTTGCCTGCAGCCGCCAGCGCGGTCATGGCCGACAGCGCGTCGGTCGCGAAGTCGGCGGCCGAATAGACCTGGTGCGGGTCGCGGATGTCCACCAGGTGGTGGCGCACGCGCTGGAGCGTCTCGCGATCGGGCTTGGCCGCACCGATGTCCAGGCCGCGGTACACCAGCGCGGAATCCACGCTGATCACCTCACTGCCCAGGCGCGCCGCCCAGTCGAGGGCCAGCGCGGTCTTGCCCGACGCCGTCGGCCCCATCAGCGCGATGGCGAGTGGGCGCGCGTCCGCCTTGGCTTCGCCGCCCGTCGCTTCAGGCACCGGCGCGACGCAGTTCGTCGTGGACGTCATCGAAGGTGCGCTCCATGGCCGGCGTTGGCGGCGCGCCGAGCCCGCTGGCGACGATGATCGCGATGCTCGCGAACACCACGCCCGGCACGATCTCGTACAAGCCGAACCAGCCGCCCTGCTTCCAGATAATGACGGTGGCAGCACCCACGACCATGCCGGCGAGCGCGCCGTTGCGGGTCATGCGCTTCCATCCCAGCGAGAACAGCACGACCGGCCCGAATGCCGCGCCGAAACCGGCCCACGCATAACTGACCAGCCCCAGCACGCGACTGTCGGGATCCGATGCCAGCCAGATGGCGAGCAACGACACCAGCAGCACGGTAAGCCGGCCGACCCAGACCAGTTCGGATTGCCCGGCGTCCTTGCGGAAGAAGCCCTTGTAGAAATCCTCGGTGAGAGCGCTGGAACACACCAGCAACTGGCAACTGAGCGTGCTCATGATGGCGGCGAGGATGGCCGACAGCAGCACGCCGGCGATCCAGGGATCGAACAGCAACTGCGACAGCGAGATGAAGACGCGTTCGCCTTGTCCGGATGCGCGTGGAACCAGGCGATGCCGAAGAAGCCGACCGACATCGCGCCTGCCAGGCACAGCACCATCCAGGTCATGCCGATGCGGCGCGCCGCCGGGATCGACTCGACCGAATCGGCCGCCATGAAGCGGGCAAGGATATGCGGCTGGCCGAAATAGCCCAGGCCCCAGGCCATCAGCGAAATGATGCCGATGATGCTGGCGCCGCGGAAGAAATCGAGGTTGGCCGGATTGGCCTGCTCGATCAGCACCAGGCTGGCGGCTGGCCCGCCCATGGACAACACCACCACGATCGGCGTCAGCACCAGGGCGAAGATCATCAGCGTCGCCTGCACCGTGTCGGTCCAGCTGACCGCCAGGAAGCCGCCGAGCAGCGTGTAGATGATGGTGGCCGCCGCGCCCACCCACAGCGCCTGCGCGTACGGCACCTCGAACACAGCTTCAAACAATCTGGCGCCGGCGACGATGCCGCTGGCCGCATACACCGCGAAGAACACCAGGATCACCAACGCCGACAACACGCGAAGGATGCGGCTGGAGTCCTCGAAACGATGGGTGAAATAGTCCGGCAGGGTCAGCGCGTTTTTCGTGCGCTCGGTGTACACGCGCAAGGGCGCAGCGACATATTTCCAGTTGCACCAGGCGCCGATGACCAGGCCGACGGCGATCCAGCCTTCGGACACGCCGCTCAGGAACAGGGCGCCCGGCAGGCCGAGCAACAGCCAGCCGCTCATGTCCGAGGCGCCCGCCGACATGGCGGTGACGAAACTGCCCAGCGATCGGCCGCCAAGGATGAAGTCGTCCAGGCTGCGGGTCCGGCGCCAGGCGACGAAGCCGATGCCGATCATTACCAGGATGTACAGGGCAAAGGTGATGTACAGCGGCGAACTGGGCGACATGCGCGCGGCTCCGGACGAGGTGCCGGGAGCTTAACCCGCAATGGCGTTATAGTCGCGGCCATGGATCGATTGAAGGCCTTCGGTTTCCTGCTGGTGTTCGCGGTGCCCGCGCAGATGCCGCTGGCTGCCTGGCTCGCCACGAGCACCGGCTGGCCCAATGCATCGGCCTGGTTCCCGCTGTTTTTCCTGTTCGTGATGCTGCCCACGGTGGACTGGCTGCTGGGCCACGACCCGCGCAACGTCCCGCCCGACCAGGAACGGCAGGTTGCGCTGCAGCCATGGTTCCGCGCCCTCACCCTGCTCGCCCTGCCCGTGCATTGCGCGGTGCTGGCCTGGTCGGCGGCCTGGTACATGCAGGCGCCGCTGGACCTGATCGGCCAGGCCGGCTGGCTGCTGTCGCAGGGACTGGTAGGCGGCATCCTCGCCATCAACACGGCGCACGAGCTGATCCACAAGGACGGCCGCCTCGAACCCCTGGTGGGCGGGTTGCTGTTGAGCACCGTCGGCTACCACGGCTTCAAGATCGAGCATGTCCGCGGCCATCATGTGCACGTGGCCACCGAAGCCGACGCCTCCAGCGCGCGCTTCGGCCAATCCCTGTGGGGCTTCCTGCCGCGCGCGATCTGGCTCAACACCCGCAACGCCTGGGCGCTGGAAGCGACACGCCTGCGTGGCCTGGGCCGCTCGCCGTTCTCGACGCAGAACGAAATGCTTCGATGGACCGCCGTGTGGCTGCTGCTGGCGACCGGTTTCGGCGCGGCATGGGGACTGAAGGGGCTCGCGTTCTTCCTGTTGCAGGGATTGTTCGCCGCAGGGTCGCTGGAGATCATCAACTACATCGAACACTACGGCCTGGAGCGTCGTCGCCTGGCAGATGGCCGCTTCGAGCGCACGACGCACCTGCATTCGTGGAATTCGGATTTCGCACTGTCCAACCTGATGTTGTTCCAGTTGCAGCGCCACTCGGACCATCACGCGTTTCCGAAACGCCGCTATCCGATCCTGCGCCACCACCCCGATTCCCCGCAGTTGCCGGGCGGTTATTCGGCGATGTTCGTGCTGGCGTTGTTCCCGCCCTTGTGGCGGCGCGTGATCGATCCCCGGGTCATGGATTTCCGCGGTCGACTGGCTGCGTCGGGCCAGGCTTCACCGGGCTAGTCTTCGTCGCCCCATCGCGGCATCGCCGGCGAAGCCGGTCGCTTGGCCAGGCCAGGCTGCGCCGCAACCGCCTCCCATATCTTCAACGCATCGCGGGTCGCCGCCACGTCGTGCACGCGCACGATGGCTGCGCCGTTCTGCACTGCGATCAGCGCGGCAACGGCCGAGCCGACCATCCGTTCGTCCATCTCGCGCCCGGTGATGGCGCCGATCATGCCCTTGCGCGACAGGCCGGACAGCACCGGCACGCCAAGCTCGACCAGCCGCGACAGTTGCCGCAGCAAGCGCAGGTTGTGCTCGAGCGTCTTGCCGAATCCGAAACCGGGATCGACGATGATCTTCTTGCGATCGATGCCGGCCATCTGGCAGGCGAACAGGCGCTGCGTGAAAAAAGAATGCACGTCGGCGACCACGTCGTCGTAGTGCGGATCGTCCTGCATGGTCGCCGGCTCGCCCTGCATGTGCATCAGGCAGACCGGCACGCCGAGCGCCGCGGCGGCGTCCATGGCGCCTTCCAGGCCGAGTGCATGAATGTCGTTGATCATGCCGGCGCCGGCAGCTACCGCCGCGCGCATCACTTCGGGCTTGGAAGTGTCGATCGAGATCGGCAGCGCAGTGCGCCCGCGCAACCCTTCGATGACGGGAATGACCCGACGCAGTTCTTCCTCAACGCCGACGGGCGTGGCGCCGGGCCGGGTCGATTCGCCGCCGATGTCGAGGATGTCGGCCCCTTGCGCGGCCAATGCCAGCGCATGGCTGATCGCCGCTTCCGCACTGGCAAGCGCGCCGCCGTCGGAAAAGGAATCCGGCGTCACGTTGACGATGCCCATGATGCGCGGGCGGTCGAGCGCCAGGGGGCGCCCGCCGCAGTCCAGGGTCTGGAAGGTGTCGAACATGGGACGCAGCGGGATCGCTTAAGTCTGCGGCGCCGCCCCGCCCAGCGTGCCGGCCGCAGGACCGATGTCGTCCTTCGATGTGCGACCGGACTTGGTCCAGTCGGCAGGCGGGCCCGGGCGACGACCTTCCATCACGGCATCGATCTGCGTGGCGTCGATGGTTTCATAGGCAAGTAGCGCCTCGGCCATGATGTGCAGCTTCTCGATGTTGTCCTGCAGGATGGTGCGGGTGCGCGAGTAGGCCTTGTCGAGGATGGTGCGCACGACCTCGTCGATCTTGCGCGCGGTATCGTCGGACACGCTCTTGGTCTGGCTGACCGAACGGCCGAGGAACACTTCCTCTTCCTCGTCGCCGTAGGAGATCGGTCCCATTTCTTCCGACAGTCCCCACTTGGTGACCATGTTGCGGGCCATCTTGGTGGCGCGCTCGATGTCGTTGGACGCACCGGTCGTGACGTGCTCGCTGCCGAAGATCAATTCTTCGGCCACGCGCCCGCCATACAGCGAGCACAGGCGGCTTTCGATGTTGGTCTTGTCGTAGCTGTAGCGGTCGCCTTCGGGCAGATACATGGTGACGCCCAGCGCGCGGCCGCGCGGGATGATCGTGACCTTGTAGACCGGGTCGTGGTCCGGCACCAGGCGGCCAACGATGGCGTGGCCCGCCTCGTGGTAGGCGGTGTTGCGCTTTTCTTCCTCGCTCATCGCCATCGAGCGACGTTCGGCGCCCATCATGATCTTGTCGCGGGCCTTGTCGAAATGTTCCATGCGCACTTCTTTCGCGCTTTCGCGCGCGGCGAACAGCGCCGCTTCATTGACCAGGTTGGCCAGGTCCGCGCCGGAGAAGCCGGGCGTGCCGCGGGCGATGGTCATCGCATCCACGTCAATGTCCAGCGGCACCTTGCGCATATGCACTTTCAGGATCTGCTCGCGGCCCTTCACGTCGGGCAGGTTGACCACGACCTGGCGGTCGAAGCGACCGGGGCGCAGCAATGCGGGGTCGAGCACGTCGGGGCGGTTGGTCGCGGCGATCACGATCACGCCCTCGCCACCCTCGAAGCCGTCCATCTCGACCAGCAACTGGTTGAGGGTCTGCTCGCGCTCGTCGTGGCCGCCACCCAGGCCGGCGCCGCGATGGCGGCCGACAGCATCGATTTCATCGATGAAGATGATGCACGGCGCATGCTTCTTGGCTTGCTCGAACATGTCGCGCACGCGGCTCGCGCCCACGCCGACGAACATCTCGACGAAGTCGGAACCGGAAATGGAGAAGAACGGGACCTTGGCCTCGCCGGCGATGGCGCGTGCCAGCAGGGTCTTGCCGGTACCGGGCGAACCCACCATCAGCACGCCGCGCGGAATGCGACCGCCCAGCTTCTGGAACTTGCCGGGGTCGCGCAGGAATTCGACGAGCTCGCCGACTTCTTCCTTGGCCTCGTCGCAGCCGGCGACGTCGGCGAAGGTCACCTTCACCTCATTTTCGCCCTGCAGCTTGGCCCGGGATTTGCCGAAGGTCATGGCGCCGCGGCTGCCGCCCTGCTGCATCTGCCGGATGAAGTAGATGAAGATGCCGATGAACAGCACATAGGGCAGGAAAGTCGCGACGATCGCCCACAGCGACGGCGTGTTGTCGGGCTTGGCCTGCACGATTTCAACGTCGTGGTTGACCAGCACGTTGACCAGGTCGCGGT
>JAPLSI010000239.1 GCA_026398715.1 Gammaproteobacteria bacterium
CGACTCGTTCCGCCAGGCACTCGCCAGCGATGCGTTCCGCCAGGCCTTGGCCAGCGACTCGTTCCGCCAGGCACTGGCCAGCGATTCGTTCCGCCAGGCCTTGGCCAGCGACTCGTTCCGCCAGGCGCTTGCCAGCGATTCGTTCCGCCAGGCTTTGGCCAGCGACTCGTTCCGCCAGGCGCTTGCCAGTGACTCGTTCCGCCAGGCCTTGGCCAGTGACTCGTTCCGTCAGGCGCTGCGCAGCGACAGCTTCCGCCAGGCCTTGGCCAGCGACAGCTTCCGTCAGGCGATGAGGAGCGACGCGGGTATCATCGTCCACGATTGATCACGACAGAGGCGACCTGAATTCCCTGGGTGAACCAGGAACCAGCAAGATCGTCGAATCAGACCAGCCGCCTGCGAACAGCAGGCGGCTTTTTTGTTGTAAGGTCTGAGCGGGGAAGGGCCGCCGCAGAAGCCCTTGGGGAGAGCAAGGCCATGCAGTCCAGGAGTGCGTGCAGGGTCGCCCTCGTGCTGTGCCTGGCGACCGCAGGCCGACCGGCATCGGCCGAGTCGCTGGTGCTGGACCAACTGCAGACCGATGAAATCCGGCTGCTCTACCAGGACCCGCAGCAAACCTACCTGACGCCGTATGTGGCGCGCTGCTTCCTGAATTCGCTCGAATTCCAGAAGCGGATCTTCCGTTGGGCGCCCTACGAAAAGACCACCGTCGTGTTGACGGACCTTTCCGACTACGGCAACGGCGCGGCGCTGGTCTCGCCCCAGAACATCGTCGCCACCGAACTCTCGCCAACCAGCCATGTATTCGAGACCATGCCCAGCAGCGAGCGCTTCCATTCGCTGGCCAACCATGAACTCGTCCACATCGCCACGATGGACGCATGGAACCAGAAGGAAGCGTCCTGGCGAAAATTCTTCGGCGGCAAGCCGAAGGAAACCGACGAGCATCCGGAAACCATCCTCTACAACTATCTTGCAACGCCCCGTCGCAGCGTGCCGCGCTGGCATACCGAAGGATCGGCAGTGTTCATGGAGACCTGGCTGTCGGGCGGCATAGGTCGCGCCCAGGGCGGTTACGACGAAATGGTGTTCCGCGCCATGGTCCGCGACGACGCGCATTTCTACAGCGCACTGGGCGTGGTGTCGGCCGGCACGGCCGCCGACTTCCAGACCATGACCACGGCGTATCTCTACGGCACCCGCTTCTTCAGTTACCTGGGGTTCGTGTACTCGCCCGAACAGGTGGTCGAGTGGCTAAGCCGGGGCGAGCAGAGCGATCGCTACTACGGCAATCAGTTCGAACGTGTGTTCGGCAAACCGTTGACCACCGCGTGGAGCGAATGGATTGCCTGGGAACACCAGTTCCAGAAGACCAACCTCGAGTCGGTGAGGAAATTCCCGCTCACCACCGGCCGCCGGGTCAGTCCGCGGACATTCGGATCCATCTCCAAGTCCTACATTGATCCGTCCAACGGCACGATGATCGGCGGCTTCCTGTATCCCGGCGTGGTCTCGCACATCGGCACGGTCTCGCTGGCCGACGGCAGCGTGCGACGCCTGGTCGACATCAAGGGGCCGATGAAGTACCAGGTCACCTCGACCGCGTTCGACGCGCAGTCCAGGACCTTCTTCTACACCGCCGACAACGTGGCCTTCCGCGACCTGATGGCACTCGACCTGAAGGACGGATCGTCGCGGATGCTGTTGCCGGACGCGCGGATCGGCGACCTGGCCTTCAATCCCGCGGATCGCTCGCTGCTGGGCGTTCGCCACGAGAACGGTTACGCCACCCTGGTGCGGATCAAGCCTCCGTACACGGAATGGAACCAGATCGTCACGCTGCCCTATGGGCAAGTCCTCACCGACCTGGACATCTCGCCCGATGGCAAGCAGTTGTCGGCGACGATGGAAGAGATCGACAGCAAGCAGTACCTGCGGGTGTACTCGATGCAGACCCTGCTCGGCGGCGCGCTCGAGGCGGTCGCCCAGTTCGACTTCGGCACGGCCGTCCCGGAGGGCTTCGTCTTCTCGCCCGACGGACGATTCCTGTTCGGCAGTTCCTACTACACCGGCGTATCGAACCTGTTCCGCTTCGAGGTCGCCACCAGCCAGATCAAGGCCATCACCAATGCCGAGACCGGCTACTTCCGTCCGATTCCCCAGCCGGACGGCACGTTGCTGGCGCTGGAATATTCGGGAACCGGGTTCGTGCCCACCATCCTCAAGGCCGAGCCGCTGGAAGACCTCAGCGCCATCACCTTCCTGGGCGCCGAGATCGCCAACAAGCATCCTGTGGTGAAGACCTGGAACGCGGGCTCGCCTGCGGCCATTCCGCTCGATTCGCTGATTACTGATCGCAGCAAGTACGTTCCCTTGCGCCAGATGAGCCCGGATGGCGGCTACCCGATCGTGCAGGGCTATCGCGACAGCGTCGCGGTCGGCTATCGCTACGGCTTCGCCGATCCGCTGCACCTGTACAACCTGTCGGTCACCGCCAGCGTGTCGGTGGATGGCAACGTGCCGTCCGACGAGCGCCTGCACGTGGGCGTGGAGTTCAAGACGCTGGACTGGCGTTTCCGCTACTGGCACAACAACGCCGACTTCTACGATCTGTTCGGCCCCACCAAGCGCAGCCGCAAGGGCGACGCCGTCAGCATCGGTTACAAGAAGTTGATCGTGTACGACGAGCCGCGCCGCTTCGAGTGGAGCGCCAACCTGGCCTACTACACCGGCCTGGACACCTTGCCCACCAACCAGAATGTCAGCAGCGTGCTCGATTCGCTGGTCAGCGCCGAGATCGGCCTGGACTACAGCAACAGCCGAAAGTCCCAGGCCAGCGTGGACCACGAAAAAGGTTTCGACTGGTCGCTGTATGCCTCCGCCGACCACGCCAACGGCGAAACCTATCCCAAGCTCACCGGCACCTTCGATTTCGGCTTCGCCCTGCCTTGGGCCAACTCGTCCATCTGGTTCTACAACGCGGCCGGCAGCGCCAGCGGCAATCCGGCCGACAGCCTGACCAACTTCTATTTCGGCAGCTTCCACAACAACTACGTGGACAACCGCGCGGTCAAGCGCTATCGCGAGTACCAGACCTTTCCCGGTTTCGAGATCGATGCCCTGGGCGGCAAGCGCTTCTACAAGAACGTGATCGAGTGGAACGCGCCGCCGTTCCGATTCGAGGAAGTGGGCAAGCCCGGTTTCTACCTCAGCTACATCCGGCCTGCCGTGTTCGCGGGCACCCTCATCATCGAAGACAGCCTGGCCGGTGGCCGCCGTCGTTACCACGACGTGGGCCTGCAACTGGACCTGAACTTCACCATCATGGACCACCTGCCGATGACGATCTCCTTCGGCTATGCGCAGGGCTTCGAGGAATCGCAGAAGGTGGACGACGAGTGGCTGGTATCGCTGAAGGTGTTGTGATCGCAGGCAAGGCGCCATGAACACGACCTCGGTGCTGTTGCGCGCCTGCATCGGCCTGTTGCCCGTGCTGTGCTTCCTGATTGCGCTGGTGGCGATGGACAGCTACAAGCTGGTGCGCCTGCGCGTCGTGGCGCTGGTCATCGCCCTGGGCGGCGCGGCGGCGGGCCTGAGCTACCTGGCCAACGTGGGCCTGCTGCGCCTCACCGACGTCGACTTCGGCACGTACGCGCGAACTCTGGGCCCGCTGGTCGAAGAGATCCTCAAGGGCCTGGTCGTGCTGGCGCTCATCCGCACCCATCGCATCGGCTTCCTGGTGGATGCGGCGATCTTCGGCTTCGCGGTCGGCGCCGGTTTCGCGATGATCGAAAACCTCTACTACCTGCAGGACCTCGCCGATGCCCACATCGCCGTGTGGATCGTGCGCGGCTTCGGCACGGCCTTGCTGCACGGCGGCGTGCAGTCGATCTTCGCGGTGATGGTGCTGACCCTTACCGACCGTCGCGGCGCGATGAACTTCGGCGCCGTGTTGCCGCCCTTGCTGGCCGCCGCGGTCCTGCACGCGGGCTTCAACCAGTTCGTGCTGCCGCCGATCTACCAGACCCTGGCGCTGATGCTGTTGCTGCCGCCGCTGATGATGTTCGTGTTCTCGCGCAGCGAGGCGGCGGTGGGCGACTGGCTGGGCAATGGCTTCGACGCCGACCGCGACCTGCTCGAACTGCTCGACTCGGGCGCGTTCTCCGAATCGCCGCACGGCCAGTACCTGCACGCGCTGCGCAAGAACTTCCGCGGCGAAGTGGTGGCCGACCTGGTCTGCTACCTGCGCCTGCACGTGGAACTGGCCCTGCGCGCCAAGGGCATGCTGATGATGCGCGAGAACGGCATCGAGGTGCCGATTGACGAGGTCACCCAGGCCAAGTTCGAGGAAATGCGCTACCTGGAAGGCGCAGTGGGCCGCACCGCGCTGCTCGCCATCAAGCCGCTTCTTCACATGAGCCGGCGCGACCTGTGGCAGCTGTACATGCTCGGCAAGTAGCCGGCTCCCACATCCCGCAGCGTCCACCTATACTGTCTGCCTGCGTCAAGCCGGATTCCCCCCGTGATTTCAGCCGAAGAGTTCCGGCAGCTAGCCGCCGCCGGCCATAACCGCATCCCCGTGGTGCGCGAGGTGCTGTCCGACCTGGACACGCCGCTGTCCGTTTACCTGAAATTGGCCGACGGCCCGCACACCTACCTGTTCGAATCGGTCGAGGGCGGCGAGACCTGGGGTCGCTACTCCATCATCGGCCTGCCGGCCACGCGCACGTTCACCTTCCGCGGCAACACGTTGGAAACCCGCGTGCACGGCGAGTTGGTCGAATCCCGCGAGCTCGACGACCCGCTGGCCGAGGTGGACCGCCTGCGCAACAGCTTCAGCGTGCCCCGCGTGCCCGGCTTGCCGGCCTTCACCGGCGGGCTGGTCGGCTATTTCGGTTTCGAATCCATCGGCTACATCGAGCCGCGCCTGGCTGGTGGCGACAAGCCCGACCAGCTCGGCACGCCCGACGCCTTCCTGATGCTGTCGGAAGAACTCGCGGTCTTCGACAACCTCAAGGGCCGCCTGTACCTCATCGTCCACGCCGATCCGGCCGAACCGCAGGCGCATGCCCGCGCTGTGCGCCGCCTGGACGAACTCGTCTATCGCCTGCGCCATTCCGGCCGCAGCTATCCGGACGTCCTCGATCCGTCCTTGCTGAAGGAAGAGGATTTCATTTCCGGCTTCACCCGCGACGGCTTCGTCAAGGCGGTCGAGACGGTGAAGGAATACATCCGCGCCGGCGATGTCTTCCAGGTCGTGCTGAGCCAGCGCATGAGCGTGCCGTTCCGCGCGCGCCCGGTGGATGTCTACCGCGCCTTGCGCGCATTGAATCCGTCGCCCTACATGTACTTCCTCGACCTCGACGGCACCCAGGTGGTCGGCAGCTCGCCGGAAATCCTGGTGCGCGTGCAGGACGGCGAGATCACCGTGCGCCCGATCGCCGGCACCCGCCCGCGCGGCGCCACCCATGCCGAAGACGTCGCGCTGGAAGCCGAGCTGCTGGCCGATCCCAAGGAACGCGCCGAGCACCTGATGCTGATCGACCTGGGCCGCAACGACGTCGGCCGTGTCGCCGAAGCCGGCAGCGTAATCGTGCCGGACCGCTTCGAGATCGAACGCTACTCGCACGTCATGCACATCGTGTCGGAGGTGCAGGGCAAGCTCAAAGCCGGCGCCACCTTCGCCGATGTCCTCAAGGCGACCTTTCCCGCCGGCACCGTCAGCGGCGCGCCGAAGATCCGCGCGCTCGAAGTCATCCGCGAGCTCGAACCCATCAAGCGCAACATTTATTCGGGCGCCGTCGGCTACATCGGCTGGTGGGGCGACGTGGACACCGCCATCGCCATCCGCACCGCCGTCATCCAGGACGGCCGCCTGCACGTACAGGCCGGCGCCGGCATCGTCTACGACTCCGATCCCGAAACCGAATGGGACGAGACGATGAACAAGGGCCGGGCGCTGTTTCGCGCGGTGGCGCAGGCGGCGGGGGGGTTGTGAGCAGGTTTTTCCATCCAACGGTTTGGGAGTCGGTCCGATGAGCAACAAGATGATGCTGGTCCTGGCCTTGCTGGTCGCCTGCGCTCCGGTTGCATCGGCGCAGGGGATCACTGGCGTGCCGTTCATCGCCGCGCAGGGTGAGGCGCGTGTAGAGCTGGTTCCAGATGTTTTTCCGCTGAAGGTCACCTTGACCGAAACCAGCATGGATGCCGCGGCGAGCCAGAAGAAGATCGAAGCACTGGCGTCAGGCA
>JAPLSI010000209.1 GCA_026398715.1 Gammaproteobacteria bacterium
CCGGCACATTGAACGACTGATCGAATACCCCGGCGCCTTGCAGGTGCTGGACTTCGCCAACGGCCGCGCCCAACTGGTGGGCGTGCGCGCTGTGCGCGACGGCGCCCTGGTCGGCCACGAGATCCGCGAACTTCGCCAGCACCTGCCCGCCAACGTGGATGCGCGCGTCGCCGCCATCTTCCGCAACCGTCGCGCCATCAAACCCGAAGGCACCACCGTCATCCAGGAAGACGATGAAGTGTTCTTCCTGGCCGATGCCCGCAACATCACCACCGTGATGAGCGAATTGCGCCGGCTCGACAACCGGCCGACGCGGCGCCTGCTGATTGCCGGCGGCGGCAACATCGGCCGCAGGCTGGCGCGCAGCCTCGAGAACCGCTATTCGGTGAAGGTGCTCGAGCGCTCGCGTGAACGCGCCCGCAGCATTGCCGAAGAACTCCTCAATTCCATCGTGCTGGTAGGCGATTGCGCCGACGAAGACCTGCTGCGCGAGGAAAACATCGACCAGACCGACGTCTACATGGCGCTGACCAACGACGACGAGGCCAACATCCTGTCGGCGATGCTGGCCAAGCGACTGGGTTGCCCGCGCGTGCTGGCATTGATCAACCGGCCGTCCTATGCCGAGCTGGTGGAAGGCGGCAGCATCGACATCGCGGTCAGCCCGCAGCTGGTCACCCTCAGTGCCTTGCTCGCGCACATCCGCGAAGGCGCGCCTGCGCAGGTGTATTCATTGCGACGCGGCGCGGCCGAGGCGATCGAGGCCGTGGTGCGCGGCGACCGCCGGACATCGCGCGTGATCGGCCGCTCGCTGGAAGAACTCGACTTGCCCGACGCCACCACCATCGGCGGCATCGTGCGTGGCGAGAAGTTGCTGATCGCCCACCACGACATCGTCATCGAGCCCGGGGACCACGTCATCCTCTTCGTGTCAGACAAGCGGCAGATGCCGCAGGTGAATGCGCTGTTCCAGGTCGGAGTCTGAATTGAGTCCGCGCGTGCTAGCGATGCAGCGGATCTTCGGCGCCATCATCGCGCTCAGCTCGCTGATCACCGTCCCGCCGATGCTGATCGCCTATTTCATGGGCGAGCCCAGCCTGGTCGCCTTCGTCGACAGCTTCCTGCTGATCGGCGCCGCCGGGCTGGTGCTCTGGTATCCGGTGCGCAACGCCGAATACGAACTGCGCCTGCGCGACGGATTTCTCATCGTGGCGTCGATCTGGGTCCTGGCCAGCCTGGTCACCGCCATCCCGTTCATGCTGACCTCGCCCAACCTCAGCTTTACCGACGCCGTGTTCGAGGCGACGTCGGGATTGACCACCACCGGGTCCACCGTCGTCACCGGTCTCGATGCCCTGCCGCGCAGCGTGCTGTTCTATCGGCAGTCGCTGCACTTCCTGGGCGGCATGGGTATCGTCATCCTGGCAGTGGCCATCCTGCCGATGCTGAAGATCGGCGGTATGCAGCTGTTTCGTGCCGAATCCACGGGGCCTCAGAGCGACAACAAGCTGACTCCGCGCATCGCCGATACGGCCAAGGCTTTGTGGATGGTGTACCTGGGACTCAACGCGGCGTGCGCACTGGCATTCTGGATGGGCGGCATGACGCTGTTCGATGCGATCTGCCATGCGATGTCGACGACGGCGACGGGTGGATTCTCGACCCACGACGCCAGTTACGGATTCTGGAACAGCCCATTGCTCGAATCGATGACGATCGTGTTCATGCTGATCGGCGGCATCAACTTCGGCATGCACTGGTATGCCTGGCGCCGCGCGACGATCTCGCACTACCAGGCCGATTCCGAGCTCAGGACCTTTCTCATCATCGCGGTGGTCGCCAGTGGGCTGGTCACGGTCACACTCTGGGCATCGGGGCGTTTCTCGCTGGGCGAATCACTGCGCCACGCCGTCTTCCAGGTGGTGAACAACCTCACCACCACAGGCTTCATCGGCCCCGGCTTCGAAAACTGGCCGGGCGCCGCGCCCTTGTTGCTGATCCTGCTGGGGTTCATCGGCGGTTGCGCCGGTTCCACTGCAGGCGGCATGAAGGTGGCGCGCTGGCAGATGATCGTGCGCCAGGGCTTGCGCGAGATTCGCCAGCTGGTCCATCCGCGCGGGCAATTCGTGGTGAAGGTCGGCGGCAAGCGCGTTTCCGAAAGCGTGGTGATTTCGGTGGCAGGTTTCTGCACCCTGTACCTGCTCAGCTTCGTGGTGATGACCTTGCTGGTCGCGTCGGCCGGCGTGGACGCGCTGACCGCATTCACTGCGGTGGCGTCGAGCCTCAACAACATGGGGCCGGGCCTGGGCGGCGTTGCCATACATTTCCAGGAACTCGGTGATTTCCCGGTCTGGGTTTGCAGCTTCGCGATGATCCTCGGCCGACTGGAAGTCTTTACGGTGCTGGTGCTGCTGACACCGCAGTTCTGGACCGAGTAGGCAGCATCCGCCACGGCGTCGCCAGGCCGAGCGACAGCTGCGCATAAAGGCGACGTGCTTCTTCTTCCGGCAGGTACGGAATGTGCAGGCCGCCTTCCAGCACGTTGCTGCCCGCCGTGTCGAAGCGCAGCGTGGCCATGCCATGCCTGCGGTCGAACGGCGACTGCAGCAGCTCCAGCGCCTGCAGCTTGCGCGACTCGGCGAATTGCCAATGGCGGTCGAGCCAGCCGCTGCGGAAGGCGATCAGGCCGTTGTCTATCGAATACGCCGAATGTTTCGCCCAGACGATGGCGCGCCAATACAGGACGGGCACCAGCAACAGCAGCAGCAAGCCCGGCAGTCCCTTCTGGAAGACAAGGACAGCCGTCACCAGCAGCGTGATGACCATCGGCAGGAAGAACTTCCGCCGCCATGCGCGCGGATGCAATGGCTTCCATTGCGACACCGGCCAGGCGGGCTCGGGCAACAGGCGATCGATCAGTGCATCCATCGCCGCAGGCGTTGCCAGCGGCGCCAGGTCGCGCAGCGAACTCTTCTCGTTGGCCGCTTCCATCACGGCCGTGTCCACGCGCAGGCTGCGTCGCTTGAACAGGCGATGCAGCACGCCCTCGGAAAGGTTGAAGGCCTGGATGCGATGCTTGGGCACGCTGCCGCGCATGCGCGACAGCAGGCCGCGCTGCACGCTGAGGCGGCCCTCGCTTTCGCTCAGCCGGAAGCCGTGGAACTGCAGCAGGGCGATCGCCACCGACAGCACGCGCAAGGCGACCAGCGCCGCCAGCACCAGCACCATGGCAGCCATCGCCGCGGCCAGCACGGAAAGATGCAGCGCATCGGCCTGGCCGGTGAACCACTTGCCCAAGGCCTTGAAGACCTCGCCAATCAGGTTGTCGCCCGACTGGGCAAGCACTGCGAACAAGCCGCCGATCACCACGATTCCGCGATTGTTGATGAGCCCCAGGCGTATGACGTCGCCTACCGGCAATTCCAGCAGGACATCCTGCGGCGCCTCGGGCGCGGCGTGGTCGTGGCTCGCACCGAGCGCGCGGATCTGGCTCTCGAGACGATGTGCGTCGTCCAGCCGCAATACGCGCATCTGGCCTTCGGGCTTGGCTGCGCCCGCCGATTCCAGGCGTACTTCGGCCACGTTGAAGAGCCGATGCAGCAGGGTCTGGTGCAGGTTGACGTTCTGGATGCGCGCGAACGGGATGTGCCGGACGCTCCGTTGCAGCAAACCACTGCGGATGACGATCCCGTCGGCATCGATGCGGTAGCGATAGGTGAAGTACTGCGCGACCGAAACCAGCATCAGCACGCCGACGCCGATCAGGCCGTACAGATCACGATCGTCGCCCTTGCCGGTGAACAACAGGATGAGGATGGGCAAGGCAAATTGCTTGAGCTGCCCGATCAGCGTGAACAACCAGCTTAGCGGGTGCAGGCGCTTTTCAACGCCCGTGTCCGGCACTACGGCCAACGGATCAGACGACATCGTCGTTGCGCGCCGAGGCGGGCACCAGCGCGTCGCGCAATGCCACGGCATCCGCGTCCAGGAAACCATGTTGGCGCAGCGCGTGCAGGCGCGTGCCCGCGGTGTGCACGATCAGCGTGGCCAGCCCGAAGTGGCGCTCGATCGGGCCACGCTCGATGTCGAGGTGCTGCACGCGCGAGCGAGGCACCAGGATCTCCTTGCGCCACAACTTGCCGCGCTTCACGTGCAGCCCGGTTTCGTCGAGCTTCCAGAAAGTGAATTTCCAGCTGCGATAACCCAACCAGACGCTGAGTGTGATGACCGCCAGCAATATGAGCACCACTGCCAGCACCCAGCCCAGGAATGAAAACACCGGAAAGGCAATGCGCAGCGGAAACGCTACCAGCGTGCCTGCGGCTGCGCCCAGCACCACGCCGCGGATCAGTCCGCCGATCATCGCCACCTGCGCGGCGTTCGCCGACAGCGGTTGCCAGCGATCCACGTGCTCGGGCAGGGCCGGCGGAAAGATGGGCGCGGGCGCATCCATGGACGGATCGGGCAGGGTGGAGTCGCTCATGTCAGTAGCAGTCCGGGCGGTAGGGGTTTGTTTCGCCGGAACCCGGCGGACGTTTGCTGAAGCGCTTGTAGGTCCACTGGTACTGGCGAAGGTCGCGCCGGGCGATGGCTTCCACCTGCGCGTTCATCGCGGTGGTGGCCAGCACCAGGTCGTCGCTGGCGATTGTAGCCATCGCCGGTTCGATATGGATGTCGAAGCCCCCGGGCACCGGTTCGGCGTATGCAAACACTACGGGCGCGCCGCTGCGCGCGGCCAGCTTCGGGATCAGGCTCAGGGTCAGCGACTGGCGGCCGAAGAAGGGTGCGAATTCGCCGGCGCCCAGCTTGGGTTGCTGGTCGGGCGTGATGCCCACCGTCTCGCCGGCCTTCAGCGCGCGGAACAGCGGACGCATGGCATTGGTTTCGGCCGGCACCAGCAGTACGTTTTCGCCGCCACGCGCCAGGCGCAGGAAGACATCGCCGAAGCGCTTTTCCGGCACGCGGTACACCAGCGAGAACGGCCCGCGCGAAGCCATGTATTCGATCAGCAATTCCCAGTTGCCGAAATGCGGCGCGGCCAGGATCAGCCCGCGGCCTTGCGCGAGCGCATCGGCCAGCAAGGCGTCGCCGTGCACCGTGCGCACCAGTGCCAGGTTGTCGGCACGCGGCCTCGTCCAGATGCGGATGGTCTCCAGCGCGTTGCTGCCCGTGGCGCGCAGGATGCGGACGACTTCGGCTTCGCGTTGTTCCGGTGTCCAGCCCGGCTGGATGATTTCCAGATTGCGCCGCGCCACGCGCGATGCGCGTCGGTCCAGGCGATGCATCACGGACCCGGCCCAGGCGCCCAGCGCGCGTTGCGCGGGCAGGGGCAGGCGTCCGGCGATCCAGGCCAGCGCGTACAGCGCCCGCCCAAGCAGTTCGTGCAGGGGATTCATCGCCCTAGTCTAAGTGGCGGCGGCCGGGTTTGACTCGCCCACCCCGCGCCCAGCAGCATGCCGGCATGATCTCCCTCATCCAGCGCGTGACCGAGGCCGCCGTGCATGTGGACGGCGAATGCGTGGGACGTATCGGTCCCGGCCTGTTGGCCCTGGTGGCGGTGGAGCCCGGCGACGACGAGGCGCGCGTGCAGCGCATGGCCGACCGCCTGCTGGGCTACCGCGTATTCGGCGACGCCCAGGACAAGATGAACCTCTCGGTGGCCGACACGGGGGGCGGACTGCTGTTGGTCAGCCAGTTCACCCTGGCGGCCGACACCAACAAGGGCATGCGCCCCAGTTTCACCTCGGCCGCCACCCCCGAGCAGGGCCGCCTGTGGTTCGACCGCTTGCTGACGGTATGCAAACAACGCCATTCACCGGTTGAATCCGGGCGCTTCGGCGCCCATATGATGGTCAGCCTGTGCAACGACGGCCCCGTCACCTTCTGGCTCCGTAGCTGACCCCCGGATAAAAGCCCTTTCCAAACAGTCACTTGGAATCCAAGTGCCCGGGCCTATATACTATGTGGTTCCTTTGATCCCCTCTTTCCTTCGGCAGACTCCATGGCCACAGATCGCCCGGCGCAACAGAACGAAATCAAGCTGCTGATCAGCAAGGGCCTCGAGCAGGGCTACCTGACCTATGCCGAGGTCAACGACGCGCTGCCGGACGACATCGTCGACCCGGAGCAGATCGAAGACATCATCGGCATGATCAATGGCATGGGCATCGACGTGCACGAGGTTGCGCCGGATGCCGAGACGCTGCTGCTGTCCGACGCCACGCCCACGCGCACCGAGGACGACACCGTCGCCGCCGAAGAAGCTGCGGCTGCGCTGACCGCGCTGGACACCGAAGGCGGCCGCACCACCGACCCCGTGCGCATGTACATGCGCGAGATGGGCACGGTCGAGCTGCTGACCCGCGAAGGCGAGATCGCGATTGCCAAGCGCATCGAGGAAGGCCTGAACCAGGTCCATTCCTCGCTCGCCAGTTTCCCGTGGTCCATCCACCTGCTGGTGGAAGACTACGACCAGCACATCGAAGGCAAGAAGCGCCTGTCCGAAGTCGTCACCGGCTTCCTGGACCTGGACGCGCCGGTCGAAGAAATCCCCGAAGTGATCATCGACGAGACCATCGAGATCGAAGTCGAGGCCGTTGAAGGCGAGGATGGCGAAGAAGCCGCCGTCGTCGATACCGGCCCGGATCCGGCTGAAGTCGCACGCCGCATGGAAGTGCTGAAGAACCTCTACGGCAAGTTCCAGAAGACGCACGCCAAGTACGGCCCGGCCGACAAGAAGACGTTGAAGGTCCGCGAGGAAATGGCGGGCGAGTTCCTGCGCCTGAAGCTGCCGCTGGCGCAGATGGATTCGTTCCTGCGCAAGCTGCGCGAAGTGGTCAACTCCATCAAGGACCACGAGCGCAAGATCCTCGACATCGCCACCCGCAACGCCAAGATGCCGCGCAAGGACTTCCTGCGCGCCTGGCCGGGCAATGAAACCAACACCACCTGGGCCGACGAAGTCATCCGTCGCAAGCAGAAGTGGTCGTCGGGCGTGCGCGAGTTCAAGGACGATATCGTTGGCGAGCAGGAAAAACTGATCGGCATCGAGAAGGCGCTGTTCCTGAGCCTGGGCGACATCAAGGAAATCAATCGCGCCATGGCCTATGGCGAAGCGAAAGCGCGCAAGGCCAAGAAGGAAATGGTCGAGGCCAACCTGCGCCTGGTCATCTCGATTGCCAAGAAGTACACCAACCGCGGCCTGCAGTTCCTCGACCTGATCCAGGAAGGCAACATCGGCCTGATGAAGGCCGTCGACAAGTTCGAGTACCGCCGCGGCTACAAGTTCTCTACCTACGCCACGTGGTGGATCCGCCAGGCCATCACGCGCTCGATCGCCGACCAGGCACGCACCATCCGCATCCCGGTGCACATGATCGAGACCATCAACAAGCTCAACCGCATCTCGCGGCAGATGCTGCAGGAAATGGGTCGCGAACCCACGCCTGAAGAACTCGCCAAGAAGATGGAAATGCCGGAAGACAAGATCCGCAAGGTGCTCAAGATCGCCAAGGAGCCCATCTCGATGGAGACTCCGATCGGCGACGACGAAGATTCGCACCTGGGCGATTTCATCGAAGACACCAATGTCGAGTCGCCGATCGAAACGGCGACCAATATCGGCCTTCGCGAAACCGTCAGCGACGTGCTCGCCGGCCTGACCCCGCGCGAAGCGAAAGTGTTGCGCATGCGCTTCGGCATCGACATGAATACCGACCACACGCTGGAAGAAGTCGGCAAGCAGTTCGACGTGACTCGCGAGCGCATCCGCCAGATCGAAGCCAAGGCCCTGCGCAAGCTGCGTCATCCGAGCCGTTCGGAAACCCTGCGGTCCTTCCTCGACCTCGAGTAAGCCGGGTCGGCACCGCAAAAAGAAAAAGCCCCGCTACTGCGGGGCTTTTTTCATCTCAGGACTGGAACGGCAAGTGCGCCGTCTTCCTCAGCATTACCTGCCTGCCTACGTCCACGGTTTCGTACAGGCCTGCGTACAGGGCCATGAAGGCATCAATGCCCGCCTGCGGACGTTCGAGCGCCGGCAGTTGCGGCGCCCATTGGTAGTCGTCGAAGCAGATCAGCCCGCCCACCTTCAGCAGGTACCAGGCCAGCACGGCGTCGCTGAGCACATAAGGCGCGTTGTGCGAGCCATCGATGTAGATGAAGTCGAACGACGCGAACGGCAGGCGACGGAGCATCTCCTCGGACGAACCGCGAAGCTTGACCACCCGGTCGGTTGCGCCGATGGCAGAAATGTTGGCATCGAAGGTGAGGTTGGGCGTCGCAATGCGCGGCATCATCTGGTCTTCGCCGCCCATAGAGTCGAGGAACAGGTCGACGCAGGTCAGCTTGCAGTCCTGCCCGGTCAGGACGTTTTTCAGGAGCCAGCAGGCGCTGCGTCCTTCGAACGAACCGACCTCCAGGAAGTTCAGGCCCGGTTGCCCGATGTACGGCGCCAGCAGTCGTGGCCACTCCGTGGCGTTGCGCGTGAACCAGTCGTATTGGTAGCCCGCCGTTGCCATG
>JAPLSI010000173.1:0-17308 GCA_026398715.1 Gammaproteobacteria bacterium
GTGATCGTCCTGGCCGAAATCGGCGGCAAGTCCTACTGGCTGGATCCGACACGAACGACGCAAAAAGGCCCGCTGGCGAGTGTTTTCCAACCGGACTTCGGCTTGGCGCTGGTCGTGGACAAAGACAGCAAGACACTGACCCGGATGGCCACGGCCACCACTTCGAGCCAGAAGAAGTCCATCCATGCCCAGTTCGACAGCCGCGACGGCATCGACAAGCCGGTGCGCTACACGGTCACGACGACCTCGCACGGACGTAGTGCAGAGGCCGCGCGCAGCTCGCTTCTTCGTTCGGACCGGGAGGAACTGCAGAAGACCTACCTCAATTTCTACGCCTCCTACTACCCGGGAATCGTCGTCGCCGCACCGATCACGGTTCACGACGACGAGTCCGGAAACGCGATCACCATCACCGAGCACTATTCCATATCCAGTTTCTGGCCGAAGGGCGAGGCCGCCACGCGACGCGAAGCCGATATCTACGCGGCGGAAATGGAGGAGTTGCTGGAAGTTCCGGGCACGTCCATCCGGCAGTCACCACTCAACGTTATTTTCCCGATGCAGGTGGTGCAGACGACCGAGGTCCTGCTGCCCGACGATTTCGACATCAAGGCCGAAACAACCCGGGTCGAGGGTCCAGCCTTCAAGTTTGAACGGGTGGTTACGCCGGGCAAGCGTCGCATCGTGTTGACGGACAGCTACCAGACGCTTGCCGACCACGTGCCGTCCGCCGACGTACCGCGCTACGCCGAACAATTGAAGGAGGCGCGCAAGGCGCTCGGCTATCAGCTGTACATCGATGACCCGAGCCTGGCGCCAGCGCGCAGCACTTGGGAGAATTTCAACGGGATGGTCGCGCTGCTGGGCGCCTTGATGCTGGCGATCCTGGGTTGGGTGGCGTTGAAGCTGTATCGGTCCGATCCCGCACCGTCCGGACTGCCGCCCGATCCAGCCCTGTCCGGCCTGCAGGGTTGGCTGGTTCTGGTTGGTTTCGGGATCTGTGCATCACCGCTCGTCTCCCTTTATTCTTTCTTCGAAATCGCGCCAGCCATTGCCCTGGATAGCTGGACGACGCTGACCTCGCCAGGCAGCGATCGCTACGATCCGCTGTGGGCACCCGCGCTTTTGCTCCAGTTGGCGGTCATGCTCGCAACGCTGGCCTTTTCGCTGCTGATGATTCCGCTGTTCTTCGGTAAGCGGCGCAACTTGCCACGTATCTACATCGCCACGGTCAGCCTTGAACTGTTGGGAATGAGCGCCGTCTACGCACTGCTTTGGCAAATCCCCAGTGCGGCGGCGGAAATGGGTGCGGATGAATGGACGGAGCTCGCCGGCCTGGTCTTTTCGGCGCTTGTCTGGATTAGCTACTTCAGGGTGTCCAAACGGGTAAAATCGACTTTCGTTCGTGGCTGGCGCGAACCTCCGCCGCTACCGCGCGGGCCCCTGCCGCCACTCCAAGCCGAACCGATTCGAGAATGACGCCATGACCGACACCCCACCCGACCGCCTCGCACTGAACCCACGCAGCCCCTTCCATGATGCCGCCGTGCTCGAACGCGGCATCGGCATCCGCTTCAAGGGCGAAGAACGCCACAACGTGGAGGAGTACTGCATCAGCGAAGGCTGGGTGCGGCTGCCCGTTGGCAAGTCACTGGATCGTCGCGGCAACGCGATGACCATCAAGGTGCACGGCGAAGTGGTTGCGTGGTTCCTTGACGACGCAGATCCGGGCGAGGTCATCGCGCCGACTACGGCGGTTATATAACCGTCATCGCGCCATCAACGGCAAGTTGGTGGCCGGTGACGAAACCGGACGCGTCCGAACACAGCCAAAGCACGGCGTTCACTACATCCTCCACTTCACCCAGCCGGCCGATCGGATGCAGGCCGACCAGGCTCGCCTCCCATTTGGGGTCGCGTTCCAACGCGCGCTCGAGCATCGGGGTGCGGATCACGCCGGGGCAAACTGAATTGATGCGGATGTTCCTCTTGCCGTATTCAGCGGCCGCGCTCTTGGTAAGTCCCACGACGGCGTGCTTGCTGGCCGCATAGATGGCGTGCTTCGGCGCGCCCATCAGGCCGGCCACGGAGGCCGTGTTGACGATGGCGCCGCCGCCCTGCGCCAGCATCTGCCGCAACTCGTGCTTCATGCACAGCCACACGCCCTTCACGTTGATGCCCATCATCCGGTCGAACAGGGCTTCGTCGGAATCGGCGAGCCGTTCGTATTCTTCCTCGATGCCCGCGTTGTTGAAGGCGCAATCGAGCCGGCCGAATTCCCGCACGGCGGTCGCAACCAGGGCCTCCACATCCGTCGCGTTGGCGACATCCGCTCGCTGGAAAATGGCCTGGCCGCCTTCAGCGCGAATCTGCGCGGCGACCGCCTCGCCTGCTTCCTGTGCGATGTCCGCCAGC
Organism: Gammaproteobacteria bacterium; assembly: GCA_026398715.1. The sequence goes on from JAPLSI010000173.1 coordinate 2,416, forward strand.
ACGACGTTGGCGCCCTGCAATCCGAAAGCGAGCGCCGCGCCGCGGCCGATGCCGCTGGCGGCACCGGTCACCAACACGGTCTTGCCCGCGAACTGCTTCGCCGCGCTCATTTGTCCCAGTGCGTTCATCAAGGCCTCCACGACCGGAATCGGCCGCCAGGCGCAGATGATAACCGGCACACCCTGGGTTCACCCCGCAGCGGGGACCGGCACAGCGAAACCGGAGCCGGCTCGGCTATAGTGCGCATCCGATCGAAGCGTGGGTAATGTCGATGAAAGTGCGTTTTTGCAGCCCGATCAAGTCACACATGGGCTACGCGGAGCTGGGCCGGATCATCATCAACCAGCTCGTGCAGGGCGGCTACCAGGTCGCCGTGCACGAAATTCCGGTGAAGTCGGTGGACGTGGACTTTGGCGAACTGGGCGAGCAGGCCGAGCGGCTGATGAGCCTGGACGTCGATGCCGAGGTGAACATCGTCAACATGATCCCGCCATTGTTCGAGCGGTTTCGGCTTCCCGGCGCGCGGAACATCGGTTATTCGATGTTCGAGACCGATCGGCTGCCCGATGACTGGGTCGTGGCCTGCAACCAGATGGACGCGATGTGGGTGCCGTCCGACTGGGTGCGCGGCGTGTTCATCGCGTCCGGCGTAACGGTGCCGGTATGGGTGGTGGGCGTGGACGCGATATCCATGCCGGTGGCGCAACCTGCGCCCGGCCCGCTGCGCCTGCTGTCGATCTTCCAATGGTCGGCGCGCAAGAATCCGGTCAACCTGCTGCGCGCGTACTGCGCGGCGTTCGACGGCAACACGGACACGGTGCTCACCCTGAAGGTGCATCGCCATACCGATCCGGAAAAGAGCCGCAGTTTCGTCCAGAACGCCATCAACTACAGCTTGTCGCGCACGCGCCCCCGTCGCGCGTTGCCACGCATCGAAATCGCCACCGAACATTACAGCACCGCGCAGATCCGCCAGTTGCATGCCGATTCGCACGCCTTCATCAGCCTGTCGCATGGCGAAGGCTGGGGCTTGCCGGCGTGGGAAGCGACACTGTCGGGCAAGCCGGTCATCCATACGGGATGGTCGGCGCCTTGCGAGTTCGTGCACGAACAAGGCCTGGTCAAGAGCAGCCTGTCGCCCGCGTACGGCATGGAGGAATTCGTGCCCTATTACGACATGGGCATGAACTGGGGCGAGCCGCAGCTCGATGACGCGATCGGCAAGCTGCGCGACCTGCATGCCAATTACGCACGATGGTTCAAGACCAGCCGCGAGCATCGCAACGTCATCAACAACCGCTACTCGCTCGACCGGCGCATCGAGCAGCTTCGCAAGGCGCTGGGCTAGGCTCGCGAAAAAAGTATCGCCCCAGCCTCAGGGGCGATAGACCGCGCCAGGCGGATCGTAGCCGTCATCGAGCACGGCCTCGGCATCGTCCTCGTATAGCGGCTCGTCGATCGGGACTTCGTCTTCGAGCGGCAGTTCGTCGGCAGCGACGTCGTCCGACGGTGACCAGTCGCCGTCTTCGCGCGGAAGCCGGTAGGGTTCGCGGCCGTCGCTCCAGGCGACGGGCGGCGCGGCTTCGGATTCTTCCAGTGCGGCATTCGCCCGCTCGCGATCCCAGGCTTCCTCGCGGGCGCGCAGTTGCGCCTCCGACAGGTCCTGGTCGAGCAACTCGCGGTCGCGGCGTTCCTGCTCCGCCCTGAAGTCACGCAGGGCCTGCGGGTCCGCGCCGTTCTCCAGCGGTCGGCCATCGCCCATGGCGGACGCGTAATCGGCGGCGGCCTTCGAAGCCGGCCGGGCCGCCACGGGGTCGGGCTGCGGGGCCAGGATGGTGCCCGACAGGGCCACCGTGGACGGCGCCGCCTGGCCCGCGACGTTGGCGGTTTCGGCCTTGGGCGGCGGCGGGCCGTGCGGTCGCTCGCAGGCGGCGAGCAGGGCCATCAGGGCGATAGGGATAAGGGTTGCGGTGGCGCGGGGGATTGTCATGCGCCCTTATACCGTTGCCCGGGCCAAAGATTGCTGAACGCCCGCTGCGCCGGCGTGACTTTCGAGGCGTGCGCCGGGCCCGCGCCGGACCTATGCTCGGGATTCCGTCCCTGTCCTGGTGTCGCCATGTCCCTGCCCCGTCGCATTCCCGCCCCCGCGCTGCTCGCGGCCGCCCTCGCCGTCGTGTTCGCCGGCGCCTGCTCACGCAGCGAACCCACTCCCGCCGTTGCCACCGCGCCTGCGGCCGCGCCGGCACCAGCGGCGAGCAAGCCGACCCTGGGCACGTTCGGCTTCGATGCCGCGGGCATGGATCGCAGCGTGATGCCCGGCGACAACTTCTTCGATTACGCCAACGGACAGTGGGTGGCGAAGACCGAAATTCCGGCCGATCGCTCCAGCTACAGCAGCTTTACGCTGCTGACCGAAAAAGCGGCGGAACGCACCCGCGCGATCATCGACGAATCGGCCAGCGACAAGTCCGTAACCGGTGAAGCACGCAAGATCGGCGACTTCTACAACGCCTTCATGGACGAAGCAGGCATCGAGGCCAAGGGGCTCGCGCCGATGCGCGCCGAACTCGACGCCATCGCCGGCATCACGGACAAGGCCGCGCTCGCCGGCGCCATCGGCAAGACCTTGCGCGCCGATGTGGACCTGCTCAACAACACCGACTACTACACCGACCGCCTGTTCGGCCTGTGGGTCGCGCAGGACCTCGACAAGCCGACCACCTATTCGCCGTACCTGCTGCAGGGCGGCCTGGGCATGCCCGATCGCGACTTCTACCTGGAAGGCGGCCGCTTCTCCGAGCTGCGCAAGCAATACCAGGCGCATATCGCCAAGGTTTTCGAGCTGGCCGGTATCACCGACGGCGGCGCGCGCGCAGCGCGAATCGTCGCGCTGGAGACCGCCATCGCACGCACCCACGCCAGCCAGCAAGAGACCAACGACGTCAAGAAGGGCGCCAATTACTGGTCCCGCGCCGATTTCAGCAGCAAGGCGCCGGGCCTGGACTGGTCGGCCTTCTTCGACGCGGCGGGCCTGGGCAAACAGGAAACGTTCGTGGCCTGGCAGCCCAAGGCGATCGCCGGGATTTCGGCGCTGGCCGCATCGCAGCCAATCGAAACCTGGAAGGACTACCTCGCCTTCCATGCACTGGACCGCGCATCGAGCCTGCTGCCGAAAGCCTTCGCCGACGAGAACTTCGCCTTCCACGGAACGACGCTCAGCGGCACGCCGGAACAATCGCCGCGCTGGAAGCGTGCGGTTGGCGCAGTCAACACCGGCCTGGGCGAAGCGGTCGGCAAGATCTACGTGCAACGCCATTTCAGCGCGCAGACCAAGGCGCGCGCCGATGAACTGGTGGCCAACCTCGTGGCCGCGTTCGACAAGCGCATCGACAAGCTCGACTGGATGGATCCGGCCACCAAGTCCCGCGCGAAGGCAAAACTGGCCGGCATGAAAGTCGGCATGGGCTACCCGGACGTCTGGATCGACTACTCCGCCCTGCAGGTGAGTGCCGACGAGGCGCTGGGCAACAGCCAGCGCGCCAGCGAGTTCGAGTACCAGCGCAATATCGCCAAGCTCGGCAAGACGGTGGAGCACACCGAGTGGTACCTGCTGCCGCAGGAAGTGAATGCGATGAACCTGCCGCTGGAAAACCGCCTGATCTTCCCGGCGGCGATTCTCGAGGCGCCGTTCTTCGACCCGAATGCGGACGACGCCATCAACTACGGCGCCATCGGCACCGTCATCGGCCACGAGATCAGCCACAGCTTCGATTCCAGCGGCGCACTCTTTGACGAAACGGGACGCCTCGCCAACTGGTGGACGCCGGAAGATTTCAAGAGCTTCGAGAAGGCCTGTGCGGAACTGGCGGCGCAGTACGACCAGTACCGGCCGTTCCCGGACGCCGCCGTCAACGGCAAGCTGACCCTGGGCGAGAACATCGCGGACGTCGCCGGCCTGGCCACGGCCTACGATGCCTACACCCTGTCGCGCGAAGGCAAGCCGTCGGTCACGCTGGAAGGCCTGACGCCGGACCAGCGCTTCTTCCTGGGCTTCGCGCAGGCATTCCGCGCCAAGGCGCGCGATGCCGCGTTGCGCAACAGCCTGATGACCAACGTGCATTCGCCAGGCATGTATCGAACCGAAACCGTGCGCAACCTCGATGCGTGGTACGCCGCCTTCGACGTGAAGCCCGGCCAGGCTCGATACCTGGCGCCGAACAAGCGCGTCCACGTCTGGTAACGAAACGAAGGATGAACCACCGCCGCTTCATTCAGAAAACGTACACCCAAATCAGCGCAAATTGACCTGGCTCGGTTGCAATGCCATGACGGCAAGACGGGTGAAATCGGAATTCACAAATCAGGAGAAGTGCGATGAACCTTATTATCTGGTTGATTGTCGGCGGTATCGTGGGTTGGCTTGCAAGCATCGTGATGAAGCGTGATGCGCAACAGGGCATCATTCTCAACATCGTGGTCGGCATCGTCGGCGCGTTGCTCGCCGGCTACATCATCTCCCCGCTGGTTGGCGTGGGCACGATCAACAGCGGTTTCTCGCTGGGTTCGTTCCTGGTGTCGCTGGTTGGCGCCATTGTCTTGCTGGCGCTGGTCAACATGTTCAACCGCGGTCGCGCCCGTAGCTGATTTCGGGTTCGCATGCGAAAAAAAACCGCGCCCCGGCGCGGTTTTTTTTCGCTCCCAATCCGGCAACCGCCCGGGCCGGTTGTGCTTGTCAGCCAGGTTTCGTCCGGCGCGGCCGCTTCGGGCCGGGCGCCGATTGCGCACCCTGGCTGCGATCGATCGCGTCGATCCAGCCGGCGGCTGCCGACGGAAAGGCATCGGCGTAGGGCACGTAGGGTTTGATGTCCAGGATCGGCGTGCCGTCCAGCAGGTCCAGCCCGCGCACGCGCAAGCCATCGGGCTCGACCGCCACCAGTTCCACCGCCGACAGGCCGATCGGATTGGGCCGGTGCGGCGATCTTGTCGCCAGCACGCTGCGCTTGCCGCCGCCACGGGGCGGACGGACTTCCGCTTTCCAGCCTTCGCTGCGATCGAACACGAATACCAGCCAGATCCGGTCGAATCCGGCCAGGTCGCGGAACGCTTCCGGCGGAAATCCCGGCACGAACCGTATCCATGCCTCGGCCGGCTGCCCCGTCTCGGTGCCGGCCACGATGGTGGCCTGGTGCGGCGCATCGATCCGACTGGCGTAAGGCGAGTGGACGTAGGCGATGGGCCGGCAGGCGTAGTTCGCGGCAGAGGCCTGTTCTTCTTGCATGGACTGTCCCGTCGCGGCCGGATTGCCTGCCGCTAGCGTCGCAGATCGACGCACCGATTTCGACTTCGGCGCGCGCACTGCCAAAGGTTGGCATCACTTCTGGCACTCCAGCAGCGGCGGCCTTCCGTGTTCCGATGCACACATTGGCAACCAGGGGTATTTCCGAAATGAAACGACGCACGCTCATCGCCATCGCCGCAGTTGTCGTGACGGTGGTCGCCACTGGCGGCTTCATGATGAACAAAGGCAAGGACGACAAGGCGCAGGACGTGGAATCCACCACGGCCAAGCGCGCGAAAATCGTCCAGAAGGTCAACGGCACCGGCAAGATCCAGCCCAATACCGAGATCAACATCAGCGCCGATGTCAGCGCCAAAATCACCCGCCTGACCGTGAAGGAAGGCGACCACGTCGAGAAGGGCCAGCTGCTGGTCGAGCTCGACCGCGACCGCTACCTTGCCAGCGTGCAGAGCCAGGAAGCCAACGTGCGTTCGGCCCAGGCCAACGCCAGGCTGGCCCGCGACAACCGCGACCAGGCCGAGCGCGTGTACAAGCGCGCCAAGGAACTGGTGGCCCGCAAGCTGCAGTCGCAGTCAGACCTCGATGCCGCGCAAACCGCCTTCCAGGTGGACGGCTCGCGCTACCAGTCGGCGATGGACCAGGTGCAGCAGGCCATCGGCGCGCTGCGCCAGGCCCAGGACGACCTGTCCAAGACCACCATCTACGCGCCGATCTCCGGCACGGTCAGCGACTTGAACAAGGAACAGGGCGAAATCGCCATCGGTTCGCAGTTCCAGGAAGACGTGATCATGAAGGTGGCGCAACTTGGCGCCATGGAAGCCCTGGTGAACGTCGACGAGAACGACATCAACGCGATCAGGATCGGCCAGTCGGCCCAGATAGAAGTGGATGCCGTACTCGGCGACAAGATCACCGGCACCGTGTCCGAGATCGCCAACAGCGCCAACGTGCCGCCGGCGGGCTCGACCGCGCAGAAGACCGAGTTCGAGGTGAAGATCGCGATCACCAGTGACACCAGCAAGCTGCGCCCGGGCATGACCGCCAGTGCCGACATCGTCACCGAGACTCGCGACAGCGCGCTCAGCGTGCCGATCCAGTCGGTTACCGTGCGCACGCCCGAGCAACTCAAGGGCAAGGACGGCAAGCCCGGCAATTTCAAGGCGGGCAAGGACGGTTACGTCGAAGTGGTCTGGGTGATCCAGGACGGCAAGGCGGTGGCCCACCAGGTCGCCACCGGCATCCAGAGCGATGACGCCATCGAAATAAAGACCGGGCTCAAGGAAGGCGAAACCATCGTCTCCGGCAGCTACCGCGCCATCTCGCGCGACCTCAATATCGGCGACGCAGTCACCATCAAGAAGCCCGGCGACAAGTCGGACAACAAGCTGGCCGCGAGCGGCAACTGACATGTCCGCCCTGCCCACCACCCCGGCCAACGGCTTCAGCCGGGACGAAACCGCCCCGGTCACGCTGCATCTGGACAAGGTCGTCAAGACTTACACCATGGGCGACCAGACCGTGCGCGCGCTTGCCGGCGTGTCGCTGGACATCCGAAAGAACGAGTACGTCGCCATCATGGGTCCGTCCGGCTCGGGCAAGTCCACGCTGATGAACATCATCGGCTGCCTGGACGTGCCCAGTGCCGGCTCCTATCGCCTGGAAAACCAGGCGGTGGACAGCATGAGCGAGGACCAGTTGGCCGAGATCCGCAACCTCAAGATCGGCTTCGTGTTCCAGACCTTCAACCTGGTGCCGCGGGTGAATGTGTTCAAGAACGTCGAGTTGCCGCTGATCTATGCCGGCAAGAACAAAGCCGACCGCAAGCGCGTCGCCGAAGAGGCAATCCGCTCGGTCGGGCTGACCGACCGCATGCACCACAAGCCCAACGAACTATCGGGCGGCCAGCGCCAGCGCGTGGCGATCGCCCGCGCCCTGGTCTGCAAGCCCTCGATCATCCTGGCCGACGAACCGACCGGCAACCTCGACAGCGCCACCGGCGTGGAGATCATGGCCCTGCTGTCGGAACTGCACGATCGCGGCAACACCATCATCCTGGTAACCCACGAAGACGAGATCGCCGCCCATGCGCACCGGGTCATCCGCCTGCGCGACGGCGTGATCGAAAGCGACATCCGCAGGCAATGAAACTCGGGCTCGACATCAGCGAGTCGTTCAAGATCGCCCTTAACGCCATCGCGGCCAACAAGAGCCGCGGCGCGCTCACGGCGCTTGGCATCATCATTGGCATCGTCGCGGTGATCACCACCATGACCGCCGCCAACGGACTGCAATCGACCTTTCGACAGACCTTCGCCTCGGTCGGCGCCGACGTCCTGTATGTGTCCAAGTGGCCCTGGGTGCAGATGGGACCGGACTACAGCCTGCGCAAGCGACCGGAGGTCACCCTGCAGGTCGCCGACGCGCTGACCCATCGCCTGCAGGGCAGCGGAGCGATCGTCAATCCGAGCATCCACGGCGATCAAAGCGTCAAGTTCATGAACAACGAACTCGACTCGATCAGCGTCATTGGCACCACCGACAAGCAGGTGCTGGTGTCGACGATGGTGCCGGCCGCCGGCCGCTTCCTGATGCCGTTCGACGTGCAGTACAAACGCCACGTGGCAGTGATCGGCGCGGACGTCGCCGAGGGCCTGTTCGGCAAGGGCGACCCCCTTGATCGGGAATTCAAGATCGGCCGGCACGACTTCCGGGTGATCGGCGTGATGGAGAAGCAGGGCGGCAGCTTCTTCGGCGGACCCAACTTCGACCGCCAGGTGTTCATCCCGATCGCTACCTTCAACAGCACCTTCGGCAACAAGGGCGGCCGTGCCGGCGTGGATATCGCCATCAAGGCGCCGCCGGGGAAGACGCTGGAGGACTTCGAGTCCGACACGGAAGGACTGATGCGCAGCATCCGCGGCCTAAAGCCGATCGAGAAGAACGATTTTTCCATCAACAAGCTCGACACCATCCTTGATGCCTACAACAGCACCATGGGCGTGGTGATGCTGGTGGGCCTGGCCATCACCAGCATCTCGCTGTTCGTCGGCGGCGTCGGCGTGATGAACATCATGCTGGTCTCTGTGACCGAGCGCACCAAGGAAATCGGCATCCGCAAGGCGATCGGCGCCAAGCGGCGCAGCATCCTGCTGCAGTTCCTGTTCGAGTCCTCGATCATCTGCCTGTTCGGCGGCATCATCGGCGTGAGCGTCGCCGGCGTGCTGACGTCCATCATCAACGCCCACCTGATGCCGGCCAGCCTGTCGCCCTTCATCGTGCTGCTCGCGCTGGTGGTTTCGGTGGCGGTCGGCGTGATCTCGGGCATGATCCCGGCCTGGCGCGGCGCCAAGCTCGATCCTATCGAGGCGCTTCGCTATGAGTGAGTCCGCCCATGCATAAGTCCGATGTATTCCTGATGTCGCTGGGCGCGATCGGCGGCAACAAGCTGCGCTCGTTCCTGACCCTGGTCGGCATCGTGCTGGGTGTGGCCTCCATCATCGGCGTGATGACCGCGATCACGGTCATGCAGGACACGATCGAAAAGGAGATCAGCGTGCTTGGCGCGCAGACCTTCCAGGTACAGAAATGGCCGAACGGCTTCACCAGCGATGAGCAGGAACGCGCCGCGCGGACGTGGCCGCCAGTCACCCTTGCCGAGGCGCAGGCGATCCGCGACCAGGCCTCCAGCGTGGACTCGGTCGGCACGGAAATCTGGGATGGCGGCAAGTCCGCGTCCTACAAGGACGTCAAGACCGATCCGATGATCTCCCTGGTCGGCGGCTCGCCGGAGTATTCGGAAAACAACTCCCAGCCGATCGGCGACGGTCGCAACCTGTCGGAGATGGACATGCGCGCGGCACGGCGCGTGGTCGTGCTCGGGCACGCGCTGGCCGACCAGTTGTTCCCGTTCACCGATCCGATCGGCAAGGTCATCCAGCTCGACGAGCGCAAGTTCGAGGTGATCGGCGTGTTCGAGAAAAAGGTCTCGGCCTTCGGCGGACCCTACGAGACCATGGCCCTGATCCCCAGTGGCGCCTATACCCAGGTCTACGGGTTGATCGATCCGGAGGGTTACCCGCGCTCGGTCAACGTGACCGTGCGCTCGAGGACCCCGGAGCTGCTGCAGGACGCCATCGAAGAGACCCGCCAGGTACTTCGCAACACGCGCCACCTCAAGCACGACGCGCCGGACAATTTCTTCTACTTCACCAGCGCCAGCTCGGTCGATACCTTCAACAAGGCCACGCTGGGCGTGAAGATCGGCGCCTTCCTGATGGGCGGCGTCGCTCTGCTGGTCGCGGGCATCGGCATCATGAACATCATGCTGGTGTCGGTGACCGAGCGGACCAAGGAAATAGGCATCCGCAAGGCGCTCGGCGCCAAGCGCAGGAACATCCTGGCCCAATTCCTGCTGGAGGCCGTGGTGCTGTGCAACGTCGGCGGCGTGATCGGCATCGCCCTGGGCTTCCTGCTCGGCAACGTGTTCACCTTCTTCACCGAGTTCGAGGCACGCGTGCCGCTCGGTTGGGCGATCTTCGGCGTGGTCTTCTGCAGCCTGATCGGCATCGTCTTCGGCATGATCCCGGCCATCAAGGCCTCGCGCCTGAATCCCATCGACGCGCTGCACTACGAATAGCCGGCGCGACTTGACCGGGGCTGGCTTCGCTTCCAACATGGCGGCTGACGCCAGGCATGGGAACTGCAATGCGCAACCGATCCAACGTTGGGGCCTACGTGCTGATCGCGCTGGGCATCTATTTCCTGCTGTCCAAGCTCGACCTGATCCCGAACCTGATCCCGCTGCTGTTCGACTGGTGGCCGGTCGCCCTGATCGTGATCGGCGTGTCGATGCTGGTGCGGCGGTCGCGCGACGAGCCGTAGGGGCGCGATGAGTCGCTACGCAAGCAAGATCGCACCCTACGTCGCGGCGGAACTCGCCCTGGCGCGCGAAGCCGAGCTCGCGGGAAGGCACGACGACGGATTCCGGCATCTTGAGCGCGCGCATGTGCTTGGCCAGGCGTCCACCGCGCACCACGTTCGCGTGCACTGGCGGATGCTGTGCTGGGGATTGCGCCACCGCCAGGCCGGCGAAGTGGCAGGGCAACTGCTGCGCCTGGTCGGCGCCATTACCAAAACGGCCATCGGCCTGTTGCCGGAAGGCAATACCGGCGGCGCCAACGTAAGCGCCGTCAAGCCGATGCCGGTGCCTGAGGACCTGGCGGAAATCCTTCGGTCCGCCAGGGCCTGAAAGCGGCGCGTTTCAGCGCATGAAGCTTTCGATTTCCTCGACAGTGCGCGGCTCGGCAGCAGACAGGTTCTTCGGCTCGCCGTTGGTGATCAGGATGTCATCCTCGATGCGCACGCCGATGTCGGCGTACTTCGCCAGGGCCGCTTCGATGCCGGCCTTCTCCGCGGCAGGCAGGGCCTGGAACACGGGATTGCCGCGCACGTCCGCAGGCCTGACGTAAAGCCCCGGCTCGTTGGTCACGATCCGGCCGGCGACCAGCTTGCTGGCGCGGTCGTTGACATCGTGCGTACGCAAGCCCAGTTCGTGGCCCAGCCCGTGCAGGAAATACATCTGCACCTGCTCGCGCACGTTACGGCTGACCAGCCCCAGCTTCACCAGTTCGTCGCCCAGCAGCTTCACGGCTTCCTCGTGCACTTCGCGCGCATGCACGCCCGGTTTCATCATCGCAATGGTGCTGGTCTGGGTGCGCAGCACGGCTTCATAGATGTCGCGCTGCTCCGGACTGAAGGTTCCGTCCTGCGGATAGGTGCGGCTGACATCGGCTGAATAGCCGTCCACTTCCGCGCCGATGTCGGTCAGCACCAGGCTGCCGGGCGTGATCGGGTCGTTGTTGGTCTCGTAGTGCAGCGTGGTGGTGTTGCGGCCCGAGGCGGCAATGGACGGAAACGCCCAGCAGCAAGCACCGAGGTCGCGGAAGGCGTGCTCGACACTGGCTTGCACCTGGTATTCGTGGGTGGCGGTGCGCGCACGACGCATAGCCGCCTTCTGCGCGGCGACGGTCACGTCGATGGCCCGTTGCACGGTGGCGAGTTCGGCCGGGCTCTTGATCATGCGCATGTTGGCCAGCAGCGGGAACGCATCGCGGAACTGCAGCTCGGGATAGCTTCGGCGCAACTCCTCGACCAGCTTTCGTTCGGCGGTCAGCTCGCCGCCCAGGTTGCGGTTTTCCATGATCATCCAGACCACGGCCTTGCCAGAGCGCACGCGATCGCGCCAGGCCAACAGTCCGGCGGTGCCGAAGGAGCGATAGGTGCGCGAGTCGCCCCACGAACGACCTTCCATCGCCGCCTGCAGGAAACCACGGAAGCGCGTGGACGAAACGACTTCCTTCACGCCGCTGGCCTTGCCCGCTTCATCGCGGGTCGGGATGCGACCGGTCCACACTTCCTGCGACGGATTGCCATCGCGCGTGAACAGGATTTCCTTGTGTTCCGTTTCGCCGGGCACCAGCACCAGGCTGGTCTCCGGTTCGTTCTGCCCGGTCAGGTACAGCAGGCTGTCCTCCTGGCGGAACGGCCAGTCAACGTCGCCATTGCGTTGCGCTGGCGGCGGCGACATCAGGATCAACATCGCGTCCGGTCCGATCTGCCGCGCCAACTCGGCGCGACGCGCGGCGTAGTCGTCGGCATTCGCACTGGCGAGCCCGGGCATCACGATCAAGATGAGCGCGGCCAAGCCGACGCGGAAAACAGGGCGCATCTGGAATCTCCTGGTGGTTTGCCGAACGAAGCGATCAGCGCTTGCGGTATAGGTGCACGAAGCGATCCGTCTTGCCGCGGATCGCCTTGTCGAAAACATTCAGGCTGTGGTCGTCGTCGCTGTTGCCCAGCACGTCGATGGAACCGGCGAAATCAAGGCCATGCGCCTTGAAATCCGCCACCGCGAATGACTCGTCGATGCGATGAAGCTTCTGCGCATCGTCCTTGCCGGTGCCGGCACGCGCCTTGTGGTCGACGATCAGCAGCACGCCGCCGGGCTTGAGGCCGGCAACGATCTGGTCGATGAACTGGCCGGCATCGATGGCGGGCCAGTTGTCGGCCGGGTCAACCACGTACAGGTCGTGGTAGGACATCACGATCAGCGCACCGTCCAGCGTTCCCTTGCCCAGGTTCATCGCCTCGGGCGGCAACACTTCATAGCTGACGTTGGGCAGGCGGTTGTCGGCAAGGCGCGTGGCCAGGCCTTTCTTCGCGTAGCCGTCGTAGGGCGGGTTGTTGATCAACCGGACATGGCCCTTCGGCCCGACGATGCCGGCGATGATCTCGCTGTAGTAACCACCACCACCGAAGATGTCGGCGACTTTCATGCCCGGGCGGAACCCTGCCAGCTTCAACACGGCTGCGGGCTGGTCGCGCTGGTCGCGTTCGCGGTCGCTGTCGGACCGTGCAGGATTGGCCAGCGCATCGGCGAGCGCGTCGTTGGCCGGCGTGGCCACGCTGGCGCAGGCGGTAAGCACAAGCAGGCTCGCGCCGAGCAGGAAAGGAATCAGGCGCATGCGGGTCTCCAAGGATTCGTGGCCTAGCTTAGCCGACGCAAGCCGCCCGGATCATGTGCCATTCGCCCGGCCTTCATGCGCCTGCAACATGCAGCCCCTAGCGTGGCCTTCTCCGCCAACCGAAGGACGCCCCATGATTCGCCCCCTTGCCGTCGCACTCTCGCTTGCCCTGGCCGTCCCCGTTGCACAGGCCGCTGACTGGACGCTCGTCAATGTCGTGGAGACGCCGGCCACGACTGCCGACGCCCTGCCCCTGCGCAAAGGCGTTGCCAATAGTGCCAACCTCAATCGCTTCGGCTTCTATTCCGACCTGGTGTTCGACAAGAAGACAGGCGACTGGTTTGCCCTGGCCGATCGCGGACCCGGTGGCGGCCTGATCGACTACGCCACGCGCGTCGAGCGCATCCATGTGCCGTATGACGCCGCGACTGGCGAGATCGGACAGCCGGTGATCAAGAGGACGATGCTGTTCAAGGCCGAGGATGGCCTGTTGTTCAACGGCCTCAATCCGCTGCTGCTCAATGCCGACAAGTCGCTGCTGGGCGCCAGTTTCGATCCCGAGGGCCTGGCCATCGGCAATGGCGGCCATTTCTTCATCGCCGACGAATACGGCCCGAGTGTTTACGAATTCACGTCCAGCGGCCAGTTCATCCGCGCCCTGTCGGTGCCGGAAAACCTCAAGCCGGTGGAAGCCGGCGGCGCGGCCAACTACACGGACGGGCGCCCGACCATCGTGCGCGGCCGCCAGGACAATCGCGGTTTTGAAGGCCTGACCTTCAATCGCAGCGGCGACAAGCTGTATGCGGTAATGCAGGACCCGCTGGTGGACGAGGGCAGCAGCAACGATGGCCGGCGCAGCCGGAATGTCCGCGTGGTCGAATTCGATGCGGTCAGCGGCCAGTCCACGGCGCAATTCGTCTATCAGCTGGAAAGCCGCAGCGTGTTGAACGCGATCGATCCCTCCACGGCGGACGACTTCTCGGCCACCAACCAGGGCCGCAGCATCGGCCTCAGCGCGATCACTGCGTTGTCGGATACGGACTTCCTTGTGCTCGAGCGCGACAATCGCGGCCTGGGCGTCGAAGTGACCGCGACCCCGCTGCACAAGCGCGTCTATCGCATCAGCATCGCGGGCGCGAGCAACGTGCAGGGTGTTTCGCTGGCCGGCAGCGACGGGCTGCCGCTTGGCGTCGTGCCCGTGCAGAAGGCCAACGAAGTGGACCTGCTGGCTGCATTGAAGGCACAAGGCCATGAAGTTCCGGAAAAGATCGAGGGCCTGGCCATCGGCCCACAACTGGCGGACGGCCGCACGCTTGTCCTGCTCGGCACTGACAATGATTTCAGCGTGACCCAGACCGGTGCCGGCGAGCAGTTCGAGGTCTGCGTCAATCGGGCCGACGGCACGCGCGCCCAGGTCGCGCTGGATGCGCCCTGCCCTGCTGGCAAGTCGTTGATCCCGGGCATGCTGATGAGCTTCGCGGTGGATTTTTCCGCGGCCGACTAAGCCGCGCCTTGCAAGGCTGGACCGGGGCGCCGCCGCACGTTGTCTGGCGGCGCTCCACAGGCGTAGCAAGGGCGCGCCCGCCGTCGTCAGCGCTTCGCGCCCTTGGACTTGCCGCCGCCCTGGTCGGGAATTCGCTTGCCGCCGCTGCGGTGGGTCTCTTCGGGCTCGATGCCGCGCTTGCCGGTCCGATTCTGTTCGGCTGCCATCGGCTTGGTCTTCTTGACCAGGGGAATCTTCTGCTTTTCGCTCATGACCGTCCCTTGATGAGTGGAACGGCTTGATTCTGCCTGAAATCCGGGCACCCGACGCGGGACCCGGAATCAGGAGCTGCAGCGGCCTACCAGGTCAGCTGGCTGCCGTTGGAATGCCAGAAGGTGCCGGTCTGGGCCTGGTCCAGGCTGTCCACCCTTGCGATGAGGCGCTGCGCGGCCACGCCCGGGCTGATGTCGCCGGTGCCGCCCACCATGTCGGTGGCCACGTAGCCCGGATGCAGCAGGTACACGGCAACCTCGCGCGGGCCCAGGTCGATCGCCAGGGACTTGCCGATCGCATTCACCGCCGCCTTCG
>JAPLSI010000173.1:17326-23969 GCA_026398715.1 Gammaproteobacteria bacterium
CCGGAACCGTTGTCCTGGATCGAGCCCATGCGGCTGGTGATGATGGCGATCTTCGAGCCCTTGCCCAGGCGGTGATGAAGCGCATGCGCGACGCGCAGCGGACCCATCGCGTTGACCTCGAACTGGCGGCGGATCGCTTCGAATGAATTCTCGTCCAGCTTGTCCAGGGTGTCGCGTTCCAGCACGCCCGCGTTCAACCACAATTCGTCCAGGCGCAGCTCGCCGAGCCGGGCGTCGAGCGCAGCCAGCGCCGCGTCGTCGGTCACGTCGATGCCTGGCTCCACGCGGGCGCCGGTCGCGGCGAGTTCATCGCTGCCGTGGCGACAGACCGCGACGACCGAATCGCCGCGGCTGCGGAAATGCTTCACGAGCGCCAACCCGATGCCACGATTGGCGCCGGTTACCAGGATGGTCTTCATTGCACGCTCCCTTGTGGTTCCGCGATCTGGTAACCCTTCGCGCGCAGCTTGGACAACAATCCGTCCGGCGTGACGATCTCGATCATCGGCAACGTGGCGAAACTGGTCGGGTTGGTCGCCAGCGCGGCATCCACGGCCTTCATCCATTTCGCGCGTGATTGTTCGGTTGCGTCAAGGATTCCGGATTCTTTCATCGCCTCCACCTTCGCGAAGGCTTCCAGGCACGAAGGCAGCCGGTCCTTGTTCACCAGGCGGGTGAGTTCCGGCAGGTTGCCCACCGCCCAGGCATTGGCACGCTGCGAGGCATGGGCGACCTCGAGTTCCAGGCGATCGAGCACGCTTCGGAAACAGGCCACGTCGTCGATATTGGACTTGGTGAAACTCTTGGCCATGCCTTTCGGATCGGTAATGGCGATGTTGACGCTGGTGGAGGTGCGCTTGATGTCCCGCTCTTTCGCGACCTCGGTAATCCTGCCGCCCGTGCCGGTGCCTGAGGTCAGTCCGGCCTTTTCCAGGGCCGCCGAATACAACTTGCCGGCAGCGAAGATGGGCCGCCATTCCTCGATGGACTTGTCCTTGCCGATGTATCGCAGTTTCAACTGCGCCCAGCGCGCGTAGAGGTCGGGCGGCAATACATCCTTCAGCAGCTTGCCGTCGGCATTCTTGCGGGCACGAAGGATGGTTGGCATGGCAAAGGCGGCCTTGAACGCGCTGCCAAACCCGACCTGCATGCCCGCCTGCGGCGGCCCGATGATTTCCGTCGTGTTGCGCAACACCGCTTCGGACTGCGGCGAATACCATTCCATCTTTTCGGGCACCGGGGAAACCGTGCCAAGGATCCACAGCGCCTTGTCCCCGTTGGTCACCTTCCACAGGGCCGGTCCAGGCCGGATGCCGGACACGACGACGGTCTGCAGCGTGTTGACCCGTTCGGTAGAAGCGGATGTGGATTGGGATGCCGCAGATGCGGGGGCGGGCGTCGCCGCCGACGGCGGCGGCGTGGCCGCATTCGCCATCATTGATGCCAGAAGCAGGGAAACGGAGACAACAAAACTTTTACATGGACGCATCAAGGACCCTTGCTTGCTGGTTTGGAAAATAACAGTGACCCGTCTTCCAGCCTGCCAAAGCGCAGCAGCAGGCTGTCGAGGGCGTAATTGTGCAGCGCCCTCCAGGGCAGTCGATCGCCCTGCTTGGGCAGGTAGACAAGCGCACGCGCAATATAGTTCGAACTCAATTGCATCAATGGGTCGGTGGTCGCCCGCACGCCCTTGGCGTCGGGCACGCAAATGGCGTTGCCGGTGCGATCCATGTGCCTGAGGACGCGGCAGACATGGCGACAGACGAGTTCCGCCTTCAGGGTCCATGACGCGTTCGCATAGCCAAAGGCCAGCGCCAGGTTCGGCACGCCGGAAATCATGCAGCCCTTGTAGACCAGCGTGTCGCCGAGTTTCACCGGCACGCCGTCGACGCTCAGCGATACGCCGCTCATCACTTCCATCTTCAGGCCGGTGGCGGTGACGATGATGTCTGCGGGCAGGTCCTTTCCGGATTCCAGGCGGATTCCGGTGGCGGTGAAGCGTTCGATGGTTGCGGTTTCCATCACCGCCCTGCCCGACCGCAGGCTTGCGAACAGGTCGCCATCGGGCACCAGGCATACGCGTTGGTTCCAGGGCGCGTAACGCGGGGTGAAATGGCTGTCCACCTGCGCCGCAGATCCAAGCGCCTTGCGCACGCGAAAAAGCACCACGCGCTTCATCAGCGTCGGCAGGCGCACCGCCAACTGGTACAACACCAGGTCGCGCACCATGAATTTCAGGCGGGTAAGCCGATAGCCCGGCATGCCGGGCAGCAAGGCACGCAGGGCATTGAACAACCGATCGACGCGCGGGCGCTCGAACACATAACTCGGCGATCGCTGCAGCATCGTTACCCGCGCGGCTTGGGCAGCAAGCGCCGGCACCAGGGTCACCGCCGTGGCGCCGCTGCCGATCACCACGACTTGCTTGTCCCGGACGTCCAGGCCCGTGGGCCAGAATTGCGGGTGCACGACGGTGCCGCGAAAGTCCGCCTCACCCGGAAACGCAGGGCGATGCGGCTCGCTGTAGCTGTAGTAACCGGTGCACAGGAAAAGAAAGTTGCAGGTCAGGGTGAGGGATGGCAATGCTTCGCCGCGATCCACCTGCACGGTCCAGCGCGCAGCCGAACTGTCCCAGGCAGCGCTGGCCAGGCGATGGCCAAATCGAATCCGGCGGTCTATCCCTTCCTCGCGCGCGGCCTCTTTCATGTACTCGAGGATCGCCTTGCCATCGACGATGGTCTCCCTGCCGGCCCAAGGCTTGAAGGAATAGCCCAGCGTGAAAATGTCGGAATCCGAACGCACGCCCGGGTAGCGGAACAGGTCCCAGGTACCGCCGATGCTCGCGCGGCTCTCGAGAATGGCGAAGGTCTTGCCGGGGCAGTCCACCAGCAGATGGTGGGCCGCCGCGATTCCCGACAGCCCGGCGCCTACCACCAGAACGTCCAGATGCTCGACGACGCCCGCCTCCTCAATCATTGACGGTCAAGGCCTCATGGCGCACGCAACTCTCGATCGCGGGCATCCGGATTACTCGGGCAACAAGTCGCCGGACCCGCCCATTTCGGCAGGCATGTCCTTGAACTTGGGCAGGCCGTCGTGGATGTGCAGTACGGTTTCCTGATAGTGGACGTGCACGCCCGGCGTGAAGGCCAGCGTCGGGATCATTGCCGCATACACGTCCACCAGTCCCATCGTCGGGTGGTCGGTGAACAGGTGGCCGCCGCAATTCTTGCACCACTTCCGGCAACTGATCGGCGTGTGGTTGTAGGTGCCGATCTTGTCGGCGCCGTCGGTTACCTGCAGCGCGCCGGGCTGCCACAGTGAGAACGCGTTCACCGGGCCCGCAGACCAATGCCGGCACGACGCGCAATGGCAGTAGCCCATCGCCGCCGGGTCACCGGTCACGTTGAATTTCACGGCGCCGCAGAAGCAGGTTCCTGCATGACTCGAAGTCTCGGCCATCACGACTCTCCCAAGTGTTGAAGACAAGGACCGCAGTGACAGCCCACGGCGTTGCCATACATTACGCTCGGCGCTGGATGGATGCGAGAGACCGGGCACAACCCGGAACAAGTGCCTAGACCTGCGGCGCCTGCACCAGCCCCGCGCCGCCGTGCTGAGTCGGCAGCCCGATCGGACGCGCCGACACGCGCAACTGCTCCCAAAGGTCGCGGCCACGCAATCCCGTTGCCTGCGCCCATAGCGCAGCGCAGCCCGATACATGCGGCGTCGCCATGCTGGTGCCCTGCATCACGCCGTAGCGGGTCGTCATCGGCTTGCTCGAATGCACTTCCACGCCGGGCCCGACCAGGTTTACTTCGCCGCCATTGGGATTGATGCCGATGGAGGAAAACGGCGCGAGGTCCAGCCTGCGATCCACGGCCCCCACCGCCAGGATGGACGGACAGTTGGCGGGACTGTACACGGCGCTGTTGCGCGTGTTGCCGGCCGCGGCAATGATCAGGCTGTTGGCCGCGAGCGCCCTTTTCGCGATGTTTTCGTAGGCCTCGACGTAACCCATGCCCGAAAACACGAAGGCGCCGAGCGACATCGAGATGATGTCGGCGCGATTGGCCAGGGCCCAGCTGATGCCGGCGATCACCCATTCGTCCTGGTAGCCGCCGGCATCGTTGAGCACCTTGCCGACCAGCAGCGGCGCATCGTTGGCGATGCCGTAGGCGCGACTGGACCCGCTGACGCGTCGCGGTCCACAGCAGGTACCGATGACGTGGATGCCGTGGCCGAAACCATCCTGCACCGTCGCCGCACCGGGAACGAAACTGCGCGCCAGCGGATTGCGACCGTTGAAATCGGGATGGCCCAGGTCGAAGCCGCTGTCGAGCACCGCAACGCGAATGTCGCGCGCACTGCCCTGGCTGCCGGACACGCCCGTCGCCTGAAGCCCCCAGGTGAAATACAGGTTGTCGGCATACGGCGTGCCGATGCCCCGCCACTGCCCTTCCACCCGGTCGGCCAGCGCGTGGCCGTATTGCTCCGGTTCCACCGCGATGATGGGATTGCCGGGATCCGACAATGCACGCGCAAGCGCGAATTTCTGTTCGGGATCGACATCGACGACGGCAACGCCGACGTTTTCATAGACGACGCCGTTCAATCCGCCCAGCATCCCGATTTCGGCCGCCGATGGCAGGTCCATGCTGCTGGCCGTGCGCAGGCCTGCCGAATCGCGCAATACGCGGGACTTGTTGCCGGGCTCGTCGCGCAGGGTTACCAGGAATCGACCCGTCGGGCCCGAAGGCCAGTTGCCAGTGGAAGGTTCCATTCGACTCCAGGTTCAAGCAGGGCGACTCATGGATTACACGTGGCAGCGCCATGGATGCGGCCAACGCACGCATCTTCACGAGCCGATCACGAATTTGCGATTTTTTTACACATGGCCTTTATTCGAAGCCCGTTAACTTTGCACCCCGGCAAGCAAGTGATTGCCCACCCTGCAACCCTACGACGACGGAGCTTCGCAATGAAAAAGACCTGCCTCGTTTCACTGGCCCTCGCGGGCCTCCTCGCCTCCGGTGCCGCCAACGCCCAGTTCTTCGGCACCATCGGCTACACCAACGTCAATCCCGATTCCGACAACGGCGCACTCGCCGGCGCCGATGCCAGCGTCACCGATGACTGGAGCCTCACCGGCAGCCTCGGCTACAAGTTCAACCCCAATGTCTTTGCCGAACTCAACACCGCGCTTGTCGCCTACGAGCATGACGTCAGCCTGGACGGACTGGGCACGATCGCCAGTGTCGAGCACCGCCCCACCATCCTGAGCATCAACTACCAGTTCCTGCCCGAATCGAAGGTGCGCCCGTTCGTGCGCCTGGGCTTTGGCTGGGTCGCCCTGTCGGGCGAACAGTCCAAGGGTGCGCTGGCCGGCCTGGATGTGTCGGCGAGCAACTCCAACGGCCTGGTCTATGGCGGTGGCGTGGATTTCTTCGTCGCTGAAAACCTGTTCCTGCGCGCCGATGTTTCGAAGCTCGACTTCGACACCGACGTGAACGTGGAAACCCTCGGCGACGTCGGCACCGCGAACGTCGATCCGCTGGTGATCGGTTTCTCGCTCGGCTACCAGTTCTGATTTGTCGCGCGCCTTGCTGGCACGGGCCGGTCCCGCGCCAGCAAGGCAAGCACATCGCCGTCCCAGGGGAAAGTGCTGTTGGTGGCTTGGACGGCGCAGTCCGTCCGGCTATCCTCGCCTTCGGCGTCCGGCTGCAAGAAGGACCGCCATCCCTTCCCCACCACGGCATCCTTCCATGTCCCAGCTGATCCGTCCGAATTTGGCGATCGCCATCACGTTCCTGGCGTTCGCGTTGTCTGCTGCGCCCACTGCAGCCCAGACCGCGCCGTCCGCCGCGCTGGTTCGTGCGGAAAATCCGTACCTGAGCCAGGAGGACGCCGCCGCGCGCTCGGCACGGGTTTCGAAGGTCAGCTACGTGCTGGACTTCACCCTGACCGGCGAACCGACCTTCAACGCGACCTCGAAGATCGACTTCCAGTTGTCGGACAACCGCGCGCCGCTGACCGTGGACCTCGACAAAGCCAAGGTCAGCCAACTCGTCGTCAACGGCAAGACGCTCGCGCCGAAATACAACCAGTGGTTCATCACCATCGACGGCGCCGACCTGAAGGTCGGCCGCAACAGCATCAGCGTCAGCTACTCGCGCGAACACAGCACCAACGGCGAGGGCCTGCATCGCTACGTGGACAAGACCGACGGCCGCGTCTACCTGTACTCGCACTTCGAACCGGCTGCCGCGCACCAGATGTTCGCGCTGTTCGACCAGCCCGACCTGAAGGCGACCTACCAGCTGAACGTTTCCGCGCCGAAGGAATGGCACGTCATTTCGTCCACCCGCGAAACCGGCATCAAGGACGCGGGCGCCACGCGCCAGTGGACCTTCCCGGTCACGCCGGTGCTCAGCCCCTACAACTTCTCGTTGCACGCGGGTCCCTACAAGATGTGGGAAGACACCAGCGGCAAGTACCCGATGCGCCTGTTCGCGCGCCAGTCGGTCGCAAACCAGGTGTCACCGGCCGATTGGTTCAAGGCCACCAAGGAAGGCCTGGTCTATTTCGACGAGTACTTCGGCATCGCCTATCCGTTCAAGAAATACGACCAGATATTGGTCCC
>JAPLSI010000168.1 GCA_026398715.1 Gammaproteobacteria bacterium
CGCCGCGGTTCCGCCTGCGCAATCCGGTGCTCTCGTCCGTGGGCCGGCTTGATCGCGACACCTCGGGCCTGCTGCTGATGACCGACGACGGCGCGCTGCTGCACACCATCACCTCGCCCAAGGCCGAACTGCCGAAGGTCTATCGCGCGGCGCTGGCGAACGATTTGCGTGGCGACGAAGCGGAAACATTCGGCAGCGGCACCTTGTTGCTGGAATCCGAGACGCAGCCGCTGGCGCCGGCCGGCCTGCTGGCCATCACGCCGCGGCTGGCGGAAATAACCATGGTCGAGGGCCGCTACCACCAGGTGCGGCGCATGTTCGCCGCCGTCGGCAACCACGTTGAATCGCTGCATCGCGTATCCGTCGGCGGCCTGGGCCTGGGTGATCTCGAACCGGGCCAGTGGCGGCTGCTCGGTGCGGCGGACCTGGATGTATTGTTCGGGCGCGTCCGCGCCTGAATCGCCGTCAGTCGCGGAAGTTTTCGAACTGCAGCGGCAGTTCGTAGTCGCCTTTCTTCAGCAGGGCCATCGCCATCTGCAGGTCGTCGCGCTTCTTGCCGGTGATGCGCAACTTGTCGCCGTTGATCTGCGCCTCGACCTTCAGTTTCGCTTCCTTGATGGAGGCGACGATCTTCTTGGCCAGCTTCTGTTCAATCCCCTGCTTGACGGTGATCTTCTGCCGCGCGCCGGCCAGGTTGATCTCGGGATCGGCTTCTTCCAGGCAACGCACGTCGATGCCGCGTGCCGCCAGCCGGCCGCGCAGGATGTCGAGCATCTGCTTGAGCTGGAAATCGGACGGCGCGAACTGGGTGACCAGCGAATCATCGAGTTCGAAGCGGGCGTCGCTGCCCTTGAAGTCGAAGCGATTGCCCAGTTCGCGATTGGCCGTGTCCACGGCATTGGTCAATTCGTGCTTGTCGACTTCCGAGATGACGTCGAAGGAGGGCATGGGCGTTCCGGGTTTCCAGTGATGGCGCGCAGTTTAACGCACTCGCGGCGCGCGACCTCGGTGTGGATCAGTGCGCGAACAGTTCCGATTGCGGCGGCAGGTCATCACTGCCCCGGAAGTTCGCCAGCCCCACGCCGACCAGCCGGAACCGCGTCCGCGACGGCAGCCCGACCCGGTCGATCAGGGACAGCGACAGCGCCAGGAATTCGTCCAGCGACGCCGGCGGCGCGGGCGGCGTCAGGCTGCGGGTGATGATGTGGAAGTCGCTGGTCTTGAGCTTCAGCACGACGGTGCGTCCGACCCGGCCTTCTTCCTTGCGCGATGCCGCCCACACCTTGTCCGCCAGCTGGCGCAGCGTATCCACCGTCTCCCGAAGCAGCACGTCCCGGGCGAACGTGTCTTCCGCCGACACCTGCAGGGTCGGCCGCTCGCTCACCACCGGGTGCTCGTCGATGCCCAGCGACAGTTCGTGCAGTCGCTTGCCCCAGCGGCCGAAGCGCCGTTCGAGTTCGGCCTCGCCCATGCTGCGCAGTTGGCCGACCGTGCTGATGCCAAGGTCGCCGAGCCGGGTTTCCATCACGCGGCCGACGCCATGCAGTTTCGACACCGGCAACGGCGCCAGGAAGGCCTCGACCTGGTGCGGACGAATCACGAACTGCCCGTCGGGCTTGCGCCAGTCGGAGGCGATCTTGGCCAGGAACTTGTTGGGCGCGATACCGGCCGATGCCGTCAGCGACGTCTCTTCGCGAATGGACTGGCGGATCGCGAGGGCCACGGCCGTCGCGCTGGGCAGGTCGAACTTGTTGGTGGTGACGTCCAGGTAGGCTTCGTCCAGCGACAGCGGCTCCACCAGGTCGGTGTGGCGCAGGAAGATCTCGCGAACCTGGCGCGACACCGCGCGATATCGGGTGAAGTCAGGCGGCACGAAAACCGCGCCCGGGCACAGGCGCTCGGCCCGCACGGCGGGCATGGCCGAGCGGATGCCGAACTTGCGCGCTTCGTAGGACGCCGCACACACCACCGACCGTGCCCCGCGCCAGGCCACCACCACCGGTTTTCCGCGCAGCGTGGGGTCGTCGCGCTGTTCCACGGAGGCGTAGAAGGCGTCCATGTCGATGTGCACGATCTTGCGCATGCCGCCATTGTGTTCGATTGCCGCAGGCCTGCGTAACATGGCGTGGACAGGACCGTCAGCGGGGTAAGCATGCGCAGTGGCCAGCTTGCGAGGAATCGGCGATGAGGGGCGTCGGGCTGCCCGAGGCCGTGGCGCGCTTCCGCGAGGAGTACCGCGACCGCGAGATTCCCGCCGGTTACGACGGGCGCCTGCACCTGGCGTTTACCTTCGGCGTCGGAAGCCTGGCCCTGGTCCTGTGCCTGCTGCAGTTGCACGCAGTGAAGCCGCTGGAGTGGCTGGCCGTGCCGCTGACCTGGCTATACGCGAACCTGGCCGAATACCTGGGCCACCGGTTCCCGATGCATCGCCCGTTCCGCGGCCTGGGCCTGGTCTATCGCCGCCACGCCGGGCAGCACCATCGCTTCTTCAACCACCAGGCGATGCCACTGGACGACCTGCGCGACTTGCGGGCGGTGTTGTTTCCGCCATTGCTGGTGGTCTTCTTCTTCGGCCTGTTCGCCTTGCCGGTCTGGATCGGATTGTCGCTGCTGTTGTCCGACAACGTGGCCTGGTTGTTCGTCGCGACCGGTCTTGGCTATTTCCTGAATTACGAAATCCTGCACCTGGCCTACCACCTGCCCGATGACCATTGGCTTGCGCAACGCTGGCTGGTGCGCAAGCTCGGCTGGTTGCATCGCACGCACCACGACCCGCGGCGCATGGCGCACAACAATTTCAACATCACCTATCCGGTCTGCGATCTTCTGTTCTCGACCCTGCGCCGCGATCCCGAGGGCGCAGTCATTGATCAAGCCGACGGCAAGCCTAGTGCGGACGCAGGCGATAGCGCTCGCGATAATCGCCCGGCGTGATGGCCGTGGCCCGCTTGAACAGTTTCCGGAAACTGGCGCTGTCGCTGTAGCCGCAGCGCTCCACGATTTCCTCGAAGCTCAGGTGGGTTGTCTCCAGCAGGGCCTTGGCCCGTTCGACGCGCAGGTGCTGGATGTGCGCCACCGGCGTGACGCCGTGATGGGTGCGGAAATGGCGAAGCAGGCTGCGTTCGCTGGTGCCGCAATGTTCGGCCAGCTGGGTGACGCTTACCTCGCGGTGCAGTTCGTGCATCAGGAAGTGCTCGGCTTTTTCCGACAGTGAATTCCTCGGCTTTTCCATCAGGGCCTGGCTGACGTAGGGCGCCTGGCTTTGCCGCTCGGTGTCGATCAGCAACATGCGCGCGGTCTGCTGCGCCAACTCCTCGCCGCCGGCCTTTGCGATCAGCTTGAGCATCAGCGACTGCAGCGAACATGACCCGCCGGCAGTCAAGAATCCCGCGTCGTCCACCACCATCGCATCGGCTTCCAGTTGCACCTTCGGATAGCGCTGCCGGAAGGCCGTCGCCAGCCACCAGCTGCAAGTGGCGCGGTGACCGTCGAGCAGTCCCGATTCGGCGAACAGGAAACTGCCGCTGCAGTTGCTGGCCAACTGGACGCCGCGCAGGTGCATCGCGCGCAGCAACTCGATCTCGGGCTGCATCGTGCTGACCCGCTCGATCAGTTCATGCGGACTGCTGTGCATCAATCCGGGCAGCAGGATCAGGTCCAGGTCGTCGGGCGGTTCGCTCAATCCCGACAGCTGCAGGCCCACCGAAGTGCGGATGCTTGTCTGGCCGCGCGCGCCGAAGACCACCGTCTCCAGCCGCAAGTCGCCATTGGGCTGGCGGATGTTGGCCAGGGTCTGGGCGACGCGCAGCGTGTCGCTGGCCTCTGCGATGGACGACAGCATGCAGCCGTCCATTGCCAGGATGCCGAGCCGCAGCCGACCGGTGGGGCGCGGGCCGGCCGTGTCGCGAAGCAGGGCCGATTCAGTTGTAGACATAGATCGCTCCGCTGCGCTCGCCCAACAGGTCCAGCACGGTTTGCGGCACGGCCAGCTCGCGGCCGGTGGCCTTGCCGCAGCTGCGCAAGGCAACGCGGTCAGGCACGCCACGGGGCAGCCGGGTAACCGACGGCGCCAGCAGTTCGGGCCGGCCTTGTGGGTCGCGAACCACCAGCCACACGCCGCTGGGCACCATGGTGCCGGTGGCGCAGGTGCCGGTATCGATCACCAGGTCGTCGCCGCTGGCCGGCTGCAGGCGCCACTGGTTGTGGGTCTGGTCGAGCGAGGCGGTGTACTGGCTGCCGGGGTCATACATCGAGTCCGGCGCGCCGTGGAAGGGGGCCGGTCCGGCGGCGCCGGCGGTGGCGGAAATCAACATGGCGGCGATCGCTATGGCGGCATGGGCCGAATTGGGGGCTAGCTTGTTCATGGAAGGCTCCAGCAATGGGTCCGGGGACCCGGGGTGGACACAGCTTCCTCCCGCCCCAAGCTAACCGAGAGTGGCGGATACGCCATTCTAATGGCTAAAACGGACAATCGGCCAAGCCGACATAATGGGCCCATGGGAAAGTCCAAAAACCGGCGCGGCATCGGCGCGATGCTGCTGGCCGTCGGCATGTTCGCTTTCATGGATACCGGCCTGAAGCTGCTGTCGCCGCACTATCCGGCGATGCAGGTGGCGGCAATGCGCGCCTTGTCGTCGCTTCCGCTGGTCATCGCCTACGTGGCCTGGCGCGGCGCCTTCGGCACCTTGCTGCGGGTGCGCTGGCGCCTGCACCTGTTCCGCGGCGTGCTGGGCATCGCCATGCTCTCGATGTTTTCGTTCGGCCTTCGCGACCTGCCGCTGGCCGAGGCCTACACGATCGTGTTCATCGCGCCGCTGATGATCACGGTGCTGTCCGTGCCGGTGTTGGGCGAGCGGGTGGAGCGCGCGCGCTGGATTGCCGTCGGCGTGGGCCTGGTGGGTGTGCTGGTGGTGCTTCGCCCGACCGGCGATGGGCTGCTGACGCTCGGTGGATTGGCGATGCTGGCGGCGGCGGCGTGCTATTCCATTTCAGCCGTGACGGTGCGCATCGTCGGCCGCACGGACTCCAGTGAAAGCCAGGTGTTCTGGCTGATGACAATGGTCGGTATCGGCGCTGGCGTGCTCGCCGCGCCTGGCTGGGTGGCGATCCGTCCGGAGGATGCCTGGGTGCTGTTGGGCGTGGCGGTCACCGGCTTCTTCGGACAATTGTTCATCACCGAAGCGTTCCGGCATGGCGAAGCGTCCGCCATCGCCCCGCTCGAATACAGCGCCCTGGCCTGGGCGGTAGGGCTGGACTGGCTGCTATGGAAAACCCTGCCCGATGAAATCACCCTGCTGGGCGCTGCCATCATCATCGCCAGCGGCGTCTACCTGGTGCGACGCGAGCGCGTGCACGTGGAAGCCGAGCATCCCTGAGGACGCTCAGTCCAGGTCCGTGGCGGTGCGCGGGAAATCGCCCTCGATCGTATACACGACTCGGTCGCGATGCTTGCGGCCATTGGCGTCGGCGATGCTGCCGAGCCGGATTGGCGTCTTGCGCATCTCCCGCGCCGCATCCAGGAAATAGCGCTCGACTTCCTCCTTCATGATGAAGACGCGGCCGTCTTCCTGTTCGGCGAATTCAGCGGCCACGGTCTGGTCGTACGACGAGTCGGACATCATCATCGGCTGTGGCTTGAACGAGAGTCGCTCGATGTCGGTGTCCAGGTACAGGTTCAGCCCGTTGCGCGTCATGTCCTCGACGAACAACAGCTCGCGCGGTTGCCCGGGCAACAGCGGCAACAACTGCCCCGCGAAGATGCGGCCGTCCTTGTCGGTGACGTAATTGGCAGCCCACAGTTTTACGCCGAGCAACATCACTATCCACACCAGCAGCAGCCAGGGTGCGAACCTCCACCACTGGCGGGAAGCCAGCCGCTTGCCCAGCAACAACGCCAGCGGTGCGAACAGGGGCAGCACGTATAGCGGGAGGCGCGAGCGCGCCAGGCAGAAGATCAGCAAGGGCACGCCGAACCACAACCACAGGAAGCGCAGGTCGGCGGGTGTGTCGCGCCAGGCGCGCTTGCGGATGCCGACCAGTGCCAGCACCAGCCACGGGATGGAACCGACCACCAGCGTCGGCAGGTACACCACCAGCGGTCCGTACCATTCGGGAAAGCGGCGCAGCTTGTCGGTGGCGATGCGTGCGTACACCTCGTGGCCGAGGAAGTAATCGAGCAATCCGGGATGCCGCCGGATGACCACGATGTACCAGGTGAACCCGATCACCGCGAACAGCAGCAGGCCCCAGGGCCGGAACAAGCCCAGCCTGCCGCGCATCGGTCCCGCTGCAGGGTCAGCGCCATCGAGCTTCTGTGCGCTGCGCGCCTGCACCAGTTCGAACACCACGATGGCCAGCAGGGGCAGCAGGCTGGGCGGACCCTTGGTCATGAACGCCAGGCCGAACGCCGCCCACATCGCATCGAGCCAACGCACCGAACCGCCGCCAAAGCGGTACTGCGCATAGCACAGCACCGACAGCGTCTCCATCAGGGCCAGCATCGTGTCGGTGTTTACGGTGTTCGACGCCAGGAAGGGAACCGGACTGGTGGCGTAGATCAGCGCGGGCAGCCACGGCTTTTCGGGCACGAAACTCTTGCCCAGCCGGAACACCAGCACCACGGTCAAGGCGAAGGCGAGGGCGATCGGCAACCTGACCGCCCACTCGGTGCGGCCGAACGCCGCCACGCTGGCGGCGATCGTCCAGTAGGTGACGGGAGGCTTGGTGAAGTGCAGTGCTTCTTCGTTGCGGCGCAGGCTGATGAAGTCGCCGCTGTGCAGCATTTGCAGGGCCACGTTGGTGTAGCGGCCTTCGTCGGGTTCCCAGAGCCCGCGCGATCCCTGGAAGGAAATTCCGAGCACCAGTGCAAGCGCGAGCAGTGCCAGCAGGGGCCGGCGACTCAAGAATCCGGGAAATGACAAGGCAGGCTTCCGCGAGGGCGACCGGGCAAGGATAACCGGCCCGTCATGCATCCCCAAGTCTGCCGCTGCATGCCCATAGTCATGCCGCCGTTCGGCACGTTCACCCGGCTTGCGTGCATGCAAGACTGGCCCCACTGCTTCCTTGCCGCACCACCTACGGAGATCACGATGAAAGCCGCCCTGCTTCCCCTGGCCCTGTTGCTTGCCTCGGGCGCCGCCCAGGCGCACTCGACCCACGACGGGGTCCGCATTGGCTGCGACGTCCGATCGGACTATTCGGTGCGCCCCTACCGCCAGGCCTTCCTGTTCAGTCGCGAGGGTTCGACCCCGGCCGAAATCGGAATCGGCGGCGGCCGCCTGTTCATCGACGGCAAGGAAATCTCCCTGGTCGAGGCCGACCACGCCCGCCTGCGCGAAATGGAGGGCGAGATGAAGGCGCTGGCCCCGCAGATCGAGAAGGTCACCCTGGAAGCGATAGAAATCGCCTTCACTGCGCTCACCGAGGTCGCCCGCGGCCTGTCGAACACCCCTGAAAAGACCGTTGCCGGCCTGGAGCGCTCGCACCGGCAGATGATGGCCGAGATCCGCAACAAGCCCATGGGTGCGTTCAACGAGGACGCGATGGAAGGCATCATCGAGCCGATCATCACCCGGTTCGTTCCCGACATCGTCGGTGGCGCGGTCAGTACCGCATTGAAGGCAGCATTCTCGGGCGAAGAGGAAACGAAGAAATTCGAGGCCCGCATCAAGCACATGGAAAGCGAGCTCGACACGCGCGTTGAAGCGCGGGCCAAGGCGCTGGAGCCGCTGGCCGACGCCATGTGCCAACGACTGAACCGGCTCGACTCCCTTGACGACGCCCTGGAATTTCGCCTGCCCGATGGCAAGCCAATGCAATTGCTGAGCGTTGATCCGAGCCGCCACAAGCACTGAGCGCCTCGAGCGCAACCGCGGTGGCAACGCCGTTTTCCCCGCGCCCCCTCCCCGGGGGCTTTTTTTTGCCACAATAGCGGTCTCGCATGAAGCAGGCAGGTCGCATGTCGCAGTTGA
Organism: Gammaproteobacteria bacterium; assembly: GCA_026398715.1. Next base: position 7,971 of record JAPLSI010000168.1, read on the forward strand.
TGGAAGCCCGGGTACCCGATATCGGCAGCGACCAGGGCGTGCCGGTGATTGAATTGCTGGTGAAGGTGGGCGACATCGTCACCAAGGACCAGGGCCTGGTCACGCTGGAGTCCGACAAGGCCACCATGGAAGTGCCGGCGCCCTTCGCGGGCACGGTGCGCCAGCTGCTGGTGAAGGTGGGTGACGAGATCGGCACCGGCGCCGTCGTCGCGATGATCGAAGCGTCCGCCGAGGCAGGCGCGGCACCGGAGGCCGCAAAAGCCCCGCCCGCCGCAGCAGCGCCGGCCGCGGCAGCGGCTCCCGCCGCGAAAGCTGCTTCTCCCGCGGTCGCCACGACCCCCGCTGCCAGCGCCTCGCCAGCGACCCCCGCAACGCCTGCCCCCCTTGCACCTGTCGCTGTCGCAAGTTCGCCGCGCACGCTCGACTCGGAGTCCTTGGTGCCCGGCGTGTTGCCCTACGCCAGTCCCGCCGTGCGCGTGTTCGCACGCGAACTCGGCGTGGACCTCTCGCAGGTAAAGGGAAGCGAACGCGGCGGCCGCATCGGCAAGACCGACGTGCAGGCCTACTTCAAAGCCAAGCTCGCCGGCGGCGCCATGCCGCGCGCTGCGGGCGGGGAGGCCGGAGGATTGCAGCTCATCCCGAGTCCGCAGGTCGATAGTACCCGGCGTTCAATTCATCGCTCGATGGCGACGACCTGGTGCTGAAGAAATATTTCCACGTCGGCATCGCCGTGGATACGCCCGACGGCCTGATGGTGCCGGTGCTGCGCGATTGCGATCGAAAGGGTTTGCTGGAGCTGTCGGCGGAGCTGGCTTCCATCAGCGTCCGCGCCCGCGACAAGAAGCTGACGGCCGCTGACATGCAGGGCGGGTGTTTCTCCATCTCGTCACTGGGCGGTATTGGCGGCACGGCCTTCACCCCCATCATCAACGCGCCCGAGGTTGCCATCCTGGGCGTCTCCAAGTCACAGATGAAACCAGTCTGGAACGGCAGCGAATTCGCCCCGCGCCTGATGCTGCCGCTGTCGCTCAGCTACGACCATCGCGTAATCGACGGCGCCGCCGCCGCCCGCTTCGCCAGCTACCTGTCGCAAGTCCTCGGCGACCTGCGCCGCCTGCTGGTCTGAAGGAGTTTCCGTGGCCACGCTGATTGAAATAAGGGTTCCCGACATTGGCGGCAGCAAGGACGTGCCGGTGATCGAACTGCTGGCGAAGGTCGGCGACGCGATCGCCGTCGACCAGGGGCTGGTGACGCTGGAATCGGACAAGGCAACCATGGAAGTTCCGTGCACCGCCGCCGGCGTGCTGAAGGAATGGAAAGTGAAAGTGGGTGACGAAGTTTCGGAGGGGCAAGTGATCGCCGTGCTGGAAGCCGCCGCCGATGTGCCCGTCGCGAAGGCCGCGCCTGCCGCGCCCGCCCAGGCCAAGCCATCCGCCGCGGCCGTCGAGTCGAAGCCCGTCGTGGCGCCTCCCGCGTCGCCGACCACGCCCGCGCCTGTCGCGAAACCCGCCACCACGTCCAACGCCGACATCCAGTGCCAGCTGGTCGTGCTCGGCGCCGGTCCGGGTGGCTACACCGCCGCGTTCCGCGCCGCCGACCTGGGCATGGACGTGGTGCTGGTCGAACGCTACGCAAAACTCGGCGGCGTCTGCCTCAACGTAGGCTGCATTCCTTCCAAGGCCTTGCTGCACGCCGCCGAAGTCATTACCGAAGCGAAGCACGCGTCTGCCTACGGCGTCAGCTTCGGCGAGCCCGCCATCGACATCGACAAGCTGCGCGCGCACAAGGACAAGGTGGTCGGCACCATGAACACCGGCCTGTCGGGCATGGCCAAGGCGCGCAAGGTGCGCACGGTCACCGGCGTCGGCAAGTTCCTGTCGGCCAACGAAATCGAGATCGACGAGGCCGGTACGCGCAAGGTACTTCGCTTCGAGCAATGCATCATCGCCGCCGGCTCGCAGCCGGTGAAGTTGCCCGGCTTCCCCTGGGACGACCCGCGCGTGATGGACTCCACCGACGCCTTGATGCTGCACGACATCCCGGCCGAATTGCTGGTGGTGGGCGGCGGCATCATCGGCCTGGAGATGGCCTGCGTGTATTCCGCGCTGGGCAGCCGCGTCACCGTGGTCGAATTCATGTCGCAGCTGATGCCGGGCAGCGATGCCGACCTGGTGAAGCCGCTGGCCGACCTGTTGAAGAAGCGCGGCGTGGCCATCCACCTGGGCACGAAGGTCGCGAAGGTTGAAGCGGGCAAGGACGGACTCGACGCCACCTTCGAAGGCGACAAGCCGCCCGCGACCACGCGCTACGACCGCGTGCTGGTGTCGGTCGGTCGCACGCCCAACGGCGGCCGCATCAATGCACAGGCCGCGGGCGTCGCTGTCACCGATCGCGGCTTCATCAACGTCGATTCGCAGATGCGCACCAACGTGCCGCATGTCTTCGCCATTGGCGACCTGGTCGGCCAGCCCATGCTGGCGCACAAGGCATCGCACGAAGGCAAGCTCGCCGCGGAAGTGGCGGCCGGCGAAAAGCGCGAGTGGGTCGCGCGCGTCATTCCGTCCGTCGCCTACACCGATCCTGAAATCGCCTGGGTCGGCATGACCGAAACCGAAGCGAAGCAAAAAGGCATCGACGTCGGCGTGGCCAAGTTCCCGTGGGCGGCCTCGGGTCGCGCGGTCGGGCTGGGTCGCACCGAAGGGTTCACCAAGCTTATTTTCGATCCGGCCAGCCATCGCCTGCTGGGCGGCGGCATCGTCGGCGTGCATGCGGGCGACCTCATTGCCGAGATCGGGCTGGCCATCGAGATGGGCTGCGAGGCGGGAGACATCGGCCACACCATCCATCCGCATCCCACCCTGAGTGAATCAGTGGGCATGGCGGCGGAAGTATTCGAAGGCAGCATCACCGACCTGTATATTCCGAAGAAGAAGTAGGGTCCAGGACCAGGGAGCGGCCGTGATCAACGAAATAGGGATGTTCGTGCTTGGCGTGTTCCTGCTGCTGCTCGGCGGGGACTCGGTGATCCGGGGCGCGGCGGGCCTGGGCCAGCGGCTGGGGCTATCGCCGTTCTCGGCCGGCCTGTTGCTGGTGGCTTTCGCCACCTCGGTGCCCGAACTCGTCGTCAACGTCTACGCCGTCGTGCACGGCCAGACCGACCTAGCGCTGGGCAATGCCGTCGGCAGCAACATGGTCAACATCGGCCTTACGCTGGGCCTGGCGGCATTGGTCTCGCCCTTGCTCATCCGCATGCGGCTGCTGGCCGCCCAGATCGTGTTCGTGCTGGTCGCGTCGGGCATGGTGTTGTTGTTCGGACTCGACGGCAGCATCGCCCGCTGGGAAGGCGGCGTGTTGCTGGCCGGCTTTGTCGGCTTCCTGGTCTTCGTGTTCATCCGCGGCCGCAACGAAAGCGCGGATATCCAGGCGGAGCTGGCCGCGCATGCGGTCACCAGCACCAACCTGGTGCAGAACCTCGTGCGCTTTGCATTTGCCGCCGCGCTGCTTTATTTCGGCAGCCGCCTGGTCGTCAACGCAGCGCCGACCATCGGTTTGGCGATGGGCTTGGGCCCGATGATGACGGGCCTTACGCTGGTTGCCGTCGGTACTGCATTGCCCGAGATCGTCGTCGCCATGATCGCGGCCAGCAAGGGGCAGGGCGACGTCGTGGCCGGGCAGGTGCTCGGTGCGTGCCTGTTCAACCTGTTGTTCATCATCGGCGGCATGGCCGTGCTGGGCCCGCTTCCGCTGCCTGCGTCTTTCGTCAGCATCGAACTGCCGGCAGCCATGGCCTTTGCGCTGCTCCTGTATCCCCTGCTGGGCGGCGACCTCAAGGTTGCACGGCGCGAGGGCGGCTGGCTGCTGCTGGCCTTCGCGATCTGGTTGGGATTCGAGCTGTTCACCGCGCTCGCCTGAGCCGATGAGTCGTCCGCAACCGGTGCGGTGATGGGCGCCGTCTTCGTGTTCGGACTGAGCGGTCAGGTCGGCGAGTCGCTGGCACCCCGCCTGCTGGCGCGTTTCGATGGGGTCGATGCGCTGACGCGTTATCCGCGCGAAGGCCGGCCGGGACTGGCCTGGTTGCGCGGATCGCTCGAGCAAATGCCGCAAGGCGGCGCGATGGGGCACGACATCCTGATCAGCCTCGGCCCGCTTGATGCATTCGCCCATTGGTACGCCAGCGCACATCCTGCAGCCTCGCGGGTGATCGCGTTGGGCTCGACCGGTCTTCGCGACAAGGCTGCCTCGTCCGACCCGCAGGAGCGCGAGCTTGCGCGGCGCCTGGCCGAATCGGAGTCGATCCTGTTCCGCGCCGGTCGCGACAACGGCGCGGCGGTCACCGTGCTGCGGCCGACCTTGTTGTACGGCAGTGGTCGCGACCGGTCCCTCACGCCCCTTGTCGCGCTGGCCCGACGCTGGCGAGTCCTGCCCTTGCCATCCACGGCGCGGGGGCTTCGGCAACCGGTGCACGTGGACGACGTGGCGGCGGCCATCCTTGCTTGCCTCGATGCCCCGGCCGCATTCAGCGCGGATCGGGCCTACGACCTGCCTGGCGGGGAAGTGCTTCCGTTCGCCGCGATGGTGCGCCGGACCCTTGAGCGCCACGCGCCGCACTCGCGGGTGCTCTTGCTGCCGGCCTTTTTGTTCCGTGCGCTGGAATGGGCGGCAGCTCGCCTGGGCAAGGACCTGGCGCCGGGAAGCCTGTCCCGCCTGGCAGCCGACCAGACCGCGGACGCGACCCCGGCGGAAATGGCCTTCGGCTACCGACCGGGCCCGTTCCGCCCCTGAAGGTTCTTGCTGCGCTGCAGCACGAAAAGAATCCGAGTTTCCATACGCTAGGGCATTGCTTCTTGGCGTAACGGACTTTTAATATGCAGGTACAGTAGAGCGTCGAACCCGGGGAGGGGTCTGATCCATGAAATCCGACAGTTGGCTGCCTTGCAGTCGCGACCGCGATCCCCGTACGGCAAGCGTTTTGCTTTCGCCCCGAGTGTCTTGCCCCTTAGAGGAACAACAGCAATGAATTCCATCAAACCTGCTCGTGGGCTGCTCGCCCGTGCTCCGCTGGCCACGGCGATTGCCCTGGCCGTGCTTTCCGCGCCTGCTGCACAGGCCTTCGAATTCGAGAAGGGCGGCCTGACCGGCAGCCTCGATACGACCATCAGTTACGGCGTCTCGGTCCGTATGCAGGATCAGGAAGAAAGCCTGATCGGCAAGGTCCAGTTCGATCCCGCCATCTGCTTCCAGAACGTTCCGCTCGGCCCGATTCCGGTCGGCCCCGGCCGTTGCAGTTCCAACGCCGTCCCGGGCTCCGCCTACCAGATCGCTGCGCCGGGCCGCTTCTCGGTCAACCGCGACGACGGCGACCTGAAGTACGACAAGGGCGACGCCTTCTCCAACGCCTTCAAGATCACTTCCGAGCTCAGCCTCAAGTGGGGCCAGGACGCCAGCTGGGGCGCGTTCGCCCGCGCCACGTATTTCTATGATTTCGAAAACGCCAACCGCGACGACCTGACCAAAATCGCCAAGGACAAGGTCGGCAAGGACTTCCAGATGCTGGACGCCTTCGTCTATCACGACTTCAGCATCGGCGGTCACAAGGGCAGCTGGCGCGTTGGCCGCCAGGCCGTCAGCTGGGGCGAGAGCACCTTCATCCAGAACGGCATCAACGTCGTCAATCCGATCGACGTGTCCAAGCTGCGCGTCGCCGGCGCCGAGCTGAAGGAAGCGTTCCTGCCGATCGACATGTTGTGGGGCTCCTTCAGCTTCACCGACAACCTGTCCATGGAAGCCCTGTACATGCTCGAGTTCGAAGAAATCGAAGTCGATGCGTCGGGCACGTATTTCAGCTCGAACGACTTCGGCTCGCCGGGCGGTACCTACGTGATGCTCGGCTTCGGCACCGCGCCGCAGCCCGTGCTGAATCCGGAAAACTATTTCGAAACCTGCAAGCTGCCGCTCGGCGCAGGCTTCGGTTCCGCCGACACCGGCCTGCCGGGTTCGCTGCAGGGTTTTGCCTGCGCCAACTCGGTGCCGCGCCTGCCCAACCGCAACGCGCGTAATTCCGGACAGTACGGCGCTGCCATCCGTTATTTCTCCGAGGAATGGGGCAATACCGATTTCGCCTTCTACTTCCTGAACTACCACAGCCGCTTGCCGCTGCTGTCGGGCAAGACGGTGTCCACGGCCGCCCTGGCCGGCGTGCCGACCGGCCTGACCGCGGGCTTCTATGTCGAATATCCGGAAGACATCCAGATGTACGGCTTCAGCTGGAACACCACCTTGCCCGGCGGCATCGCCTGGCAGGGTGAAGTGAGCCATCGCCCGAACATGCCGCTGCAGGTGGACGACGTCGAACTGCTGTTCGCCGCCCTCAGCCCGCTGAATGCGGTCGTACCGACCCTGGTGTCGACCCCGGCGCTGCGCTTCTGCAGCCAGCTCAACCCCGGCTGCGCGGCTTCGCCGTTCTCGGCCGACCAGCGCGGCTGGCGCAGCCACGAGGTTTCGCAGTTGCAGATGACCTTCACCAAGGCTTTCGCCAGCGTGTTGGGCGCCGAACAGGTGGCCCTCGTTGGTGAAATCGGCGCGACCGAAGTCTGGGACCTGCCGAGCCCCGATGTGCTGCGTTATGAAGGTGAAGGCACCGACACCGGCGGTGGCCTGGATGTAGGCGACGTGTTCAGCTCGCCGTTCCTGCCTTCGCCCCCGTATCCGGCCGGCACGTACAGCGGCCTGTTCTCCATGCCCGGTGCAGCGCGCAATCCGCTCACCCTGGATGGTGGTTTCCCGACCCAGTTCTCCTGGGGTTACCGCATCGCCGCCCGCGCCGACTACAACAGCGCGTTCGGTTCGCCCGTCACATTGTCGCCACGCATCGCCTTCAATCATGACGTGAACGGAACCACCCCGGGACCGGGTGGTAACTTCCTTGAAGGTCGCAAGTCCGGTACCGTGGGTGTCGAGGCCAACTATCTCAACAAGCTTGTCTTCGACCTGAGCTACACGGCATTCACGGGTGGTGGTCGATTCAACCAGATCTCCGACCGCGACTTCGCTTCATTCACCGTCAAGTATTCGTTCTGAGCCATTAGGGAGGGCAGACGATGAAGATGATCAAGAAAACCGCGTTGGCTACATTCGCCACCGCCGCAATCCTCACCGCAGGTGTGGCCCAGGCCAACACCACGTCGGCGAAGGCCGCCCAACTGGGTAATTCGCTGACCCCGATGGGCTCGGAAAAAGCAGGCAACGCAGATGGCACCATCCCGGCATGGGATGGTGGCATCACGCGTCCGCCGGCGGGTTATCGCGCCGGCCGCGACCACATCGATCCGTACGCGGGCGAAAAGCCCCTGTTCACGATCAATGCCGGAAACATGGCCAAGTATGCCGACAAGCTCGGCGCCGGCCAGAAGGCGATGCTGACCAAGTACAAGACGTTCCGCATGGACGTCTATCCGACCCATCGCAGCGCGTCGTTCCCGGCTCGCACCTACGAATACACCAAGCGCAACGCCACCGCCTGCAAGCTGATTGCAGACGGCGAAGGCATCCAGAACTGCGCCGAGGGTTTCCCGTTCCCGATCCCGAACAACGCCTACGAGGCCATCTGGAACCACAAGCTCAAGTACAAGGGCCTGTCGGTTCGCAGCTTCTCCAACCAGGCGGCGCCGACGGCTGGCGGTTCCTACACGCTGGTCCGCCTGCGTGAAGAAATCCTCGGCCTGTACTACAAGCCGGGCAACACCTCGGAATCCATCAACAACGCCCTGCTGTACTTCAAGCAGGACGTGCTCGGCCCGGCGCGTCTTGCCGGTGGCGTGCTGCTGGTGCACGAAACCTTGAACGCAAAGGCAGCGCCTCGCCAGGCATGGGTGTACAACCCGGGCCAGCGTCGCGTGCGTCGCGCGCCCAACGTAGCCTATGACAACCCGGGTACCGCGTCCGACGGCCTGCGCACCAATGACATGACCGACATGTTCAATGGCGCCATGGACCGTTTTGCCTGGACCCTGGTCGGCAAGAAGGAAATGTACATCCCGTACAACGTGTACAAGGCCGACGTCAGCACGACCAAGGTCAGCGACCTGATCCGCCCGGGCCACATCAACCCCGACTACCTGCGCTACGAGTTGCATCGCGTGTGGGTGATCGAGGCCAAGCTCAAGCCGGGCCAGCGTCACATCAACAGCCGTCGCACCATGTACCTCGATGAAGACAGCTGGCAGATCGTCGGCATCGACCATTACGACGGCCAGGGCACCCTGTGGCGTTTCTCGGAAGCGCTTCCGATCAACTACTACGAAGTGCCGACGCTGTGGACCACGCTGGAAACGCATTACGACCTGAAGTCCGGTCGTTACATCAGCGGCCTGCTGGACAACCAGGACAAGCCGCGCGACTTCAGCTTCCAGAGCACACCGGCGGATTATTCGCCGCAGACCCTGCGCGACAGCGGCGTTCGCTGATTCAGGCAATACCGACCGCGCCCTTCGGGGCGCGGTCTTCTTGAAAGCCGCGCACATCGAAAGTCTTCGGGAGT
>JAPLSI010000033.1 GCA_026398715.1 Gammaproteobacteria bacterium
GCGAGATCGGCCGCGCGCTCGACGCCGCGCACCTGCTGGAAGGCAGCGTGCAGCAGTCGGGCAAGATGGTGCGCATCACCGCGCAGCTGATCCGCACCAGCGACGGCATCCACCTGTGGTCGGAACAATACGACCGCCAGCTCACCGATGTCTTCCAGATCCAGGACGAGATTGCCGGCGAAGTGGTGAAGGCGCTGCAACTGGCGTTACCGGCTGCCGAACAGAAGCGGCTCACCGACAAACGCACCGAGAATGTGGCGGCGTACCAGGAGTACCTGCGCGGCAGCGCGCTGCTGCCGCGGCGGCGGGTGTCGGAGATGCGCGAGGCGCTCGCGAACTTCGAACGAGCCATCGAACTCGACCCCGGCTACGCCGGCGCCTATGCCTCCGCCAGCATGACGCTCGGCTTGCTCAAGAACTACGCCGGCACCGCCACCGAGGCCGAGCAGGTAAAGCGGCGGCGCTACGTGGACGAAGCCCTGCGCCTGAACCCCAGCCTGGGAGAGGCCTACGCCGCACGCGCCGGCCTGTATGAGGACGAGCGGAATACGGCTGCCGCCGACGAGAACTATCGGCGAGCGATCGAGTTGGCGCCGAATTTCGCCACGGCCCACCAGTGGTACGCGGAATTCCTGCAGCGGGAACTCGGCGCGCTCGATCGCGCCCTGCCCTTGCTGCAGCGGGCCATGGAACTCGATCCCTTGTCGCCCATCATCCGCAGCGAATACGTGGTCTCGCTGGCCGCCAACAACCGCATGGATGAAGCACTCGAGACCAACGCGCAGTTGTTGCGCGATAGCCCGGACTTCGCCGCCGCCTACGGGACGCGCTCCATGCTGCTCGAGTCACGAGGCGACCTGGTCGGCGCGTTGCGCAACCTGCGAGCCCAGGCCAAGTCCGATCCCGGCGCGCGTGGGCGGCTTCAAGGCCGCTGCACGACCATGCTGCGCTTCGGCGCGGTGTCCGAGGCCGAGGCGTGTGCCGATCAGGTCGCCATCGAAGTGGGCGAGGCGGAAGTGGCCAATCTGCGCATCCAATTGCTGAACTCGAAAGGCAAGTTCGAAGAGGCGTACGCGCTGCTGCTGGCCAATCCGGGACCGAAGGATCCCTGGCAAGTGCTCGCCCAGCAATACCTGACCCAACGCTACGACGAGGCGCTCGCGGGCATGAAGCAGATGATGCCCGAGCTGTTCGAGAAACCCGCGAGGCTGACTTCCAACTTTCCCGGGGATGCGGTGATGGCCGGGACGCTCCTGGTCGGATCGGGCGCCACCGAGCAGGGGCGTGAGTTGCTGCATCGCGCATTGAAGGCCAATGCAACCCGACCCCACGGCCAATTCATGTACGGACGCGGCTGGAGCGATGTCTATTCCTGGGGCGCGCTGGGCGACACGAAGCAGGCGTGCGCAGCATTGCGGGAAGCGGTGGCCACCGATTACTTCCTGGACCTCCTTGCACTCGAACTGATGCCGCAGATGGCTGAAACCCGCAAGCAACCGTGCTTCGAACAAGCGATCGCACCGGCCCGCGCCAAGGCGCAAGCGCAGGTACAAGCTGCGCGCAAGGCGGGCCTGCTCTAGGCGCCTGCATCCGCAGCGCGCACCCGGCGCAGGCCGCGGCGTTCCAGCCACCAGCCCAATCCGCTCGCGAGCAACCAGGCGACGAACCACGGCCAGCGCGGGCCGGGTGAACTGGTTTTCGAAACCACGGGCGCCGTGCCTTCCGCCGACACCAGGCGCTGGGTCTCCTCACGCAGGCGACGCGCCCACAAACCGGGGGCGGCATGGATGTCACGCACTATCCAATCCATCGTCGCGCTGCCGCTTCGCACGCGATGCCAGCCCGCAACGGATGGCCAATACGCCGCGCACTGTTTGCTGCCGCTGTCCAGATCGACCACCAGCGTCGCGACCTCACCCTGCGCATCGATCACGCTGGCGCCGGCCTGCAGTCCGCACAGAACCATCCGCTGTTGCACCCGGGGATCAGCATCCAACACGCTCGGCACGGCCGCAGCCTTGGCGCGCGACAGGGTCGTGAACGCTTCACTCCATGCACGACCATGTCGCGGCGCATGGCCCGACAGCACCAGCCGGAACGAATCACCCAGCCACCACACGCCCATCCGTCCACGGCCCAGGTTTCGCCAGGCTGCCAGGGGTTTGCCCGAAGCGTCTTCCAGGAGGGATTGCGCGTCGGTCGAGGCCAGGCGCAAGGATTGTCGAGTCAGTGTCGGCAGGTCTTCGATGCCATTCGCCATCACGACCGTCGTCGGCGAATCGTCTGCCCTCATGTCGAAACCGTAGCCACGAAGTTGTGCGAGTTCGCCGTTCGGCAGCGGCGCAGTGATTCGCAACAACACGCCCAGGCCGTCGGCGACGGCGTCGCGCAACACGCGTCGGCGGGCATCCCCGAGATCGCGCCATGCACGCTCGTCCAGCACCAGCAAGTCGAATCCCTGCAAGGTCGAGGCATCGAACGCGACCGGCGCTTCGCCCAGGCGCAGCCCGCCGCCCAAACTGACTTGCGTGCGCAACTCCACGCCCGCATCGGTAGCCCAGCGGCGAAGGTATTTGAGTTCCGGACTGGGACCGCCAGCCAGGATCAGCACGCGCGGCTTTGCACCGTCCACGGCTTGCATCGGCAACTCGAGGGATTCGACCACGCGACCTTTACCGTCACGAACACGCAGGTCGTAGCGCATTCGACCCGGCGCGGAGGCCGTTCCCTCCAGCCGGAAGCGTCCCTTCGCATCGGCTCGACTTTGCATCGCGACCGCGCCGGAGGGATCGATCAGTTCGACGTTCGCGTCGGCAATGTCATTGATGGCGCCGGTCATCGACCAGCGCGTTCCGACCGTCACTTGTGCGGGCGCGGAAACTTCGACAAAACCACGCGGCAGGGCCGTCGGATGGAACACAAGCGCGCGACTGCGCGCCGCCTCGACATCTCGTGGCACCAACCCGGCACCAAGGATGCGGAGCGGCGTACCTGGCGCCGCGCGACGCAGCGCCGTGGCAAGATCGGGAATCCGCTCGACATCGGCCAGCATCGGCGCTTCCGGCAAGGCGAGCACCTTCGCGCCCACGCCATGGGCGGCCAAAAGTGCAGGCGTCGTACCCGCGGTGGCGATCACCAGCGATTGCACCTCGCGCTCGACCTTCGGCGGAAACAGCGTGAAGTAAAGCAAGCCCGCAGCGGCAAACTGCAACACCAGCAGCACGGGTCGGCGCGGGCCGATGCGCAGCGCAGCTATGGTCGCCGCGAGGGCGATGCCGAGGCCGGCAAGAACAGGCAGCGTCATGGCCTGGCTGCCTCCTGCAGGGCATCGAGGTAGGCGCGGCCGCGCGCGTCGGGTGCCGTGCGCGCTTCTATGGCCGGCACCGCCGCCGGCACCAGCCGCCATAACCGCGCGCGCAATGCGTCGGCACAGGCGCGGCAGGCTGGCTCTGATCGCCACGCATCCATCGCCGCGAACAGTCCCAGCGCATCGGGTACTTTCGCTTCATTGGCGCGCAACCACGCTTCGAACTGCGTCGCGGCCGTGTCCTGCGCCGCGGGCGTGCCACCATCGAGCGACTGCCAGAAGCGGCGTGCGGGCGATGCATCGATCTGCGCCGGCGACAAGGCGAATCCGGCCGGCCGGGCACCCGCGCGGTCGCCGCCCATGCGCCGCGACTCATCCACGGGCGGCAGCTCCAGGCCCACGCGAGCCAGGTAGATGCGGCTGGCATTCTGCACTTGCTTGATCAGTCGCAGCGCGCGGTACTCGTAGGGCAATGCCTTCTGCGGGTTGCCTTGGCGCAGGTGCAGTTCCGACTGCCACATTTCATCCAGCGCGGACTTCAACAGTTTTCGGGTATCCGGGTCGAGCAGGGTCGCCGCTTCGGCTACATCGTGAGTGTGGCCGAAGGCTTCCACTACCGATGTGGCATCGCCCATAGCCGCGCCTTCCGATTCCGGGCCCTCATCGGCAGCTTCCTGCTCATGGCTGGCCTCTTCGCCCAGGAACTGCCCGTAACGCAGGCGCAGCAGGCGCTGGTCCACGCCGATTCCGTCCGAACGCTGCAGGAATTTTTCAGCGCTGAGCTTTCGTCGGTCCGCCAGCAGCGCCTCGCTGTCGATGATGATCTGCCGCTGGCTGCGAAAGTAGGCCGGCAGCGTTCGCTTGATCATGCCTTCCACGCCAGTCGCCTCGGCGCCGGTTTCCGGCGGCCAGCGCAGGATGAAGCTGGCACTGCGCGTGGTCTGCGCCTGCGGGCTTCGACGGTCGCTGACCGACAGCCGTACAACCAGGTCATCGCCGACCGCAAAGCCCAATGCGGCCAGGTCCAGGCGATGGCGATAGACACGCTTGCGGGCATCGCCCACGCCTTGCAGTCCCACCGTGCGCGCGCTGACCGTGATGTTTTCGCCGCTGCCCTGCGCCAGCGTGATGCGAAGCTGCGCCGCGCCCAAACCAAAATCATCGATGGCTTCGAAGCCCAGCGCCCAGGATTTCTGTCCTGCCTCCAGCAGGCTAAGGCTGCGATCGGGCGCGAGCACTCGAAGCTGCGGCGGCTGGTCGGCGACCACGTCGATGCGCTGCAGTGGAGTCGCGGGCTTCTGCCCGGCGCCCAGCAACACGCGATACAGGGTGGATTTCGATACCTGGCGGGTGCCGGTCCAGACGCCTTCGTTCGCCTGCAGCGCAAGCCGAGACCCATCATGGAAGGCCAGCGTTACCGATTCGGCCTCACCGGAAAATTGCAGCGACCAGGTCAGTTGCGAATTCTCTGCGATGCGGATCGGCAGTGTCTTCTCGATGCGCGTCGGCAGGCCGGTGTACGCGGGCGGCTGGATGCGGATCGATTTCGAGACGAGGCGCAGGCCGGCAACACCGGCCGCACGTTCGACGGCGTCGGTGCGTCGCGAGGCATCCGGGGCGCTGCGAGAAGGCAACCAGGCAATCACCAGGGCCATCGCGAGGCTTGCCACCAGGCTCATGACTATCGCCCGGCGTGGCCAGCCCGGGCGCAGGTCGGGCGCGGGCCGCAACCCGGCCAGGCGGGACGCAATGCGATCCCGTTGCCATTGCGCCAGCGTCGACAACGATGACGGCGCTGCCAACAGCAGGGCTGCGCTGTCTTCGAAAGTCTTGTTGGATGCGTCGAGTCGGCGCGCGACCCACGCGTCGTCGATGCCTTGCCGCGATCGCCACGCGCCGGTCGCGGCCACGACGATGGTCGCGGGCAGCAACAACCAGGCCCATCCGGCCATGCGCCACGCCAGCGCCATCGCCACCAGCGACCACGGCGACAACAAGGCCAACGCGATCATCGCCTGGCGATTCTGCGCACGACGGCGAATCGAGGCGAGCAGGTCCAGACTCACGGTGCGAGCCCCCGTTTCGCGCGCGTCGCAATCCAACGCTCGGCCAGCAACAGCGCGACGGCCAGCCATGCCAGCCACGCATCGACGGGCTCGGGCAACGGTTGGTAGCCAGGCCCCCCGGTGCGCGGCCTGGCTGCGGCAGCATCGGCGCGCGCGGGCGATTCCGGCGGGGGGTCGAGCAAGGCTTCAAGCTGGTCCGGGAATCCGGCGTCCAGCAATTCCGGCACGGACTGCGCGGACAACGGCGACTGCATCGCGATGACGCGACCTCGCCCGTAGCTCGATTCAAGGGCCAGCACCCGGCCTTGTCGATCCCGCCAACGCGGCGCGCCCAGCGACAATCCGTCGATGCTTGCCTCGCGGTCGAGCAACAACGTGCCACCATCGCGCAGCCATTGCACGATGGCTGGCGGCACCGGGCCCGGCACCAGCCACGCAAGCTGTCGCGCCCCGGCAGGCAGTGCGCGCGTCGTATCGCCGGCGTCCACCGGTCGTGCGAGGGCGCGTGCCGCGGCTTGCAGGAAACGTGCAGCGTCGTTGCGATCTGCGACATGGCGGATGATCAACGCCTTGGTCTTCTGCGCGGGCCGGGCTTCCGGTCCGCCGGCTTTGGCGGGCGGCGAAATTGCTTTCGCGACACGCCAGTCCACGCTGCGCGAAAGCTGCGGGCGTTCCCCATCGAGGCCATCGACGATGCCGGGAACGAACACCGTTACCGCCGTGCGAGGAGGCAGGCGCGCATCCACGTCGCGCAACAGGCTGGCGGTCGGCTGTCTTGGCGCGGGGCGTGCAGCATCGATCTCCGGAAAGTCCGGCGCAAGCCAGCGCCATTGCGCCTCGGCGAGCGATTTGCTTTCGTTACCCATTGCGGGCGATTGGGCCGCACGCAGCGCCGGCGCATCCAGCGTCGTTGCCACCAGCACCCAGGGCTTGTCCGCGCCCAGGCCAGTCATCACCGGTCGCGCGAACAACAAGGCCACCGACGCCACCAGCAGCAGTCTCAGCAACAACAGCAACAGTTCCTCGAGCCGGATGCGGCGGCGCGGCCGCAGTCGCGCGCCAATCCAGCGCAGCGCGGCAAAGGGCGTCGGTCGTGCTTCCGATTGCCGCTGCAGGTGCAGCAGCAAGGGCAGCAACAGCGCCGCCAGCACCACCAATCCCATTGGCGCCAGCAGCGACAGGTTCACGGACGCTCCGGCACGGTACGCGAGGCGCGGGCAGGAAACAGTTGGCGCAAGGGCTGGTCTATCGGTTCGTCCAGATGCCAGGTGGCAAGGCGCACGCCGGCCGTCGCGAGGCGCGCGGCCAATGCCGACTTCGCGGCGGCGAAGCGCGACAGGAATTCATCGCGCGCGGCAGGGCCATCCGCCAACACGGGATCGCCACCCTCGGGATCGATGAAGCGGCGGCCGCCACGGAACGGAAAATCCCGTTCTTCCGCCGTCAGCAACTGGATGAAGGACAGATCGCGACGTGCCGCCGACAAGCGTTCCGACAAAGACACCACCGCCTCGTCGAAACCATCGCTCAACACCAGTGCCAGGTCGCCAGCGCGGATGCGTTCCCACGCCGGTCGCAATGCTGCCTCCGCCGGCCACATGCCACTGGCGCGCAAGGCCTGCAATTCCAGTTGGCAACGATCCCGATGGCGCGGCCCACTGCCGGCGGGAATCATGCGCAGGCCGTCGCCGCCGACGCTGAGCAATCCAAAACGATCGCCCTGGCGCAGCGCCAATTCAAAAACACTCGCGGCAAAAACCTTCGCCGCCTGCAGCCGGGACCAT
>JAPLSI010000145.1 GCA_026398715.1 Gammaproteobacteria bacterium
GGTATTGGTCAACGTGGACTTGCCCGCGCCGGACGAACCGACCAGCACGGCGCTCTTGCCCGGACCGAGGTACGGATACAGCGCGACCACGTCTTCCGCGCTTTTTGCATTCAGCGGATGCACCGGGATGCCGACCATGCGCACGCTTTCCAGCGCTTCCAGCACGTCGGGCAAATCGGCGCACTGGTCGGCCTTGGTCAGCACCAGCACGGGCGATGCGCCGCTGCTCTGCACCACCAGCAGGTAGCGTTCGATGCGGCGCGGGTTGAAATCGGCGTCCAGGCCCGACACGACCAGCACGTGGTCCACGTTCGCGGCGATCAGTTGCTGGCGATAGTGTTCGCCGGCCGCGCCGCGCTTGAGCAGCGCATGCCGCGGCAACAGGGCCAGGATGTTCTTGCCCTCTTCATCCAGGGTGATCCAGTCGCCGACCACGGCGCGCAGGGCCGGATCGCCGCGCGGGCGGGTCCAGGCGGCCGGCGGCTGGACGCGCCGCAGGTCGCCGGCGAATTCGGCCACGTCGAAACCGCTGCGATGCTGGCCGATGACCCGGGCGACGCGACTCGTGCCTGCCGCCCGGACAAGGTCGGCGTCGTCGGACCAACCGATCGGTCGCAGGCGGGCAAAGACATCGTCGGTGGGGTCGGGCATCGCCGCCATTCTAGCGCGCCACGCAAGGCGGCCATGCGGCGTGCACCTTGCCGTCACCTTCCATGGTTCATGCTTCAACCATGCGTACCTTCTCAGTTTTCGTATTGGCTCTCGCTGGCCTGGGTTTCCTGGGTTTCGGCCTCTGGCTGCTGGCCGACCCGGCAGGCGGACTGGCCGGCGTGGGCATTGCCGCCACCACGGCGGCCGGCCTGGTTGAGCTGCGAGCCTTCTACGGCGGGCTGGAAGTCGGCCTCGGCCTGTTCCTGTTGATCTGCGCGGCCCGGCCTGACTGGCGTACCCCCGGCCTGTGGCTGGTGCTGCTTTCCAACCTGGCGATCGGCCTGACCCGCCTGTACGGCATCGGCGACAGCGGCGAATTCAACAACTTCTTCGCCGCCGCCCTGGTCTGGGAATTCGGCTTCCCGGCCATGGCTGCCGCCGCCCTGATGGGACAACGGCGCCGCTGAACCGGCCGGAACCGCTTACTCAGCCTGGTCGAGGAAGCGCAGCGCCACGGCCACGCTACTCGCCGGGTCTTCTTCCTGCGGCACATGGCCCAGTGCCGGAAACACATGCAACTGGCTGCCGGCGATGTCCCGATGCAGGCGATTGCCGTTGTTCGGCGGAATCAACCGGTCGCGGCCACCCCACAGGATGAGGGTGGGCTTGTTGATTCGGCCGATGCGCGCGGCACTTTCTTCGGTAGGCAGGTAGTTGAAGCGCGGTGGCAGCGAGGCGCGGTTGCCAGCGCGCACGGACATGGCGAAATAGCGGTCCACCAGCGCCGGCGTGACCTTGGACGGATCACCCATGACATTGCGCAGGCTGTCCTCGACGATCCGGCGCGGCAGCATGTATTGCATAAGGATGTTCAGGCCGGGCATCCGCGCGATTCGAAATCCGATCGGTATCGAGGTGGAATCGCCGGGATAGGCCAGCGCATCGACCAGGATCAGTTTTTCGACGCGATCGGGTATCTCGATCGCCAGTTCGATGGCCACCTGTCCGCCGAAGGAATTGCCGGCCACGACCGCGCGCCGCACACCCAGCTTGTCGAGCAGCTCGCCGATGAAGCGCGTGTAGTGCGCCAGCCGGTAGTCGCCATCGGGAAACGGACCGGTAAGCCCGTAACCGGGCAGGTCGACGCTGATCACCCGATGCTTTTCGCGCAGCACCTTCGCCCAGGGTTCCCACGTATGCAGGCTTGACGAGGTGCCATGCAGCAGAAGGATGGGGCTGGGATCATCGCGCGGGCCTTCGTCGCGGACGTGCACCTGCATGCCTTCGATCGGGATGAATTGCGAAGGCGGCGGCGCCCAGCGCTCGGTCAGCTCGCCGACGGGACGATCCGGCGCCCAATAGATCGCGGTCAGGGCAGCGAGCAGCAAGACCGCGGCCAGCGCGGACCACGCCAGGAACTTGAAAGTGTGGCGAAGCAGTGGGGTCATGGTCGGGCCGGCCGCGGGGATACATGCAGGATAGCCAAGCGCGAACCATTCAGGGAGCACAGGTCCCTGTAATCGATACCACGGGCAAACGGGCGCGCAGGTGTGACTGGATTGGCTGCTAACTCCACCGGATTCCGGTAGGCTTTGCGCAGGATTTTCACATTCATTAATGACATGACCCAGCACCGAATCGTCACCCGAGAGCGCCTGACCGAGGTCCGATACGAGATCCGCGGCGAACTCGCCCGCCGGGCCCACGAGCTCGAGGCCCAGGGCCGGACCCTGATCAAGTTGAATATCGGCAATCCGGGCGCCTTCGGTTTCCGTGCGCCGGACCACCTGCAGGAAGCCATTGCCGGCAACCTGCCGCACACCGATCCCTACACGCACCAGCAGGGCCTGCCCGCCGTTCGCGAAGCGCTGGCCGCGCATTACCGCGAGCGCGGTGCGCCGAACGCCATCCCGGAACGCATCTTCATCGGCAACGGCGTGTCGGAGCTGATCGACATCGCCTTGCGTGCGTTGCTCAACCCGGGCGACGAAGTATTGGTGCCCAGCCCCGACTATCCGCTGTGGACGGCGGCCACCATCCTCAACGACGGCGTGGCGGTGCATTACGAGTGCCGCCCGGAAAACGGATTCCTGCCCGACGCGGCGCAGATCGAATCACTGATCACGCCGCGCACGCGCGCGATCGTCATCATCAATCCGAACAATCCGACCGGCGCGGTGTATCCGCGCGAATTGCTGGCGCAGATCGTGGACGTGGCGCGTCGCCACCACCTGCTGCTGATGGCCGACGAGATCTACGACAACATCACCTACGACGGCGCGAAATTTGAACCGCTGGCCGCCATCGCCGGCGACTCGCCCTGCCTGAGCTTCGGCGGCCTGTCGAAAGTGCACCGCGCCTGCGGCTGGCGCACCGGCTGGATGTTGCTGTCGGGCGAGGCAACGCGCCTGGGCGACTACCACCACGCCATCGACCTGCTGGGCGCGCTGCGATTGTGTTCGAACGTGCCCGGCCAGTTCGCCGTGCCGGCCGCGTTGACGGGCCCCGATACCATCACGCCGCTTTGCGTTTCCGGCGGCCGCCTGTACGACACGCGCGCAGCCGTAGTGAAGGCCTGCGAACAAAGCGAACACCTGTCGCTGGTGCTGCCGCAGGGCGCGCTGTATGCCTTCCCGGCCGTGGTCGGCGATGCAAGCGATGCTTTCGACGACCATCTGTTCGCGCTGGAATTGCTGGAAGTGGAAGGCGTGTTGGTCGTGCCGGGCAGCAGCTTCAACGTGAAGTACCGCAATCATTTCCGCGTAACCCTGTTGCCCGAGGCCGGCACGATGGGCGAGGTATTCCGCCGCATCGATTCGCTGCTCGAGCGTTACGCGCTCGCCAGCCGCCGACGCAACGCCGCCGTCGCCTGATCGGCTGCACATGGCCCAGGACGCGCCCGTTGCCCGCGTGCCCATGACATTCCTTGCCCTCGGTGATTCCTACACCATCGGCGAGGGCGTGAACCCGGACGATCGCTGGCCGATGCAACTGGCCGCGGCGTTTCGTGCACGCGGCCTTGCCATAGCGCATCCGCACATCATCGCCAAGAGCGGCTGGAGCACTGACGAACTGCTGGCCGCCATCGATGAGGAAGTCGCGCAGGGCAAACTCGACCCGCCCTACGCCTTCACCAGCCTGCAGATCGGCGTCAACAACCAGTACCGCGGCCGCAGCGTGGAGGATTTCCGCGCCGAATTCTGCGTGCTGCTCGACCTTGCCCTGGCCTTCGCCGGCGGCGAGCCAACGCACGTGCTGGTGCTGTCCATTCCCGACTGGGGCGTCACACCGTTCGCCCAATCGGCGGGCCGCGACCGCGACCAGGTGGCGCGCGAGATCGATGCCTACAACGCCGCCGCCGAATCGGCCAGCCGGTCGCGCGGCGTGCACTGGGTGGACATCACCGACCTGACCCGGCATCCGGACCACTCGCACTGGCTGGTCGCCGACGGCCTGCATCCGTCCGCGGAAATGTATCGGCTGTGGGTCGAACGGATCGGTCGCGCCCTGCCCTGACCTGATCAGGGGCTTCATCACCGGCCGGCATATCGCCATGCCGGCATGTCCTTTCCGGCATCTGGACCGCGCGCGTAGCTTGGGGTCATCACCTTCGCCCCGTGCTGCGCCCGCCCATGAACGCCGTCGTCAATCTGCCCGTGTCGCCGCCCCTGCCCGAAGGCAAGGCGCCGTTGCTCGCGCAACTGACCGAAGGCCTGGATGCGGCAAGCCTGTGGTGGTTGTCGGGCTACGCGGCCGGTCTGGCCGGTCGCACGGGCGTCGCCCAAGCCGATCCGATCCTGCATTCCGTGGCAGGCGCCAACGCGGATGTCGCGCGGCTTACCATCGTCTACGGCAGCCAGACCGGTAATTCGAAGCGACTGGCCGAGCGACTGGCGCAACAGTCGGAAAGCGCCGGCGTGGCCGTGCGCCTGTTGCGTGCCGATGCCTATCCGCTGCGCGAACTGGCCGACGAGCGCCACCTGCACGTCATCATCAGCACGCAGGGCGACGGCGATCCGCCGGACGATGCCCGCGGTTTTGTCGAATACCTGCTGGGCAAGCGCGCGCCACGCCTGCCGTCGCTGAAGTTCGCGGTGCTGGGCCTGGGTGATTCGAGCTATCCGAAATTCTGCGAGATCGGCCGCCGCCTCGATGCGCGACTGGAAGAACTCGGTGCAACCCGCTGGTTGGCGCGCGCCGATGCCGACCTCGACCTGGAATCGATTGCCGACCCCTGGATCGACCAGGCGCTCGCCCTTGCGCGAGACTCCCTGAAGGCGAACACGCCGTCGGCCACCGTCACCACGCTGCGCCCATCGCCATCGGCCAACGTATACACCCGCGAACACCCTTTCGCCGCCGAGCTGCTGGCCAACCAGCGCATCACCGGCCGCGGCAGCCACAAGGACATCCGGCACATCGAATTGTCGCTGGAAGGATCGGGCCTGAGTTACGAACCGGGCGATGCGCTGGGCGTGTGGCCGGTTAATCCACCGAAGCTGGTTTCTGAATTTCTCGACACGCTGGGGCTCGATAGCGACGCGATCGTCAACCACGGCGGCCAGAGTCTTCCGCTCGCCCAGTGGCTCGGACACAAGCGCGAACTGACGCGCCTCACCCGCGCCTTCATCGCCAGCCACGCCGCGTTGGCCGGCGATGCCGAACTCAATCGCCTGCTGGCGCCGGACCAGGCCCCGGCCTTCGCGCGCCTGCTGTCGGACACGCAACCGATCGAACTGCTGCAGCGCTCGCCGGCGCCGTGGTCGGCGGAAGAATTGGTGGCGGCGCTGCGCCCCCTTACACCGCGCCTGTATTCCATTGCCTCCAGCCAGAAATCGGTGGGCGCCGAAGCGCATCTCACCGTCGCCCATGTCGAATACGAAGACCAGGGCGCGCTGCGCTGGGGCGCGGCATCGCACTATCTGGCATCGCAGGACGAAGGCGCGAAGCTGCCGGTCTACATCGAACGCAATGATCGTTTCCGCCTGCCGACCGATCCGTCGCGCGACCTGATCATGATCGGCCCGGGCACGGGCGTCGCGCCGTATCGCGGCTTCCTGCAGGACCGCATCGCGACCGGCGCCAGTGGTCGCCACTGGCTGCTGTTCGGCAACCCGCATTTCCGCAGCGATTTCCTCTACCAGCTGGAATGGCAGCGCGCCCTGAAGCAGCGCCAGCTGCACCGCCTGGACCTCGCATTCTCCCGCGATGGCGCATCGAAGACCTATGTGCAGCACCGCCTGCGCGAGCACGGACGAGATGTCTACGCGTGGCTGGAAAACGGCGCGCACCTGTACGTGTGCGGCGACGCCACGCGCATGGCGCGCGATGTGCACGCGACGCTGCTGTCCATCATCGCCACGCACGGCGGCAAGGACGAGGACGGCGCCGCCGACTACCTGTCCGAACTGCAGCGCCAGGGCCGCTACGCCCGGGACGTGTACTGATGAGTACGCATTCGGTCGAAGACATCAAGAACGACAGCCACCGGCTGCGCGGGTCACTGCTGGAAAGCCTGGCCGACCCGGTGACGGGCGCACTGCGCGAATCCGACCAGGTGCTGATCAAGTACCACGGCAGCTACCAGCAGGACGACCGCGATATCCGCGAAGAACGCCGCCTGCAAAAGCTGGAACCCGCGCACAGCTTCATGATCCGCACGCGTACGCCCGGCGGCGTGGTCACGCCACGGCAATGGCTGCAGCTCGATGCCATCGCCACCGACTATGCGGAGCGCGGCCTTCGCATCACCACGCGCCAGGCCTTCCAGTTCCATGGCGTGGTGAAGGGCGAGCTGAAGACGACGATGAAGGCGATCAACGCCGCGCTTATAGACACGCTCGCCGCGTGCGGCGACGTCAACCGCAACGTGGCCGTCGCCGCGAATCCGCTCGAGTCTTCATTGCATGCAACCGTACAGGCGCAGGCGGCGGCCCTTTCTGAATTCCTGCTGCCCAACACCCGCGCCTACTACGA
>JAPLSI010000217.1 GCA_026398715.1 Gammaproteobacteria bacterium
TGCTGAGGCCGTGGCTGCGCAAGCTGCCGCGAACCTGGCTGCCGAACAAGCCGCTGCCGCCAAGGCTGCGAAGAAGCCGCCACGCCAGACGGCGGAGGCTGCTGCTCGCGAAGCCGCTGCCATCAACAAGGCGGCTGCCGCTGCACGTGCCCCGGCACCTGCACCCGTGGTGGCTGCGCCTGCTCCTGCCGCTGTGGCTCAAGCCCCGGTTGCTGAAGCTGCTGCTGCGCCCGCTGCGCCTGTCGCTGCTGCTGCCCCTGTGGCCGCTGCGCCTGCCGCTGAACCTGCCAAGCCCGCTCTGCGCGTGGTCAAGGCAGTGGACGTGGGTGTGGAAGAGAAGCAAAAACAAGTCGACCTCGAGCGCCGCCGCAAGGCCGCTGAGGCCGAGGCTGCTGCCATTCGCGCGATGATGAATGCCCCTAAAAAGGTCATGATCGCCAAGAAGGAAGAGCCTAAGCCCGTTGAAGCGCCGAAAGAAGGCATCAAGGGCACGATCCACAAGAAGCCTGGTACTCCCGGCGCCCCTGCGGCTCCTGGCACGACCACGGCTGCCAAGCCGGGTGACAAGAAGTCGGTTAAGTCCGAGAAGTTGTCGTCCAGCTGGGCCGATGACAAGAAGCGCGGCGTCAAGCCGGGTTCGACGCCAGCACCGGGTGGTGCACGTCCTTCCGCCGGTGGCTGGCGTGCGCCTAGCCGCGGTGGTGCGGGTGGCCGTCGTGGCAATGACCGCAATGACCGCGGCCAGAGCCAGTCCAACTTCGTGGCACCGGTCGAGCAAGTGGTGCAAGAGGTTCACATCCCTGAGACCATCTCGGTGGCCGATTTGGCACACAAGATGTCCATCAAGGCTTCCGAAGTCATCAAGCATTTGATGAAGCTGGGCCAGATGTGCACCATCAACCAGCAGTTGGACCAAGAAACGGCCATGATTTTGGTCGAAGAAATGGGTCACAAGGCCTTCGCCGCCAAGCTGGATGATCCGGACGCCTTCCTCGAGGAAGAGGGCGCTGCCGCAGAGCAGGCTGAAGCCTTGCCGCGCGCACCGGTGGTCACCGTCATGGGTCACGTTGACCACGGCAAGACCTCGCTGCTGGACTATGTTCGCCGTGCCCGTGTGGCTGCTGGCGAAGCCGGCGGCATCACGCAGCACATCGGTGCCTACCACGTGGAAACCCCGCGCGGCATGATCACCTTCCTGGACACTCCGGGTCACGCGGCGTTTACCGCCATGCGTGCTCGCGGCGCCACGGCTACCGACATCGTCATCCTGGTGGTGGCGGCGGACGACGGCGTGATGCCCCAGACCAAGGAAGCGATCCACCATGCCAAGGCGGCGGGCGTGCCCATCGTTGTGGCGATGAACAAGATCGACAAGCAAGGTGCCAATATCGAACGCCTGAAGGGCGAGCTGGTGGCTGAGGGCGTTGTGCCTGAAGACTTCGGTGGCGATACACCTTTCGTGCCCGTTTCGGCCAAGACCGGCGAAGGCATGGACGCATTGCTGGAGCAAGTGCTGCTGCAAGCCGAAGTGTTGGAGCTGAAGGCGCCTGTCGCCTCCATGGCCAAGGGCCTGGTGATCGAAGCCAAGCTGGACAAGGGCCGCGGCCCGGTCGCAACCATCCTGGTTCAGTCGGGTACCTTGAAGCGCGGCGACGTCGTGCTGGCAGGTTCGACCTACGGTCGTGTTCGCGCCATGTTGGACGAAGACGGCAAGGCTTGCTCCGAAGCTGGTCCTTCCATCCCGGTGGAAATCCAAGGTCTGACCGAGGTGCCGCAAGCTGGTGACGAATTCATGGTCCTGGCCGATGAGCGCCGTGCCCGTGAAGTGGCTACCTTCCGTTCGGGCAAGTACCGTGATGTGAAGCTGTCGCGTCAGCAAGCCGCCAAGCTGGAGAATATGTTCTCCGACATGGCTGCCGGCGATGTGCAGACCCTGGGCATCATCATCAAGTCCGACGTGCAAGGCTCGCAAGAAGCGCTGTCTTCTTCGCTGCTCAAGCTGTCGACGCCCGAAGTCAAGGTGCAGATCGTGCACGCGGCGGTGGGTGGCATCAGCGAGTCGGACGTCAACTTGGCGATCGCTTCGAAGGCCGTCATCATCGGCTTCAATGTGCGGGCTGACGCCGGCGCACGCAAGCTGGCCGAAGGCAATGCGGTTGATCTGCGCTACTACAACATCATTTACGACGCCGTGGATGAAGTGAAGGCAGCGATGACCGGCATGCTGGCTCCCGAGCAGCGCGAGGAAGTCATCGGTATGGCCGAGATCCGCACCGTGTTCGTGGCGACCAAGATCGGCACCATTGCCGGCTGTATGGTCACTTCGGGTACCGTCAACCGTTCGGCACGCTTCCGCTTGCTGCGCGAGAACGTGGT
>JAPLSI010000210.1 GCA_026398715.1 Gammaproteobacteria bacterium
GTGAAGGGAATCGAACCCTCGTATTCAGCTTGGAAGGCTGCTGCTCTACCATTGAGCTATACCCGCGAGCCGGGCGCGATTACGCGAAAACCTCGCAGAAGTCTACCGGCCTGTCAGCCGTCCAGGTCCTTCCGCATCCGGGCAAAGACGTTGTGGAACATCTCCTCGGTCAGCCGGCCGGTATTCGTGTTGTATCGGCTGCAATGGTAGCTGTCGTGAAGGATCAGGGGGCCATTTGGTCCCTCCAGCACGTGCCGTCGGGCGTGGCCGAAGACATTGGCTGACGGCTTGCCGCCCAATGCCCGCACCGTTGAATCGTGGGCGATCCGGCCCAGCGCCAGCAGGACTTTCAGCTTCGGCATCGCCGCGATCCGGGAGATCAGGAAGGGCCGGCAGGTCAGGATTTCGGCCCCGGTCGGCTTGTTCTCAGGCGGAACGCAGCGCACCGCATTGGTGATCATTGCGTCCTTGAGCTTCAGGCCATCGTCCGGCCGCGCCTTGAACGTCCCTGTCGACAGCCCGAATTTGTCCAGGCTCGAATAGAGCAGGTCGCCCGCATAATCCCCCGTGAATGGCCGTCCTGTCCGGTTGGCCCCCTGCAGGCCGGGAGCCAGCCCCACGATCAACAAACGGCCGGAGGCTTCTCCGAACGACGGCACCGCCCCGTTGAACCACTCCGGATGTGCTGCCCGGTTGGCCGCGATGAACCCGTGTAGTCGCGGGCAAAGCGGGCAGTCCTTGGGGGCTTCGGGCGGGAAGACGGGGGCAGGCTTTGGCATGGCTATGTCCTGCCCGGGGCCGGCCCCTCAAGTCAAATCCCTGCTGCCAAGGGGCGGCCGGTACGGTTAAACTGGCCGAACTCCCGGTAATTGCTGGCAAAACTGCGCTGAAACGCCTATGTTGCGTCCGCGAACCGCTTCCTGTAGACGGAGCGGCCCCGTAAAGGAGACTCGCATGGCCCGTGTCACGGTTGAAGACTGCGTTGAAAAGGTCCCGAACCGCTTCAACCTGGTCCTGCTTGCTGCGCACCGCGCCCGCGTGATCCGCGAGGGCTCGCCCATCACGATTGATCGCGACAACGACAAGGACCCGGTCATCGCCCTGCGCGAAATCGCGGCCGAGACGGTTGATCTCGAAACCATCCGCGACAGCCTGGTCGCCGACCTGCAGGAAGTCCGTCCGAACGAAGAAGCCGAAAAAGAAGCCGACAAGCGCGCCCTGGCTGCCGCTCCGGCCTCGTCGGAAGAAGAAGTTCTCAAGGCCTATCAGGTCGAGCTGGAGTCGGCGCGCGAAGAGCGTTTCTAGGGATCGTAATGCATGGGGCAACCATCCACCGTAGCCCCTTTCAAGAAGCCTGATACGGCCCCTCCCGCCGCTGCGAAGCCGCGCCGCAAATTTCTGCGTCAGAACGAACTGGTCGACCTGGTCAAGGCGTACCAGCCAGACGCGCAGGAAGACGAGCTCAACAAGGCCTACGTCTTCGCGGTCATGAAGCACGGCCAGCAGCTGCGCCATTCGGGCGATCCGTACTTTGCCCATCCGGTCGCTGTCGCGGGCCTGCTCACCGACCTCAAGCTCGACCAGTCCACCATCATCGCCGGCCTGCTGCATGATGTGGTCGAGGACACCGATGTCTCGGTCG
The DNA here is from genome assembly GCA_026398715.1 of Gammaproteobacteria bacterium. The sequence goes on from JAPLSI010000210.1 coordinate 1,643, forward strand.
ACGAGATCCGCAGCCTGTTCGGGCAGGATGTCGCCGATCTCGTTGATGGCGTCACCAAGCTGCCGAAAGTCACCGGCAGCAATTCGCCGCGTGCACTGATCCAGGCCGAGAACTTCCAGAAGTTCATCCTCGCCACCACGCGCGATATCCGCGTGCTGCTCGTGAAGCTGGCCGACCGGCTGCACAACATGCGCACGATCGAGTTCATGCCGACGGAAGAGTCCCGCCTGCGCATCTCGCGCGAGACGCTGGACATCTATGCGCCGCTGGCCCGCCGCGTGGGCCTGTCCATCTTCGCAACCGAGTTGGAAGAGCTTGCGTTCAAGCAGGTGAACCCG
>JAPLSI010000175.1 GCA_026398715.1 Gammaproteobacteria bacterium
TCGTCGCCGCGTGCGGGAATCAGGTGGCGGTCGAGGTCGAAGATGCCGCCTTCGAGCGTCAGTGCCGACAATCCCGATTCTTCCTCGGCTTCGCGCAGCGCGACGGCGGACAGGTCTCCGTCGCCATCGGCGTGGCCGCCCAGTTGCAGCCAGCGATTCAGCTTGCGGTGATGGGTCAGCAGCACGCGCGCGCCGTCGGCGGAAACCAGCCAGGCCGACCCGGTGAAGTGGCCGACGGCCAATGTGCGTTCGCAGCAATCGATGTGGTCGCGGGCGAACTGCAGGAACTGGTCGCGCACCTCGAGGACCGCAGGGGCTGCCGTGAAGGCCTGCAGCAGGCGGCTCACCTGTTCCTGCGCCGGGATGGCTCGATCATTCATTGTTGGCTCGCTGTGGGCTGCGACGTGGGCGCTTGCCGGTGGGGACGGTCTCGCTTATGTTACCGAGGGTCTGGGCCCAGGGTGGGCCCGGCTGAATTCACACGCGCCAACCTGCGATGGTTGGCGTTCTCTTACACGCGTCAGGGGAAGGCAATGTTATTTGATCGCGTCAAACCACTAGACCAGATTCTCGCCACGGCAGAACGCAAGGGCCTGGTGCGGCAGCTCGGCTGGTTCCAGCTGATGATGCTCGGCATCGGCGCCATCATCGGCACCGGCATCTTCGTGTTGACCTCGGTCGCCGCGGAAAAAGCCGGTCCGGGCATGATGTACAGCTTCATCATCGCCGGCGCCGTCTGCGCACTGACCGCGCTGGTCTATGCCGAAATCGCATCGATGGTCCCGGTCTCGGGTTCCGCCTACACGTATTCGTACGCAGTCCTCGGCGAGATCATCGCCTGGATGGTCGGCTGGGCGCTGATCCTGGAATACGCGGTCGCCGCCGGCGCCGTGGCCGTGGGTTGGTCGGGTTATGCCAATGGCTTCCTGCATAGCGTCGGCATGGGTCTACCTCATGCGTTGACAGCAGGACCCTACGATCCGGTGATCCTGCCTGACGGCACGGCCGCCAAGGGCTCGTTCAACCTGATCGCCTTCCTGGTCTCGTTGTTGGTGACCTGGCTGCTGGTGATCGGCACCTCCAAGAGCGCGAAGTTCACCGCAGTGCTGGTGGTGGTGAAGGTCGTAGCGCTGACCACCTTCGTGGTCATTGCCCTGCCCGCCGCGAACGGCGCCAACTTCGTGCCGATGATGCCCAACGGCTGGGGCACCCCGCTGTCCGGCATCGGCGTGCTCGGTGCGTCGGCGTCCATCTTCTTCGCCTATGTCGGCTTCGATGCCGTGTCCACGGCGGCCGAAGAGACCAAGGATCCGCAGCGCAACGTGCCGATCGGCCTGATTGGCTCGCTGGCGGTCTGCACCGTGTTCTACCTGCTGGTCGCCTACGCGGCGGTCGGTGCGGTCGGCGCGCAGCCGGGTGGTTCGCTGGCCCTGTCGAAAGAACCGCTGGCCTTCGTGCTGCGTGAACTCGGCCACGGCCAGATCGGCAACTGGGTCGCCGCTGCAGCCATCATCGCCCTGCCCTCGGTCGTGCTGATGATGATCTACGGCCAGACCCGCATCCTGTTCACCATGGCCCGCGACGGCCTGATGCCCAAGATGCTGGCCAACGTGCATCCGCGTTACCACACGCCGCACACCGTCACCATCATCACCGGCGTGGCAGTGTCCCTGTTCGCCGCGATGTTCCCGGTCGGTGCGCTGGCCGACATCTCCAACTCGGGCACGCTGTTCGCCTTCTTCATCGTCGCCCTGGGCGTGATGTTGTTGCGCGTCCGCCAGCCGGAACGCAAGCGCGCCTTCAAGGTGCCCTTCATCTGGGTGGTGGGACCGTTGGCGATGGCCGGTTGCGCCTTGCTTTTCGTCAGCCTCGGCCTGTACACGATCAAGCTGTTCCTCGCCTGGGCCGTCATCGGCCTGATCGTTTACTTCGCGTATAGCCGCCAGCGCAGCCACCTGCACAACGGCACGGAACACGAAAGCTGATCGAATGTTTGAAGCGTTACCCGGAAACGGCGCGGATCATTCCGCGCCGTTTTCATTTTCGGGGTCGGCATCCACGTCCGCATCGGAACCGATCTGCGGAATCGCATCGCCCAGCAACGCACGCGTATCCACGTCGGTCGCGGCTTCCACGCTGCGCAACTTGCGCTCGATGGCACGGCTGCGCTTGCTGGTGTCGTCGAGCGTATTGCTGACGTTGCCGATTTGCTTGCGCACCTTGTCCAGCACCGTGCCGAACTTGCCGAACTCGGTGCGCACCGCGCCCAGCACCTGCCAGACTTCGCTGGAACGCTTTTCGATGGCCAGCGTGCGGAAGCCCATGCGCAGCGAATTGAGGATGGCCGACAGCGTGGTCGGGCCGGCGATCACGATGCGATGGTCGCGTTGCAAGGCTTCCACCAGGCCCGGGCGACGCAGCACTTCGGCATACAGGCCTTCGGTGGGCAGGAACATGATGGCGAAGTCGGCGGTGTGCGGCGGCGAGACGTATTTGGTCGAGATGCTTTTCGCTTCGTCGCGCATGCGCCGTTCCAGCGCGGCGCCGGCCTGGATGGCGCCTTCGAGGTCGGCGTTTTCCTGCGCGTCCAACAGGCGCTCGTAATCCTCGCGCGGAAACTTGGCATCGATGGGCAACCAGACCGGGCTTTCCGCCGAATCGGTGTGGCCGGGCAAGCGGATGGCGAATTCGACGCGTTCGCTGCTGCCGGGCGCGGTGGCGATGTTGGTGGCGTACTGGTCGACGGTAAGCATTTGCTCCAGGATCGCGGCCAGCTGCACTTCACCGAAGATGCCGCGCGTCTTGACGTTGCCGAGCACGCGCTTCAGGTCACCGACGCCGGTGGCGAGCGACTGCATCTCGCCCAGGCCGCGCTGCACCTGCTCGAGTTGCTGCTGGACCATGCGGAAGGATTCGCCCAGGCGCGCTTCCAGCGTGGATTGCAGCTTTTCGTCCACGGTCTGGCGCATCTGCTCGAGCTTGGCAGCGTTGTCCTTCTGCAGTTCCGACAGGCGACCTTCCAGGGTAAGGCGCACTTCGCCGAGGCGGCGCTCGGTGGTCTCGTTCAGTTTTTCCAGGCGCAGCTGCAGGGCGGCTTCGAAGCGTTGCAGGCCGGCGCCGGTTTCGTTGCGGCCGGCCCGGGCGTCTTCCGCCAAGGCCTGTCGCAGGCTGGCGAGGCCCTCCTGCGTGCGCTCGGTGAACTGGCCCAGGCGCTGGTCGAAGCCGGCAAAAGCAGACTGGGATTCACCCCGCCCGATCCGGTGCTCCTCGCGTACGCCGCGCTCGACACGGTCGATATCGGACAGCAGCTGGCTGAACCGGGCTTCGAGTTCGGCACCCGGCCGGGACTGCGACTGCCGGCGCCACAACGCGACCAGGGCCAGCAATTGCACGACGGCCAGCGCCACGACGACCCAGATCAGCAGTTCCATCCGCGATTCCCTTGCAAGGACTGACGCGGGGCGTGTTGCCGGTAGCCCTGAAGATGGCCCCGCGTTTCCGGCCCGGCGATTCTAAGCGGCCGGGCGTCTCATGCGCAGAGAAAGCTAAGGCGAAGCCTCAGCCGGCTTTCTTGGCCCAGGCCGAGCACCAGCCCTTCGGTGCGACGCTGAAGCCCGCGAACAGCGTGCAGGCGCCGGTGGCTGCCGTGAAGAACTGGCAATTGGCGCAGCTGCTGCCCGGCTTGTGGGCGGCGTTCTTGGTCTTGGTGGCGTCCTCGATGTAGCTAAGGGCCTTGGCCTGCGGATTGGTCAGCGGCAGCTTCGGCAGCGGCGCTGCCTGAACGGCAGACATCCGGCCCAGCAGCGGCAATGCGGTGGCAGCCACGGCGGCCTTCAGCAGGAAACGACGGCGGTTATCACGGATATCGTTCATGGCAGGCTCCTGGAAAACGCTAGTGTAAACCCGTGCCGTGAAGACGGCTTGATCGCGGTCAAGCCGGGGCACGCAGCGACGGCAATCGGCATTCGCTAGACTAGCGCCATGGAAACGCCCAGCTACGACCGCGCCCGCCTCGCCACCCTCGCCGGGGAGATCATCGCCGCCACGCGCGAACTTTCCGCGCTGGGTTGGACCCCCGCCACCAGCAGCAATTTTTCCATGCGCCTGGATGACAGGCACGTGGCGGTAACCGTGTCCGGCCGCGACAAGGGCCGCCTGCAACCTGAAGACATCATGGTGGTGGACTACGCCGGCAAGGCCGTGCACGAAGGCCAGAAGCCTTCCGCCGAAACCGTGCTGCACACGCAGTTGTATGCGCGCCTGCCGGATGTCGGCTGCGTGCTGCACACGCATTCGCTTGCACAAACGCTGGCCTCGCGGCTGTACGCCGGCGCAGGCCATGTGCGTTTCGAGGATTACGAGCTGATCAAGGCCTTCCGTGGCCAGGAAACCCACGACACCGAAATGGACGTGCCGGTACTGGCGAACAACCAGTGCATTCCCACGTTGGCCGCGCAGGTGGATGTCTTGCTCGACCGCGGAACCATGTGGGGCTACCTGATCGAGGGCCACGGCATGTACGCCTGGGGCCGCGACATGGCCGAGGCCCGGCGCCACCTGGAAGCCTTCGAATTCCTGCTGAACTGCGAACTGGAGATGAGGAAGTTGCGCCCATGAGCCGCCTGCGTATCTTTTCGGAAACCGATCCCGCGAATCCGATGCTGACCACGTCCACGCATGAATTCATTGCCGAGCAACTGGGCAAGATCGGCGTGCGCTTAGAGCAATGGCAGGCGACCGCCGCCCTCGAGCCGGGCGCCAGCCACGAGGCCGTGCTGGCCGCGTACAAACACCATATCGACGAGATCGTGCGGGAAAAGGGCTTTCGCACCGTGGACGTGGTGAGCATCGCGCCCGACCATCCCGACCGCGAGGCGATGCGCAGGAAATTCCTGGACGAACACTTCCACAAGGAAGAC
>JAPLSI010000193.1 GCA_026398715.1 Gammaproteobacteria bacterium
GACCAGCACTCGCGATCCGGGTGAATTCACCGGACGCACGGAAAACATGCGTTACGTCAACTTCGCCGGCCATCCGCGCATGATCGGGCAATTCGTGGACGTGCTGATCACCGAGGTGATGGCCAACTCCCTGCGCGGCCGCGTGCAGGTTGCCGACGACGTCGCCGCCTGACCGCAGGCAATCCGATGATCACGCAGACCGTCCACCGCGACTTCACCCTGCAACCCGATGACGCCGAACGCCTGGCCAACCTGGCCGGGCCGTTAGACGAACACCTGCGCCAGATCGAGGCGCGCCTGGGCGTGGAAATAGCCAACCGCGCGAACGTCTTCCGGGTGACCGGCGCCGACGATGCGGCGCGTTCGACCGAAAGCCTGCTACGCAACTTGTACGAGGACGCCGGTACGGAACCGCTCGACCCGCAGAAGATCCACCTGCGCATGAACGCCGCCAACGTGGCGCGACTGCGCGAAGCAGGTCGCAACGACTACGAGCCGCAGGAAATCAGCATCAAGGTCAAGCGCGGCTACGTCAAAGGCCGCGGCGACAACCAGGCGAAGTACCTGCATGCGATCGCCACGCACGACATCAATTTCGGCATCGGTCCCGCAGGCACGGGCAAGACGTTCCTGGCCGTGGCGAGCGCGGTCGAGGCCCTGAACGAATCACGCGTGCAACGACTGCTGCTGGTGCGCCCTGCGGTCGAAGCCGGCGAAAAACTCGGCTTCCTGCCCGGCGACCTGTCACAAAAGGTCGATCCGTACCTGCGCCCGCTGTACGACGCGCTTTATGAAATGCTGGGCGTGGAGAAGGTCGCCAAGCTGATCGAGCGCCAGGTCATCGAGATCGCACCGCTGGCGTACATGCGCGGCCGCACGCTGAACGACGCCTATGTCATCCTGGACGAAGCGCAGAACACCAGCATCGAGCAGATGAAGATGTTCCTGACCCGCATCGGTTACGGCTCGACCGCCGTCATCACCGGCGACCTGTCGCAGGTGGACCTGCCCAAGCACCAGAAATCGGGCCTGAACGACGCCCTCGACGTCCTGCGCGGCGTGCCCGGCATCAGCTTCACCTTTTTCACCGCCCGCGACGTGGTCCGCCACCCACTGGTGGCGCGGATCGTGGAGGCCTACGACGCGCGCGACGGTCGCCTGGACCACGAAAGCTGACGTAGAATGGCCCCATGACCCGTGGCCCGATCCAGTTGGACGTGAGCGTCAGTTACGGATTGCCGCGCACCGGCATTCCTTCCGCTAGCAGTTTCAAGCGCTGGGCGGCGGCGGCCTGCGAGGGACGCATCCTGAAGGCCGACCTGGCCATTCGCGTGGTGGACAGCAAGGAAGGGCTTTCGCTCAACCGGCACTACCGCGGCAAGGACAAGCCGACCAACGTGCTCAGCTTTCCCGCTGAACTGCCCGAAGGCGTGCACATGCCAATGCCGCTGCTGGGCGACCTGGTCATCTGCGCGCCAGTGGTCGAACGCGAGGCGCAAGAACAAGGCAAGCCACTGAACGCCCACTACGCACACCTGACCGTGCACGGCGTGCTGCACCTGCTGGGCCTGGACCACGAGGATGTGCGCGAGGCCGAAGCCATGGAACTGCTCGAGCGCGAGATCCTGGCCGGCCTGGGCTATGAAGACCCGTACGGCGACGAAGCCGACTAGTTGCTCCAGGACCCTTGCTCCAGACTCCTGGCCACAACCTGATAAACTGACATCCCGCCGAAGTCCGGCGTCGCAAGCCCACTCATGTCCGAAGAACCAGACAGTCACCCGCCGGAACGCCGCTCATGGCTCGAACGCCTGAGCCTGGCGTTTTCCGGCGAACCGCAAACGCGCGAGGACCTCAT
>JAPLSI010000055.1 GCA_026398715.1 Gammaproteobacteria bacterium
ACACACATTCCCTAAACCACAATCTTAACATCTAGACAACCTACACGGTGTAGGACGACAGGTCGGCATGCGTCCAGGCGCCGCCGTACTTGTTCACGTCCTTCACCATCGCGTTGGCGATCTGGCCGCGATAGAAACCATCGAAGCCTTTCTTCGCCAGAAGTTCCAGCGTGCGCGCGAGTTCAGGCTGCCGCAATATCTCGCCCACTTCCGGCGGATCGCCGTCAGCAAGGTACACCTTGCGCGTGCCCGTGAAGCGCTCCATCACCTCGCGGCGCTCTTCGTAATAGCTGGCAATGCGCGGATAGATCTCGAAGCCGTCGCGCGCCAACCGGATCGCCGGCGCCAGCGATACCGAAAGAGGCAGGCGCCCGTATTTCGCGGCCACGTGCACCAGGGCCGCGGGCAGGCCGGGAATGCCGGCCGAGGTCGGGCCGTTCTCAGCCTTGTCGCGGTCGAGCTTGCCGCTGGCGTCCAGATACATCGCCGGCGATGCCGAGGCAGGCGCGGTCTCGCGCGCGTCCACGAAAACATCCTTGCCGGTGCGCGCGTCGCGCAGCAGGAAGAACCCGCCACCGCCGATGCCCGAACTGGTCGGCTCCACCACCGACAATGCGGCCGAGACGGCCACTGCTGCATCGAAGGCGTTGCCGCCCTTCGCCAGGATCTCGTGCCCTGCATCCGTGGCCAGGTGGTTGCCCGAAGAAATCACCGCGCCCGGCGGCCGTTGCGTGGACTGCGGTTCCTTCGCCGGCAGCAGGGGCGAAAAGAGCAAGGCGACGACCAGCATCAATCGGATCATGTGGTTTCCTGCAGCAGCAAGAGCAGCTTGGCCCGAAGCTGGCCCTCGGTTTCCGGAAATGCCGGATCCTTGTCGATGCATTCGACCGGGCAGACGATGACGCATTGCGGTTCGTCGAAATGCCCGACGCACTCGGTGCACCGGGACGGGTGAATCACGTAGATCGTCTCGCCCTGGGTGATGGCCTGGTTGGGACAGGCTGGCTCGCAGACGTCGCAATTGATGCAGAGCTCATTGATGCGCAACGCCATGGCGGAATCCGGGCGGCCCCGATTACCAGGGCCGCCTCAAGCTTGGAAAGTCTTATTTTGCTTCGACGAAGATGTACTTGGCGCCAACCGCTTCCACCGCCGCCTGCACGCGGGCGTTGTCTTCGGCCTTGCCGATGAACAGGACCTGCGAGCCCTTCATCGCGTCGGGTTGGCCACCGGTGAATGCCGCGACGATCAGGTCAGCCATCTTCGTACTGTCTGGCGAGCCAAAGGCCAGCATGTTGCCCGGCAACACGGTGCGCGAGATGACAGTGTTGACGTTTTCCAGCTGGCGGTCGTACTTGCTGCGGCCGTCGGAATCCCCGGGCGTCGGCTCGGTGCTGTTGGCGGGCAGGTAGTACGGCGACACGCGGTCGGTCACGCCGGCCATGTTGCGCGACACGACCTGCTGCAGGTACGGCACCCAATCCTTGTCGGCGGTGGTGGTCGGCGCGACCAGCGGCGGCAGCGGAGCCTTGGCGGCCTCGGCAGCGGGACTTTCTTCGTCATCCGGCGACTGGCAGGCGGTCAGCACGAAGCCGAAGGCAAGGGCGAAAAAGGCGATCAGTAAACGGGACATGGCAACCTCGCGAGCAGGATGGAATTACTTACTTGGAACGATGGCCCCAGCGTGCAGACAAAGCGGCTGCGACATCGGGGTGGACGAAACCGGAAACATCACCGCCCAGGCGCGCGATCTCACGCACCAGGGTGGACGACAGGAAACTGTGTTGCTCGGCCGGCGTCAGGAACAGGGTCTCGACATCGGGGATGAGGTGGCGGTTCATGCTGGCCAGCTGGAACTCGTATTCGAAATCCGACACCGCGCGCAAACCGCGCAGCAGCACGCCGGCCCCGACCTCGTGCACGAAATGCGCCAGCAGCGAATCGAACCCGCGCACCTCGACATTGGGAATTTCCGCCAACGCCGTGCGGGTAAGCGCGACGCGCTCGGCCAGCGGCAGCGCGGGGCTTTTGCCCGGGCTTTCGGCGACGCCCACGATGATCTTGTCGAACAGGTTCGAGGCCCGGCTGACCAGGTCCACGTGCCCGTTGGTGATCGGGTCGAAGGTGCCTGGATAAACGGCGATCCGGTTGCGCGACGCGGTCATGCCTGCACGATTCCTGGCCCGTGGAAACTACTGCCTAGTGTAGCAGCGCCCAGTTCAGCTTTGAGTCCGGAACAGCTGGTGCCTGACCTCGCGCGTCTTGCCTTCCCTGTGCAGGGTCCATCCCGCGGGCGCCGTGAACGGGGCCGCAGCAGCCATCTCCACATACACCCAGGCCCGGTCGGCGAGAACGGGCTGTAAGGCCCGGGCCGCCGCATCCCAAAGGCCCGCCGAGAATGGCGGATCCAGGAACACCAGGTCGAAGCGGCCCGGGGGCGGCTGAGCCAACCAGCGCATCGCGTCGCTGCACAGTACGTGCACGTTTTCCGTCTTCAGTCGGCGGGCGCTGTCGGCCAGGGACTGCGCCTGGCGCGGATCGCGCTCCAGCATCCAGACCTCCGCCGCGCCGCGCGATGCCGATTCAAAGCCCAGTGCCCCGGAGCCGGCGAAAAGATCCAGCACCCGGCGCCCCGAAACCTCGTTCTGCAGCCAGTTGAACAAGGTCTCCCGCACCCGGTCGCTGCTCGGGCGCAGGCCCGCCAGGTCGGGCACCGGCAGCTTCGACCCGCGAAGGTTTCCAGCGATGATCCGGACCTGTCCGGGCGGCGGCCTGTTCATCGGGAGGCACGGGGGGCGAGTGATAACATTCGCGCATTGTCCCCAATTTGGCTGGCGATGTTCGATTTCCTCAAGAAAAAGCCGGTTCCGGCGCCTAGCGCGACCCCTCCGCCTGCGTCGGCGACCCCCGCGCCGGCCGAGGCGCCGGTGCGCACCGGATTCAGCCCCGACGACCTGGCCCGCGCCTTCACCGATTTCCAGGCCGAAAAAGCCGCGCGCATCGAAGCCGAAAAGGCCCAGGCCCGCGAGGCCGTGCGCGAGACCCTGGGCAGCAGCCTGCTGGCGCGCAGCCTGGGCGGCTTGTTCTCGGGCAATCCGCGCCTAGACGACGACCTGCTGGACGAAATCGAAACCGCGCTGATCAGCGCCGATGTCGGCGTCACCGCCACCACTGAGCTGCTGGGCAAGCTGCGCAAACGCATGAAGGTGCGCGAGTTCGCCGATGCGCACGCGCTGCACCAGGCCCTGCGCG
>JAPLSI010000056.1:0-3699 GCA_026398715.1 Gammaproteobacteria bacterium
GCTGCGCGTCCATGAAATCCTTCGACTGCATCGTCAGGCCCAGCGCCAGCGACCACAGGACTGAAAGGTGCAGTATCGGCAACGCCTGGGTTTCATCGTCCCTGCCCTGCCACAACGCATACCCCTGCGCGATGGCGAACAGGAGCCAGCCCGGCAGCGTTTGCGTCGCGAACGGCGAACCGTATTCGCCGTCCGCAGCCAGCACGAGGCCGAACCCGCACAGCGCCACCAGCACGCCCAGCCAGCGCAAGCGAGGCCAGGACAGTCGAGCGGCAAGGAAACTGCCGGCGATGGAAGAGATGGCGAGATAGACAGTGATGAAAGGCCATTCACCGAGCGTGCTTCGGCCGGCCTCGTCCAGTTGCCCGATCGCGCCAACCGCCCACCACAGCACGCCCCAGGCGAACAGCATCAAAGGCAGCCCGAGCACGGGACGGTGGCGATCGTGGATCAGCGCCAATGCAAAACCCGAAAACGAAATGATGGCGGCGCCCAGCCACTGCGCATTGAGCAGGACCATCGCGTCCAACTGCGACGGCGCCGTGCCCTTCGACAGACTCAGCACGTAGGCGCCGGCGGCGAGCCACTGCAAGGCCAGACCAGCCAGCCAGGGAAATTTGCGGTCCTGGCGCAAGCCGAGCCAGGCCACGCCCGCACCTTCCAGCGCCCAGACGCTGGCCGTGGTGCTTGCACTGAAGGCCAGCGGCACCGCCAGTGTCGCGAAGCCCAGCGCGAGCGCGGCATAGGCTTCGGTCAGCAGGCGCTCGCCGCGGCGATTGCGCAGCCACGCGACCAGGCCCGCGTACACCAGCGCCACGGCCAGTGCGCTGAAGGCCATGCCAATGCGATCGTGCTTGAGCATCGCGGCCTGCAGCGGAAACGCGACCAACGGCGTGCCGAAAACCAGCGTGCCATCCACCCAGGGCCGGCGATGTTCGGTCTGGCGCAGGACGTACATCAACCCGATCAGGATGTAGAAGACGAAGAACAGGATCAGGAACGGTTCGACCGTGGCGAACAACTCAGGCCGGTAGTACGCCTTGCCCCAGGCCGTGCCGACGCCGAAGGTGAAGGCGAAGCCCATCAGGTTCAGCAGGCGCCAGCTCTGCCGCCAGGAAATGGCGAACACGGCGGCGTTCAAGACCGCGTAGTAGGTGAACAGCGCTACGTGGTTGGCGCTGCCGGTCGAAATGATGACCGGCGCCAGGTAACCACCAAGGAAGCCGAGCACGGCCAGCGACATGTTCTTCTGCAACAACGACAGCGCCGCCGATCCTGCGACCAACACCACCACCAGCGCAAACGCGAGTCCGGAAGGCAGCAGGGAATAAAGCCGATAGGCGGCGAAGACGGTCAACAGCAGCACGCCGATCGCACCGCCTTGCAGGCTGAGCCCGAAGGCCGGCTTGCGGACGCGCTCGCGCCAACCCAACGCCAGTCCGGCGAGGGCGGCGACGGCGATCACGATCAGCCGCGCTTCGATGGACAGCGAGAAGTAGCCCTTCTCGACCGCAAGTTTCAGTGCCGCGCCGACGCCGAACAACAACACCAGCACGCCGATCTTCACCGGCACGTTGCCTTCGGTGAACCAACGCTTGACGCTCGCTGCCAGCTTCGCGTCCCACGAAGGTTCGGCCGGTGTGCGTGGCGATGCGGACTGTGCCGGTGCGGGCGCAGGCTGCGCCGCTTCCCGAACCGATCGAAGCGCTTCCGGAAGCGGTGGCGGCGTCGGTGCCGGCCGGGCGGCGTCGGCCGCGATGGGGGGCTGGCCCGGGATGGGACTTGCAACCGCGGTCGGAAGTTCGGCCGGCTCAGTGACCGGCACGCCTTGCACTTGGGGCGATTCGCCACGACTGGGCTCGGCTGCCGACGAAGCGGCATCGGGCCTGGCGGCAAGCAAAGATGCCACCCTCGCCTTCAGCGCGGAGATTTCGCGCGCCGATGCGTCTGCGTCGCGACGAAGCCGGCCCTGCGCGAACATCATCATCACCACGACGAAGGCCACGGCCGCGCCAAAAAGATTCCGGCTCTCGGCCATGCCGGCGCCGATGATCGCAGCGACAAACGCAAGCACCCAATTCATGCGCACCCCTCGCCCGGGTGGGGACCGGTTATTGCGCGCAGTCTGACCGATCAGCTGCCCGAATAACAACGAAGGCCGGGAACTCCCGGCCTTGTTAGCTTTGCGTTAGCGAGTGAGCCTAGATTCAGGGCGTCGAGCTGTAACCGCCGACGACACCCTTCGTGGCCACGGCAACCGCGTTGTGCGGGTGCAGGCTTTCGAAATGCGACGCGCGCACCCAGAAGTCGCTGATGCGGTCGTCTTCGTCCAGCGCCTTCTGCATCCGGCGCGCGGCGTCTTCGCAAAACATCAGGTTCTGTCCATTGAGCCGGGCAAAGGCTTGCTCGTCTTCGCGCTTCACCGCCGTTTGCACCGGCGTCTTCAGCGCGGCTTCGATGCGGTCGACGATTTCGATGAAAGGCAGGTTCTGGAACGACGGGGCGAGCCTGGCCTTCACTTCGGCCGTACTGCGCTGGCTGTGCGGCGTGGCGTTGATGCCCTGCTCGCTGCCCAGCCATTGCAGGACGGCAGCGTGGTCGAGCGGCGTGCCGGCCGGGAACTCGCCCACGAAGTTTTCCTGGATCAGCTGGCGCGCCAGCGCCGCCGAACACGGACAGGTGCTCGAGTAAGCCGCCTGCACGCCCACTTCCAGCGAGAATTGCCCGCGATCGAGCACGGCAGTCACGCTGACCGGGTAGGATTTCCAGCCGGTGTTGTCGCTTACCAGGGCCGGGCGACGCACCAGGTAGTCGAAGTGCACCTGCACCATCGCGCGGTCCGACAGGTCGGCGTGCGAATCGAGGAAGTCCTTCAGCAGGCGGCGCAAGCTGCAGGGCGAAAGCGGTTCGGCGCCGAGCGCCCGGTCCACGTGCAGGTAGAGGCGCGACATGTGGATGCCGCGCACGTCGGCGCGGTTGAGATTTACGAAGGCATTCACCCGTGCGCCACTGGTGTGGATGGCACCCGCGGCATCGGCGATGGCCACGGGGATTTCGATCTCGCCCATGCCCACCCAGTCGAGCAGGCCGGCAACCGCGGGACGCGCCTCATTGGCGATGTCGGGCATCACGCGCGCGAGGTTCTCAGTAATCGGGGCCATGGGCAGGTTCGCAGTGGGGGTGGTGAACAGGATAGATGGGGGCTTGTGCAGGGTACGTCAACCACCGGCCCACGGTTCAGGATTGTCGTGCGGCGCGCCAGGCGCGCCAGAGAGTGGCTGGAGGCGGTGGCGGACCAAACGGCTTGCCACCGGCCAGTCGGCGCAGGCGGGCGTCATCGAAGCGCGAACGCGCACGTCGGACCAGGGACGCGCCTGGCACGACAGGCGGCAAGGCCGAAGCCAACTCGCCCGCCCAGTCGCGCAGCAAGGCTTGCGCCTTCGCGGTCGGCAGGTCCGCAGCAGTGACGCCATGGCGCGCGAACAGGTGCATCGGAATGCGCGCCTGGTCCTCGCTGGCGAGTCCTTCCGGCAACCGCTGCAACAACCAGTGGATGGCCAGGCTGCGACTCGCCTCGGCCGATTCGCGCGCGGAAAACAATCCGGTTTCGACCTGCACCACCGCATTCGCCAGCGGCATCAGCGCCGCCACGGCGTCATCGGTATTCGCCGCGCGCAGCGGGTCGGCGTCATGGGCCAT
>JAPLSI010000056.1:3717-14709 GCA_026398715.1 Gammaproteobacteria bacterium
CCTGCCCCAGCCCGATCAATTCCTCGGCCCACCAGGCGGTCTTGATGCGCGCCACGCCCGGGTCGCTGAGTTCGAACAACGACTCCCGAAGTTCATGCAGCAACGCGCCCCAGGCACGGAAGGCCGGCTTGTCGGCCGCGGGACAAAAGACTTCAGCGAACACCATCTCGGGTTCGCGTTGCAGCCACTTGCCAACGAAATGCGCGGCGGCGTCGTGCGACTTGCCGTCCATCTCAGCCGCCCAGGATGCCCGGACGCATCATGTCGATGGGCTGTTCGGCGTAGGCGTCCGCCTGCCACTGCCTCGGGTCCTCGTGGTCCTGCCGGTAGCCCCACAAGGCTGCTACGGACTTCATGCCGGCATTGCGCGCCGCGAGGATGTCGCGCTCGTCGTCTCCCACGTAGACGCAATCGGCCGGCGCGCGGCCGAGAATTTCGCAGGCATGGAACAACTGGTCCGGGTCGGGCTTCTTGCGCGGCAGGCTGTCGCCACCGATCAGGATGGCGCTGCGCTGCGCCCAGCCCATGCTGGCGACCACGCCAACGGCAAGGTAATGCGGCTTGTTGGTGACGATGCCCCAGCGCGAACCCGCTGCCTCGATGGCCTGCAACACGTCCGCCACGCCGTCGAACGGCGTGCTGTGCGTGGCCACCGCCTCGGCATAAACATCCAGGAAGGGCTGCCACAACAACTCGCGTTGTTCGGCGCTGCGCTCGGGAAACGCGACCGCAAGCATGGCGCGCGCACCCTTCGATACGACGGGGCGAATTGCGGCCAGCGGCAAGGCAGCGATGCCCTCGCGGGCGGCAATCACGTTGAGTGCGTTCAACAAGTCGACCGCGCTGTCCACCAGGGTGCCGTCCAGGTCGAACAGCACCAAGGGCTTGATGCCCGTGATAGTCATGGCTTCAACGCGCACGCAAGGTAATTGATGTCGGTGCGCCGGTTGACCCAGGCCTTGCGCCGGATCGGGTCGTAGGCAAGGCCGCTGACGTCTTCCAGTTCGAAGCCGGCGTCGCGCAACCAGGCCGACAATTCCGCCGGCTTGATGAAGCTCTTGTAATCGTGGGTACCCTTGGGCAGCAGGCCGGCCAGGTATTCGGCGCCGACAATAGCCACGGCGAAGGCCAGCGGCGTGCGATTCAAGGTCGAGACGAAAAGTCTCCCGCCCGGCCTGAGCAAGGCCGCGCAGGCGCGTAACACCGAGCCGGGGTCGGGAACATGTTCGAGCAATTCCATGCAGGTGATCGCATCGAAGGAGCCAGGCGCTTGCGCGGCGAGTTCCTCGACGGACACCAGCCGGTAATCCACCTGCAGTCCCGATTCCAGCAAGTGCAGGCGGGCAACATCGATCAGTTCGGGCGCAAGGTCGAGCGCGACGACACGCGCGCCTTCCCGCGCCATTGCTTCGCTCAACAAGCCCGCACCACAACCCACGTCGAGTACATCCGCCCCGCCCAGGCGAATGCGCTCGGACACATAGGCCAGTCGCGCCGGATTGAGCTCGTGCAGGGGCCGCTGGGGTCCATTCGGATCCCACCAGCGACGTGCAAGCGCACCGAAGCGCTCGATCTCGGCTTGCCTGACGTTTTCCTGGTTCATTGCGGGCTCCGTACGGCGGCGATGCGTTGTTGCCATTGGCGGGTGCGTGCAAGCAGGCCGGGAATATCCATGTCCACCAGCATGCCGTCGGCCAGCTTGCGCTGTCCCGCTATCCAGACATCGGTCACCTGCTGGCGGCCAGCGGAATAAATCAGCTGCGACACAGCGTGGTACAGCGGCTGGGTTTCCAGCGCATCCAAAGCCACGCAAGTGATATCTGCCTGCTTGCCGATTTCAAGCGAGCCGATCCGGTCGCCCAGGCCAATGGCCCGGGCACCGCCCATCGTCGCCGCGTGCAAGGTGCTGGCGGCATCCATCGCCGTCGCATCACCTGATACACCCTTGGCCAGCAACGCGGCGCAGCGCATCTCGTCGAACATGTCCAGGTCGTTGTTGCTGGCGCAGCCGTCGGTGCCGATGGCGATGTTGACGCCCGCGCGGCGCAATTTTTCGATCGGACTGAAGCCCGAAGCCAGTTTCAGGTTGGACTGCGGGCAATGCGCCACCGACACGCCGCGCTCCGCACACTGCGCGATTTCGGCGTCGGTCAGCTGGGTCATGTGCACCGCGATCAGGCGCTCGTTGACCAGGCCAAGCCGGTCCATTCGCGCGAGTGGGCGCTGGCCGTACTGCTTCAGGGAGTCTTCGATTTCCTGTGCGGTCTCGTGCACGTGGCAATGCACGGGCAGGTCCAGCTGCTCGGCCAGCATGCGGATGCGCTCGAAACTGTCGTCGTTCACCGTATACGGCGCATGCGGCGCGAAGCTCAGGCTGACCAGCGGGTCGCGCCGGTAGTTGTCGTGGACTTCCAGGCCCTTGTCGAAATACTCGGCGGCGCTGCCGGCCCAGGCCGAGGGAAACTCGATGAAGGGAATTCCAACCACCGCCCGGAAGCCAAGCCGACGATAGGTCGCCGCCTGCATGTCGGGGAAGAAATAGTTTTCGTTGCAGCAGGTGGTGCCGCCGCGAAGCATTTCCGCCACGGCCAGTTCCACGCCGTCGGCGATGTAGGCCGGGCTCATCACCGCCGCCTCGATCGGCCAGACGTGTTCGGTCAGCCAGGGCATCAGCGGCAGGTCGTCGGCGACGCCGCGCATCAGCGTCATCGGATTGTGCGTGTGCGCGTTGACGAGGCCCGGGATGAGCACGGACTCGGAACGCGAGGTGATGGTGCGTGGCGCGTAGCGTGCATGCGCCTCGGCGCGCGGAAGCACAGCGGTGATCCGGTCGCCGTCGATCACCAGCGCGTGGTCTTCCAGCACGACGCCGTGCGGAACGACTGGAACGATCCAGCCGGCTTCGATCAACTGGTCGCAGGGCTGCCGGGGGTCAGCGCTCATCGGCGGGCTTATTTCACCCTGCCGACGTATTCACCGGATCGGGTGTCGACCTTGATGATCTCTTCCTGGCCCACGAACAAGGGCACGCGGACCGTCGCGCCGGTTTCGAGCTTGGCCGGCTTGCCGCCGCCGCCCGAGGTATCGCCACGCACGCCCGGGTCGGTTTCGACGATCTTCAGCTCGACGAAATTCGGCGGCTGCACGGCGATCGGCTGGCCGTTCCACAAGGTCACCACGCAATTCTCTTCGCCCTTGAGCCACTGCCAGGCATCGCCGACCGCAGCCTTCTCGGCCTGAACCTGTTCAAAGCTCTCGGTCTGCATGAAGTGCCAATACTCGCCATCGGCATACAGGAACTGCATGTCGGTATCCATCACGTCGGCCGCTTCCAGCGAGTCGGTCGCCTTCATGGTCATTTCGACCACGCGGCCATTCTTGATGTTGCGGAACTTGATGCGGGTGAAGGCCTGGCCCTTGCCCGGCTTCACGTACTCGGCCTCGGTGATGACGCACGGTTCGCGATTGACCAGGATCTTCGAACCGGGCTTGACGTCGTTCATGCCGTAAGAGGCCATCTCTACACTCCAAAAAGAATCCGTGCTGCCGGGCTGGCCAGCTAAAATGGGGACATTGCAGGCGATTGCCTGGCGCCGAGCTCCCTATGATACCCGCACACTCCTCCCCAGCCCAACCCGCCCCACCCCCACGGGACGGCGTGATCGCCCCGCAGCGACCTGTCACGGATTGGCGGCAGGCTTGGCGCGACGCCATTCGGGACCCGGTCGAGTTGCTCGAACTTCTTGGCATGCCGCACCTGGCCGCGGGGCTATCGACCGCAGCACAGGCGCAATTCCCGCTGCGCGTGCCGCGCGATTTTGCGATGCGCATGCGTCACGGCGACCCGGCCGATCCCTTGTTGCGCCAGGTCCTGCCGCTCGACGATGAAGACCGGATCGTGCCTGGTTTCGACCACGATGCGGTGGGCGATGCTGCTGCCAACGCGGGCACGGGCATCCTGCACAAATACCAGGGGCGCGCCTTGCTGGTCGCGACCGGCAGCTGCGCGGTGCACTGCCGATACTGCTTCCGTCGGCATTTTCCCTATGCCGAGCAGACCGCGGCGGCGAACCATTGGCAGACGGCGATCGATTTCCTGCGCGCAGATCCGTCCATCACCGAGCTGTTGCTGTCAGGCGGCGACCCCTTGTCGCTGTCCACCGGCAAGCTGGCCGAGCTGACCGACGCGCTGCGCGACATCCCTGGCCTGCGTCGGCTGCGCCTGCACACCCGGCTTCCCGTGGTGCTGCCCGAACGGGTCGACGACGCGCTGCTCGACTGGCTGCGCGGCCTGCCATGGCCGGTGGCCATCGTCATCCACGCCAACCATGCCAACGAGATCGACGCCAGCGTCGCGCAGGCCCTGCGCCGTCTTCGCGAAACCGGCGCGGTCCTCCTCAACCAGTCGGTCCTTCTGCGCGGAGTCAACGACGACGCGCCGGCCCTGGCGCGGCTTTCCGAGACTTTGTTCGACGCCGGCGTGTTGCCCTATTACCTGCACCAGCTCGACCGGGTCGCAGGCGTGGCCCATTTCGAAGTTGACGACGGACACGCCCGCGCGCTGCATTCGGAGTTACAGTCGATATTGCCGGGATACCTCGTGCCCCGGCTGGTGCGCGAGGTTGCAGGGGCCCCGGGCAAGACTCCGCTGTGATGGCTTTCACATAAAGAGTTCTGGTATCGTTTTAAGCTACATCTATAAGTCATTGAAGAATAAGGAGTGCCATTGATGGCACAGCAGGATGCGGTCATCCGCCTGCTTTTGGTTGAAGACCAGCTGGAAGACGCCGAGCAGTTGATCAGCATGCTGCGCAATGGCGGCATGGCGATCCGTCCGCAACGACCGGAGTCGCTGGACGACCTCGACCACCTGCTTGCCACGCAGGCCATCGACATGGTGCTTGCCCGCACCGAAGCGAAGTACATCCCCTTCGCCGACGTCGCGCGCCGCGTCGAATCTACCGGCAAGGACATCCCGGTGTTGGCCACCGCCGACACCCTGGACGAGACCACCGTGCTTGCAGGCATCGCCGCAGGCGCGCGCGACGTGGCCCTTCGATCGAGGCCGGAACACCTGCAGTTCATCGTCCGCAACGAATTCCAGTCGCTGCTGGGCCGGCGCGGCCTGCGCCACCTGGAAGCGGCGTTGCGCGAGACCGAGCGTCGCTGCGACGCATTGATCTCGTCGTCCCGCGACCCGATCGCCTACGTGCACGAGGGCATGCACATCCGCGCCAACGAGGCCTACCTGGAAATGTTCGGCTTCGAGGTCTTCGACGACATCGAAGGCCTGTCCATCCTCGACCTGATCTCTCCCGAAGGCGCCGATGCCTTCAAGGCGCTGCTCAAGCGCATAGACAAGGGCGAATCGCCGCCCCGGCAGCTTCCCATCCGCGCCCAGCGCGCCGACGGCAGCGAGTTCGACGCGTCGATGGAGTTCACCTCGGCCACCTATGAGGGCGAGCCCTGCCTGCAGATCGTGTTCCGCCAGCAGACCGTGGACGCCAACATGGTCCGCGAGCTCGATACGCTGCGCCAGCGCGACCCGGTTACCGAATTGTTCAACCGCCAGCACTTCATGACCGAAGTGGAAGCCGCCGTGGCCACTGCCGCCGACGGCAAGGGCGCGCAAAGCCTGCTGCTGGTCGAACCGGACAATTACGAAAATCGCCTGGGTGAAATCGGGCTGGCCCACGCCGACGAACTGCTCAAGCAGATTGCGGCGCGCCTGCAGACGGCAATGCAGGGCGATGTCGCGCCAGCGCGCTTCAGCGACCACAGCTTTGCCGTGCTATGCCGTCGCCACGACCACAAGCAGACCGAGGAAATCGCCGAGCGCATCCGCGCCGCGTTCGACGGCCACATCCTGGAAGTCGGAAAGCAGTCGCTTTCCCTGACGGTAAGCATCGGCGGCGTGCAGATCGGCGAGAAGATCGCCAGCCTGCCGCAGGTGATGGCCAAGGCCAGCCAGTGCCTTCAGTCCGCGCAGGGCGTGGGTGGCAACCGCATCGAGATATTCGATCCGGCCGCGCGCGATCGCGCCGAGGAAGACCGTATCCAGGCCTGGGTGGAACGCATCAAGGAAGCGCTGCGCGAAGACCAGTTCGTGCTCAACTTCCAGCCGATGATCAGCCTGACCGGCGATCCGAACGAGAACTACGAAGTTCTGCTGCGCATGAAGGCGCCGACCGGCGAAATCGTCGCGCCCGACCAGTTCATGCCCATCGCCGAAGAACACGGCATGCTGGTGGACCTCGATCGCTGGGTGATCGGCCGCACCATCAGCCTGCTGGGCGAGCGTCGCCGCGCAGGCAAGGACACCACGCTGTTCGTCAAGGTGGCGCCGTCATCGCTGGTGGAGGGCGACCTGCACAACTACATCGGGTCCCAGCTGAAGGCGCATTCGGTGCCTGGCGCGCACCTGGTGCTGCAGTTGCCGGAGTCGAAGATCTACACGCACCTGCGCCCGCTGCAGGCATTCCAGAAGATCGTCGCAAGCTTCGGCTGCCGCCTGTGCCTGGAACAATTCGGCACCAGCCTCAACTCCTTCCAGATGCTGGCGCACTTCGATCCGGCGATACTCAAGATCGACCGCGGCTTCATCGCCGACCTGGCCAAGAACACCGATAACCAGAAGAAAGTTCGCGAATTCGTCAACGAGGCGCGCAAGCTCGGCAAGCAGACCATCGCCGAATTCGTGTCGGACGCTGCCTCGATGACAGTGCTGTTCTCGATCGGCGTGGACCTGGTGCAGGGCAATTTCCTTGCCCCGCCCAGCGCCACGATGAACTACGAATTCGGCTGACGCGCCAGCCGAATCCGTTTACCGCGAAGCCTCAGGCTTCGATCTGCGTTTCGCGCAGGCGCGCGATCCGTACTTCCAGCGGCGGATGGCTCATGAACAAGCCGCGCAAGCCATGGGCAATGCCGCCGGAGATGCCGAACGCCTTCACCGCGCTGGGCAGGGTGTTCAGTCCCTGGTTCTGGCCCAACTTCTGCAAGGCCGCGATCATCTTGGGCTTGCCTGCCAGGCGGGCGCCGCCCGCATCTGCCCGGAATTCGCGATGGCGGCTGAACCACATCACCACGACCTGCGCCAGCATGCCGAACACAAGGTCGAGCGCGAACACGATGCCGTAATAGGCAAGGCCGGGACCGCCTTCGCGATTACCGCTGATGGCGGCGTCGATGGTGCGGCCGACAATTCGCGACAGGAAGATGACGAAGGTGTTCAACACGCCCTGGATCAGGGTCATGGTGACCATGTCGCCATTGGCGACGTGGGTGACCTCGTGGCCGATGACGGCCTCGGCTTCGTCGCGGCTCATCGCGCGCAGCAGCCCGCTGGACACCGCGACCAGGGAATTGTTGCGGCTGGGACCGGTGGCGAACGCGTTGATCTCGGGGGCGTCGTAGATGCCGACTTCCGGCATCTTGATGCCCGCGGCCGCGGCTTGCCGGCTGACGACGTCGAGCAACCAGCGCTCGCCCTCGTTGCGCGGCTGTTCCAGCATCACCATGCCGGTGGTGCGCTTGGCCATCCACTTGGAAATCATCAGCGAGAAGAACGAACCGCCGAAGCCGAAGATCGCGGCCATCAGCAGCAAGGTCGAGTTCTGGCCGAGGTTTACGCCGAAGTAACGCTGCAGCACACTCAGCACTATGCCGAGCAGCACCATGACCGCCAGGTTGGTGGCAATCAGCAATCCGACTCGCTTGAACATGTTCACTCCACTGCGCCGCCAATCGGCGCTTGTGCCCATACAATGTGATCGGACCCGTGAATTTCAAGTAACCAGACGCAATGATCGCGGCACCCGACCAAATCCCGACCTACCGCGGCCGCTTTGCGCCCTCGCCCACGGGCGCCTTGCACCTGGGCTCCCTGACCGCCGCACTGGGCAGCTGGCTGATGGCCCGCCACCATCTTGGCGCCTGGCTGGTCCGGATCGAAGACCTGGACCCGCCGCGCGAGCAGCCGGGCATGGCCGACCAGCACCTGCGCGACCTTGCCGGCTTCGGCCTGGTTTCGGACGAGCCGGTGCTGCGCCAGAGCGAGAGATCCGCGTTCTACGCCCAGGCCCTGCAAAAGCTGCGCGATGACGGCTGGGCCTTCGAATGCCGCTGCAGCCGGAGCGACCTGGCGGCCACCGGTGGCATCCACTCGCGGTGCGTGCCGCATCCGTCCGGAATACAGTCCAGCTGGCGGGTGCGATTGCCGCGACAAGTGATTGGTTTTGACGATGCCATTCGCGGCCATGTCGAACAGGACCTGGGCCGGGACGTCGGGGACGTCGTCGTACTGCGTGCGGACGGCTTCTGGGCATACCAGTTGGCGGTGGTTGTGGACGACGCGCTGCAAGGCATCACCCAAGTGGTGCGCGGTGCCGATTTGCTGGACTCGACGCCCCGGCAGATTGCACTGCAACGCCTGCTGGGCTACCCGTGCCCGTCCTATGCGCACCTGCCTGTCGTTCGCGAGGCCAACGGCGCCAAGCTCGGAAAGTCGCTGGCCTCGCTTCCCCTGGACCCGAGCCAGCCGATGCCGGCGCTGCGCATGGCCTTCGGCCTGCTGGGCCAGGACCCGGCCGCACTGCAAGGCGCCACCGGGCCGGACGATGCGCTGGCTCGCGCAGTCACCGCGTTCGACCCGGCATCGATCCCGGCCCGCGACCATCTGCTGGCGCAGTCCTGACCGGCTGGCATCGGCGTTCCGTGTCCGCCTTCACACCCTTGCCCCTGCCTTTAGTTGCAAGCTGTCCCCAGACCAGCGATGCTCAGGAAATTAGCGGTACAGATTCCTTGTGGTATTTGCGTCTTGTTCCGGGGTGGTCATGTCTCAAGTCCGAATCATAAAGAAGTACCCGAATCGTCGACTGTACGATACGGAGATATCGAGTTACGTCACTCTGGAAGACGTTCGCCAGCTCATCATCGAGGGCGAGTCCTTCGAAGTGCGCGACGCACGCAGCGGCAAGGACCTGACGCGCGCCGTATTGCTGCAGATCCTCGCCGAGCACGAAGATATCGGCCAGCCGATCTTCTCGACCCAGTTGCTGACCACCGTCATCCGCTTCTACGGCGATTCCCTGCAGGGCATCGTCGGCAGTTACCTGGAACGTTCTATCCAGGTCTTCAACGATCAACAGCAACAACTGCGTGGCCACATCGGCACCGTCGTGCAGAATCCCTGGGCGCTGCTGAGCCAGTTGACCGAGCGCAACATGGAAGTCTGGAAAGGCCTGCAACAAGGCATCAAGACCGGCCTGTCGTCAGTCTCCGAAAAGCCTGAAGAGCCGACCAAGACCGAACCCCGTCTGCGCAAGCGCGCCGCCCGCCAATGACGCACCGACTGGCGTTGGTCACCGGCGGCATCGGTGGCATCGGCACGGCTGCCTGCCGTCGGCTGGCCCGTGACGGCTTCAAGGTCATCGCCTCGGATCTTCCCGCCAACGAGGACCGCCTGCGCGCCTTCACGGACGAGATGAACTGGCTGGACGTCGGCTTCGAACCAGCCGATGTCAGCGACATGGATTCCTGCGTCGGCCTGGTCGAACGAATCCAGGCAAAGCACGGCACCATTTCGATACTGGTCAACGGCGCGGGCATCACCCGCGACGTCAGCCTGCGCAAGATGAGCCTGGACCAGTGGCAACAGGTGATGCAGGTGAACCTCGACAGCGTGTTCAACCTCAGCCGCCTGGTGGTCGAGGGCATGTGCGCGCAAGGCCACGGCCGCATCGTCAACCTCAGCTCGATCATCGGGCAAACCGGCGCGTTCGGGCAGAGCAACTACGCGGCGGCCAAGGCCGGCATGCACGGCTTCACGATGGCCCTGGCGCGCGAGGTGGCCGCCAAGGGCGTTACCGTCAACAGCATCAGCCCCGGTTACATCGACACCCCGATGACCGCGGCGATTCCGGCCGAACTGCGCACGCAGATGATTTCCGCGATTCCCGTGGGTCGCATCGGCTTGCCCGAGGACGTGGCCAACGCGATTTCCTTCCTGTGCTCGGAGCAATGCAGCTACCTGACCGGCATCAACCTGCCGGTCAACGGTGGCCTGTTCATGAGCTTCTGATTCGTCGCAGGGCTACTTCGCGGACGCCGGCTTGCCGCCGCCGCAATACTTCGCGAAATATTGTTCTGCGCGCGGCATCAATGCCTGCAGGCTTGCGATCCGGTTGGCCGGATCGGGATGCGTGGAGGCAAATTCTGGCGGCCGCGCGCCGCCGCCGATCGCCGACATCCGGTTCCACAAAGGAATCGCTTCATGCGGGTCGTAGCAGGCAGCTGCGGCCAGCATCAGGCCCACTTCGTCGGCCTGCGTTTCGTGGTCGCGTCCATAGGGCAGCACCACGCCGTATTCCAGGCCCGCGCCAAGCACGGCCATCAGCATCTGCTGCTGTTGCATGTCCATCTCGCCAACAGCGACGCCGGCTGCCATCTGCCCTATCTGCACCAGCTTCTGCTGCGCCATGCGCTGCGATCCGTGCCGCAAAAGGGCGTGGGCCATCTCGTGCCCCATCACGACGGCCATGGCGCTTTCATTCTGCGTCACCGGGATCAGGCCGGTGTACACGGCCATCTTCCCGCCGGGCAGGCAGAACGCGTTGGCCTGGTCCGATTGCAGCACCGCCACGCTCCATTTGAAAGTTTTGGCAAGATCGGGAGATGGCTGGGAATGTTCCGCTGCCAGTTGCGCCTCTACATCACTGGCGCGCGCGACCAGGCGCCGGGCGATGCCTTCGATCTGCCTGGCCGTCGGGTCGGATGCGTCAAGTGGCTTCTCCTGGCTGAGCACTTCCTCGAAAGCCTGCAGGCCGAGCTGCGCTTCCTCGTCCACGCTGGCGCCGTAACGCGCCTTTTCACCGGTATAGGGATCGGTCTTCGCGCCGCCGAACCAGCTGAAGGCGGCATACACGGCAAACACGACCAGGACCCACCAGCGAATTCCGCCGCTGCGCCTCACCCGACTATCGGTGCCACTAC
>JAPLSI010000183.1 GCA_026398715.1 Gammaproteobacteria bacterium
GGCCGTACCCGAAGGCGGGGCGGGTGCGATGGCCGTGGCTTGGCTGATGATGGTTTCGGGTTATGTGGTGCTGGGCCTGGGCTTGATTGCGCTGGCCCGCGGCCTGGGCATCGGCCAGGTCGGAATGGGCTGGCCGATGGTCGCCGGACTGTGCTTCGCGGGGCTTGCCGGCATTGCCGCGTTTTTCGTGCCTGCAGGAATTGGCGTCCGCGAAGCGGCGCTGGCCTGGTACCTGGGTCCGATCATCGGTCCTGCGCCAGCGGCCCTGCTGGCCGTGGCGGCCAGGATCTGGATCAGCATCGGCGAGGCCGCACTGATCGGCGGCGGATTGCTGGCGCTGCGCGGCCGCAACGACGACGGCGCAGGCGCAGGCAAACCATGAGCTATGTCGCCCGGCATCGGCTGGTCGATCGCGAGGGCCGCGTGCGTCGCGCCGCGCGTATCGCCAGCGTACTGGAGGATTTCGGCGACGTGGCGCTTCCCGGGTCGCGCTTGCTGGACGTGGGCGCATCGCACGGATTGATTACCCTGGCCCTCGCGCCGCGCGTCGGATTTGCCGTGGGCGTGGATGTCGATCGGGAAGGCGTCGCCGCCGCCGCGCGTGATCGGGAAGCAGGCGTCGGATGTGCGTTCGCCATCGCCTCGGGAATGCAGCTGCCGTTTGCCGACGGAAGCTTTGATGTGGTGGTCTGCAACCATGTCTATGAACACGTTCCGGACGCGCCGCGGCTGATGGCCGAAGTGGCGCGCGTGCTGCGAACCGGCGGCGTGTGCTATTTCGCCGGTGGTCATCGCCTGCAGCTGATCGAGCCCCACCATCGCCTGCCGTTCCTGTCCTGGCTGCCCCGGTCCGCGGCCGACGCCTGGTTGCGCGCCCTGGGGCGCGGATCGCGATACGAGGAACGATTCCTGATGCCCTGGCGCCTGGGCGGGTTGTTCACCGCGTTTTCCTCGTCGCTGAACGTCACGCCCGGGGTGCTTCGCGCCTGCGCGCGGCACGGCCTCGGTCCGCCCTGGCTCGAATCCGTGTTCCGTTGGACCTTGCCGCGACCGATGGCGCGAATCGTCGCCAGCCTGTTGCCGACCCAGTTGTGGCTGCTTCGAAAATGACGGCAGGACGTAACATGCACGTGCCCGTGTCCTCGCTCGACGGCAACCGCATTGGAACGACTGCATGAAACTCGCCATCCTGTCCCGCAACAGCAAGCTCTACTCCACCCAACGCCTGGTGGTGGCAGCGCGCGAACGCGGCCATGTCGTACGCGTGCTCGATCCGCTGCGTTGCTACATGAAGATCGCCCCTGGCGAATTCCAGCTCAACTACATGGGTCGGAAACTGTCGGGACTCGACGCGGTGATCCCGCGCATCGGCGCATCGGTGACCCGCTACGGCACGGCGGTATTGCGCCAGCTGGAACTGATGGGCGCCTATTCGCCCAACAGCTCGGACGCCATCCTGCGCGCCCGCGACAAGCTGCGCTGTCACCAGTTGCTGGCGGGCGAGGGCATCGGCCTGCCGACCACCGTGTTCGGCGACAACCCCGACGACACCGCCGACCTGCTTGGCCTGCTGGGCGACGCACCCCACGTGATCAAGCTGATCGAAGGCTCGCAGGGCAATGGCGTGGTGCTGGCGGAAACCCTGTCGGCATCGCGCAGCGTGGTCGAGGCATTTCGCGGCCTGTATGCAAATTTCCTGGTGCAGGAATTCGTCGCCGAGGCGCGCGGCGCGGACCTGCGCTGCTTCGTGGTGGGGGACCGCGTGGTCGCCGCGATGCACCGCCAGGCCGAGCCGGGCGAGTTCCGGTCCAACCTCCACCGGGGCGGCCAGGCCAGCCCGGCCACGCTCAGCGCCGCCGAAACCGAAACAGCCCTTCGCGCGGCCCGGGTCATGGGCCTGGAGGTCGCAGGCGTCGACCTGCTGCGATCGAACAAGGGACCGCTGGTCCTGGAGGTCAACTCCTCCCCGGGCCTGGAGGGCATTGAGGGCGCTTCCGGGGTGGATATCGCCGGGGCCATCATCGACCACGTGGCCGGCCGGGCACCCCGACCGGACGCCCCCCGACGCCGCCGGTCGGCCCGGGCAAAGAAATAACCAAACCGGGGCCTGATTTTAACGTTTTTTTAATCTACTGGCCCCTAGGCTGGTCGGGCCAGATCAACGGGTCCTCCTCGTGGACTCCGCGGATTACGGCAATCGGGACACCTGTAAACTTTAGACCCGGGCGACGCGTCTTCATGGCGCGTCCCCGGGTTCTTTTATTTCCGCGCCGCGTCTGTAGGGTTTCGGAACGACGTTCGCGCATTGCATGCCGGAACTTGCCCGCTCTGGCAGAATCGGATTCAGCAGTCTCCTCAGAGCATCCCCCATGCGCATCCTGGTCGTAGAAGACAACCGCGACATCGCCGCCAACCTTGGCGACTACCTCGAAGAACGAGGCCACACCGTGGATTACGCAGCCGACGGCATCACCGGCCTGCACCTGGCGGTCGTCAACAATTTCGACGCCATCGTGCTCGACCTCAACCTGCCTGGCATGGATGGCCTGGAAGTCTGCCGCAAGCTTCGCTCCGAAGGCCGCAAGCAGACGCCGGTGCTGATGCTGACCGCGCGCGACTCGCTCGACAGCAAGCTGTCGGGATTCGATTCGGGCGCCGACGACTACCTGGTCAAGCCCTTTGCGCTGCAGGAAGTGGAAGCCCGCCTGGCCGTGCTGGCCCGCCGCGGCAAGGCCGCCCAGCCTCGCGTGCTGCAGGTGGCCGACCTGGAATACAACCTCGACACGCTGGAAGTCCGTCGCGCCGGCAAGCTGCTGCAGCTCAATCCGACTGCACTGAAGATCCTGCAGTCGCTGATGGAAGCATCCCCAGCCGTAGTGCCGCGCATCGACCTGGAAACCCGCGTGTGGGGCGAAGAGTTGCCTGATTCGGACAGCCTGCGCGTGCACATCCACGGCCTGCGCGCCGCGGTCGACAAGCCCTTCGACAAGGCCCTGATCCAGACCCGTCACGGAATCGGCTACCGCATCGCAGACTCCGAACCGGTCTGAGTCCATGCACTATCGGCGCCGTCTCCGAAGTCGAATCATCGTCTCGTTCCTGCTGCTCGGCTTCGGGCTGACGGCGATGTTCGCGCTGTCGACGGTGGCCCTGCGCAACCGGCTGGAAGGCTCGCTGGTCGACAGCTGGCTGCAGAACGAAGCCAGCAACTTCCTGGTGTTCAAGCGGGCCAATCCCGCGCCGGACGCGTTGTTCAAGTTCGGTCGCCAGATCGAGGCGTTCGCCTACCGGCCGGACAGCGAGAAGATTCCATTCGGCTGGAAAGACCTGCCGAGTGGCGTCCACGACCTTCGCGAAAATGACGCCACGGGCGAGCTGCGCGAATACAAGCTGGCCGTGCAGCGCGAGCCGGACATGATCACCTACGTGCGCTACGACTACACGCAGGAAGCGTTGACCCAGCAACAGATGCTGGTCTCGCTGGCTGGCGCCGTGCTGCTGTTCACCGGCCTGGCGTGGGTGATCGGGCTGTGGGCGTCGTCGCGCGTGATCAGTCCGCTCACCGACCTGGCCCGCCGCGTCGAGGGCCTGTCGAGCCGCTAGAACCCGGACAAGCTGGCCCCGCATTTTTCCCGCGACGAAGTGGGCGAACTCGCCGACGCGCTCGACGACTACGCCGACCGCATGACCCGCCTCGTAAAACGCGATCGCGAGTTCAACGCCGACGTCAGCCATGAATTGCGAACGCCCCTCGCGGTGATCCGCGGCGCGGCCGAGTTGCTGATGGCCAATCCCAGCCTGGAAGACAAGACCCGCCAACGACTGGCGCGCATCGAGCGCGCCGCTATCCAGTGCACCGACCTGACCACGGCGCTGCTGCTGCTGTCGCGCAACGAGCGCGGCAGCGGCAGCACCAACCTGTTCAAGGTCTGCCAGGCGCTGGCGGAGGCCAACCGTGCGCAACTGGGCGGCCGTCCGATCGAGATCATCGTGGAAGGCCGCCAGGACGTGGTGGTGAACGCGCCCGAAGCGGTGTTGGCCGTCGCGCTGGGCAACCTGATCGGCAACGCCTGCAAGTACACCGCCGAGGGCGAGGTGCGGGTGATCGTGGAAAGCGACCGCGTGCAGATCGAGGACACCGGCCACGGCATCAGCGCCGAAGACGCCGCGCGCCTGTTCGAACGCGGCTATCGCGGATCAAGCGCGGGCGGCACCAGCGGCGGCGGCATCGGGCTGTCGATCGTGCGGCGGCTATGCGAACTGTACGAATGGACGGTCAGCATTGCGCCCAGGCCGGAGCGGGGCGCGAAGGCGACGCTCGTCTTCGATGCGATGACTGTCGCGAACTGAGATTCCGAACGGAGCGTGTGCCGAGGTTTGGAGCGGAGCGTCCCATGGTTCTGGGTGGGGTGGTGGCCGGTGATCATTTTGAGTCGCCACACGGGATCGGCTTGGTCAAAATAATCCCCGGCCACCACCTGCCTTCACCTGTGACCAACATCGCTTCAGTGCAACACCCTGCCGTACCGCCGCCAACGCAGGTCGCCCGGCGCCGTCAGTCGCACTTCGTGCTTGGTGAGGCCGCCAGGCGATCCTGCGTTTTCTCATCAGCGTGCGTGGGCGTCGCTGCGCTCGCCGGAATTTGCCGGGGTGATTGGGGTGGCGGCGGGAACCCATCACTGAGACAACTGCGGCTGCTGTTCCCATAGGGGCGACAGAACGCAGGATCGGCCGCTGGTCCCCACCGAGCACACCTGCGAATGGGGCAGCGGGCGACCTGCGTTGGCGGGGGTACGGCAGGGTGTTGCTGGAAAGTTTCAGACCGTCGCACTAATTGCGGGCGAGCGCCGGATTTCATTTTGACCAAGCCGATTCCGTGTGGCGACTCAAAATGAAAGCCGGCGATCGCCCCTCGCGATTACCTGCTTTATTCCAGCCAGCCGTGCTTGTCCGGCGTGCTGCCCGTGAACAGCCCGAAGAAAAGATCCTGCAGCTGGCGCGTGATCGGCCCGGCCTTGCCTTCGCCGATCTGCCGGCCATCGACCGAGCGGATCGGCGTGATTTCGGCGGCGGTGCCGCACATGAAGAGCTCGTCGCACAGGTACAGGTATTCGCGCGGCAGGTCGCGTTCCACCACCGTGATGCCGGCGGCGCGCGCCAGCGTGATGATGGAATTGCGGGTCAGGCCGTTGAGCAGCGCGGCGCTGACCGGCGTCGTGTGCAATGCGCCTTCGAAGACCAGGAACAGGTTCTCGCCGGCGCCTTCCGACAGCAGGCCGGTGGAGGCCAGCGCGATGCCTTCGCCAAAGCCGAGGCGGCGAGCTTCGCGGGCGATCAACTGGCCTGACAGGTAGTTGCCGCCGGCCTTCGCGCCTGCGGGAATGGTGTTCGGGGCGAAGCGCTGCCAGCTCGAGACGCAGGCGTCGATGCCCGCTTCCAGCACGCCGGCGCCGAGGTAGGCGCCCATTTCCCAGGTCGCCACGGAGACGTCGACCGGCGTGTCGGCGGACAGGCCGAAACCGCCGAGTCCGCGATACGCGATCGGCCGCAGGTAGGCCTTGGTGAAATTGTTTGCGGTAATCACGTCGCGACAGGCCTTGTCGAGTTCGGCCAGCGTGTAGGGGATGGCCATGTCGTAGATGCGCGCCGACGCGTACAGGCGCTTGAGATGGTCGGTGAGGCGGAAGATCTTCGGGCCGTTGGGCGTTTCGTAGCTGCGGATGCCCTCGAACACCGACGAGCCGTAGTGCAGGCCATGCGCCATCACGTGCACGGTGGCGTCCTTCCAATGCTTGACCTGGCCGTTGTGCCAGATGAAGTCGGGATAGGTCATGGTCATGGGGGCGGCTCCGGGCTAAACCGCCATTTTACTAGAACTGGAGCCACCAGCACCCGGCATTGCTGCGCAGCCGGAAATACGTCACCTGGGACTCGTAATCGGTTTCGCTGCGCATCTGGTCAACGCGAAGCAGGTCGGCGCTGGCCCGGGGCGTCGGATCGGGCGGCGCCGGATCGCTGTCCGGTCCCAGTTCGTCGTCGGGCGCGAACTCGTCGTCCAGCGGTGGCGGAGGCGGCAGGGGCGGCATCGGCGTGCCGACCTGCGCGCTGGATACCAGTTGTACGTCCAGCAGGGGGCGTTCGCTGAAGCTCGCCAGGCGGCCCATCAGGCGATAGCCCTCGCTGTTGCCCATGCCCGTCCAGTGGTAGTACTCGGCCAGCTTGTTGGGGTCGTGCGCTTCCAGCGCGGTTCGCACGCCGGACAACAGGTCGTCCTGGCTGCGCGCACAGCTGCGGGTGCGGACGATGACGGCAGGGCGAAGCCGGTCGGCGGAAGGGGGAGGTGCGTCGGTTGCCTGCAGGTCGCGACAAGCGCGGTCCGTGAATATGGCCGCGCCGTCGCTGCCGATGCAGCGATGCAGGCCGGAAGCGCCTTGCTCGGCACGTGGCTGGCCGGGCGCCGGGTTCGACGGCTGCGCGGGCCGCGGCCTGGGTGAAGGTGCTGGAGACGAAGTGATTGCCGGCGTCGTGGCGGAGGTCGGCAACGTCGTGCCAGTCGATGCGAGCGCCGGCAGAACCAGCGTGCATGCCAGCGCGATGCCGGTCCACACCAGCCTGCGACGGCAGGCGAGGGTTGCCATCAGCCGCACGGCGGTCCAAGCGTCAGCAGTCGGGAATTTCGAACTCGATCGGGTCTGGGCATCGCGCGGTCCGGCAGGGATATCGCTGATTGGACGTCGGCGAGTGCACAAGATTCCGCAACGCCGAACAATCACGAAGACGATAGCACCCACGGCCGCCGGCGCCGTGCCCTGGCCGTCAGAGTCGGGAGATAACCGCCTCGGTGGGTTTGCTCAGGTTCAGCGTATAGAAATGCAGCTCCGGCACGCCGGCATCCACCAGGCGGCGGCACATCGCGGCCACCAGGTCGGCTGCCAATTCGCGGATGCCGTCCGCATCGTCGCCAAGGGCGGTCATGCGCTTGCTGATCCAGCGCGGGATTTCCGCGCCGCAGGCTTCCGAGAAGCGCTTGAGCTGGGTGAAGTTGGAAATCGGCATGATGCCCGGGATGATCGGCACGTCGATGCCCATCTTGCGCGCGTCGTCCACGAAGCGGAAATAGGCGTCGGCGTTGTAGAAATACTGGGTGATGGCGGAATTTGCCCCGGCATCCACCTTGGCCTTGAAGTGGCGCAGGTCGGCAATCGCGTCTTCCGCCTGCGGATGCGTTTCCGGATAACAGCCCACTTCGATGCGGAAGTGGTCGCCGTGTTCGTGCCGGATGAACTCAACCAGGTCGGTGGCATAACGCAGGTCGCCCATGCGCGCCATGCCCGAGGGCAGGTCGCCGCGCAGCGCGACGATGCGGTCGCAACCGAGCGCACGATACAGTTGCAGCAGGCTGCTGATTTCCTCGCGGGTGCCGCCCATGCAACTGACATGCGGCACGCCGTTGAGGTGGTGCGCCTGGCGCAGGTCGCGCACCGTTTCCGGCGTATAGCTCAGCGTCGATCCGCCGGCGCCAAAAGTGACAGAGACGAACTGCGGCGAGTGCGCCTTGAGTTTGCGCACGGTCCGGTCCAGCTGCGCGCGCTGCTCGTCGGTCTTGGGCGGGGGCAGGATGTAGACCTTCTTCTCGTACGTGTCCTTGTTGGCCCACAGGTCGATCTGCGCCAGGGTCTGGTTCGAGAACGAGTTGGACATGACGAAGCTCGGGTGGCCGGTGGCGCAGCCCAGGTTAACCAGGCGGCCTTCGGCCAGCAGGAAGATCGCGCGGCCGTCGGCGAAGCTGTACTTGTCCACCTGTGGCTTGATGTTGAGCTTGGTCACGCCTTCGGCGGTATTCAGGCGCTCGACCTGGATCTCGTTGTCGAAGTGGCCGATGTTGCAGACGATCGCCTGGTCCTTCATCGCCGACAGGTGTTCGTAGGTCAACACGTCCTTGTTGCCGGTGGTGGTGACGTAAATGTCGCCACGGCCGAGGGTGCTCTCGACGGTGTTGACCTCGAAGCCTTCCATCGCCGCCTGCAGGGCATTGATCGGATCGATTTCGGTAACCACGACGCGGGCGCCGTAGGCGCGCAGCGAATGGGCCGAGCCCTTGCCGACGTCGCCATAACCGCAGACCACGGCGCACTTGCCGGCCAGCATCACGTCCATCGCGCGCTTCAGGCCGTCGGCCAGCGATTCGCGGCAGCCGTACAGGTTGTCGAACTTCGACTTGGTGACGGAATCGTTGACGTTGATGGCGGGCACCAGCAAGGATCCGGCCTGCACCATCTGGTAGAGGCGATGCACGCCGGTGGTGGTTTCTTCCGACACGCCCTTCCAGTCCTTGACCACGGTGGTCCAGAAGCCCGGACGCTCGCGCGCCACGCGCTTCAGCAAATTCTTGATGATCTGCTCTTCGTGCGAGCCCGACGCGGTGTTGACCCAGTCCGAACCGTTCTCGAGCTCAAAGCCCTTGTGGATCAGCAGGGTGACGTCGCCGCCGTCATCGACGACCAGCTCCGGACCCTTGCCACCCGGGAAGGTGACGGCATCGAGCGTGCAGTCCCAATACTCTTCCAGCGACTCGCCCTTCCAGGCGAACACCGGCGTGCCGGTCTTGGCGATGGCGGCGGCGGCGTGGTCCTGGGTCGAGAAAATGTTGCACGAGGCCCAGCGCACGTCGGCGCCGATGTCCTTCAGCGTCTCGATCAGCACGGCGGTCTGGATGGTCATGTGCAGCGAGCCGGTGACGCGCACGCCCTTGAGCGGCTTGGCGGTGGCGTACTTCTGGCGGATGGACATCAGGCCCGGCATCTCGTGCTCGGCGATGTCGATTTCCTTGCGGCCCCAGTCGGCCAGCGACAGGTCGGCAACCTTGTAATCAGGTTTGATGTTGGTGACAGCGTTCATTTCATTTGCTCCGGAGTTGTGAATTCGCGAATTGCTCGCGGGGTCCGGGCGCCGTTGCATGGAACTCCTCGCCGAGCCTGTTCCCTTGCCTTGCGGCCGGGCTTGCAGCGCCCCTCGGCGGGAGCAAAAAGTGTGCGAAGGCGGTTTGGCAGCGAGCGACTTTGCATTGCCCGCAGTCCAAACCGCTTGTTCGTACGCTTTTGTCTTGTTAGCCCTTCAGGCCGGCATCCTTGCGCAGCGCTTCGGCGCGGTCGGTCTTTTCCCAGCTGAAGCTGGTGAACTTCTCGCCGTTGGGCAGCACGATTTCCTTCGGCTTGCGACCGAAGTGGCCGTAGGACGCGGTGTCCTGGTACATCGGGTGCAGCAGGTCGAGCATCTTGGTGATGCCGAACGGGCGCAGGTCGAAATGCTTGCGGATCAGCTTTTCGATCTTGTCGTCGGTGATGCGGCCGGTACCGAAGGTGGTGACCGAGATGGAGGTCGGCTCGGCCACGCCGATCGCGTAGGACACCTGGACTTCGCACTTGCGCGCGAGGCCGGCGGCCACGATGTTCTTGGCCACGTAGCGCGCGGCATAGGCTGCCGAACGATCGACCTTGGACGGATCCTTGCCCGAGAACGCGCCGCCACCGTGGCGGGCCATGCCGCCGTAGGTATCAACGATGATCTTGCGGCCGGTCAGGCCGCAATCGCCCACGGGGCCGCCGATCACGAACTTGACGGTCGGATGGATGTGGAAGCGGTTCATCGGCAGCGACTTCAGCCACTCCAACGGCAGCACCGGCTTCAGGATGGCATCCTTCCACGATGTCCTTCTGCTTGATGCCGTCGTCATGCTGGGTGGACAGCACGACCGCTTCCAGGCCGATGATCTTCAGGCCGTCATAGCGCAGGGTGACCTGCGACTTCGCGTCCGGGCGCAGCCAGGGCAACGGGGACTTCTTCTGCTTGCGGACCTTGGCCTGCTGTTCAACCAGGCGGTGCGCGTAATAGATCGGCGCCGGCATGAACTCCGGGGCTTCGTCGCAGGCGTAGCCGAACATCAGGCCCTGGTCGCCAGCGCCTTGTTCTTCAGGCTTCTTGCGGTCCACGCCCTGGTTGATGTCCGGGGATTGCTTGCCGATCATGTTGATGATGGCGCAGGTGTGGCCGTCGAAGCCGACCTTGGAATTGTCGTAGCCGATGTCGTTGATGACCTTGCGGGTGATGGACTCGATGTCCACCCATGCGCTGGTCGTGACTTCGCCGGCGGCGATTGCGGCACCGGTCTTCACCATCGTTTCGCAGGCCACGCGGGCGCGCTTGTCCTGGGCCAGGATCGCATCGAGGATGGCGTCCGAGATCTGGTCGGCCATCTTGTCCGGATGGCCTTCGGACACGGATTCGGAAGTGAAGAGGTAGCTGCTCATTGCTTGGGTATATCCTTTGATTCGGATGAAAGGATGTGTGCTGACCGCGCATCATACACGGGCGGCCCCGGACGTGCATCCTGAACCCCCCGGCGTTGCCATGGCGTTAAGGCCCGGGACGGTTCTCGGGTAGGCTTGCCCCCATGGATTCCATCACGCACCTGTTCCTGGGCGGGGCCATCGCCGCCGCCATCGCCCCGGCGAAGTACCGCCGGGTGGCGCTGCTGGCCGGGGCGGTCATCAACACCCTGCCGGACCTGGACGTACTGCCGCTGGCGCTGGTCGAGGACCCGGTGATGGTGATGACCTGGCACCGTGGCGCCACCCACTCGCTGCTGGTGCTGCCGTTCGTGGCAGGGCTGCTGTGGTGGCTGCTTAAGTCCCGCTGGCAGCCGGTGCGCGAAGCGCCGGTGCGATGGTTCTGGGTCATCCTGGTCACGCTGCTTGCACACCCGCTCATCGATGGATTCACGGTCTACGGCACCCAACTGTTCTGGCCCCTCGCCATGCCGCCGACCATGTGGTCGAGCTTGTTCATCATCGATCCGTTGTTCACGCTGCCCCTGTTCGTCGCCTGCGTGGCGGCGTGGTGGCTGCGCGAGAAACCCGCCTCCCAACGCGTGCTCGCCATCGGCCTGGTGTTGAGCGGCAGTTACC
>JAPLSI010000256.1 GCA_026398715.1 Gammaproteobacteria bacterium
AGGACTTTTTCCTCGGCGGCCGGCGCGGCGGCCGTGCCAGCCGCTGCCTGGTCGGCAGGCTTGTCCCTGTTGCACGCCGACAGCATCAGCGTGGCCAGCACAACCGTTAGCGTGCGAAGTTTCATGTGGCGCTCTCCATGAGTGGAACTGAACGAGTGATGTGCCTCACATATACAACTTGGACCGGCCCTCGGCAAGTCAGGCCGCGGCCTTTCCGATTCCCAACGCTGCCGCCGTCTGGTCCAGCGATTTCCAGGCCTTGTCGAACATCTCGTCGATCTGGTCCCGGGTGATGATGAGGGGCGGCGACAGCAGCATCGCATCGTTGGTGGCGCGCAGGATCAGCCCGTTGCGCAGGGCGAAATCCCGGCACATCTGGCCGACCGCGCCGCGGTCGGGGAAGTAGTCGCGGCTGGGCTTGCGTGGCACCAGCTCCAACGCCCCGACCATGCCCACCACCCTTGCCTCGCCCACGATCGGGTGCTCGCCGAGCTCCGCCCAGCGCTTGGCCAGGTAGGGACCGGTATTGGACTGGATGTTCTCGACCATCTTTTCCTCTTCCAGTATCCGGATGTTCTCCAGCGCCACGGCGGTGCAGACCGGATGGCCCGAGTAGGTGTAGCCGTGCGCCAGTTCGCCACCCTTCTCCATCAACACCTTGGAGATACGGTCGTTGAACATCACCGCGCCCAACGGGATGTAGCCCGAAGTGATGCCCTTGGCCAGGGTCATGATGTCGGGCTGGATGCCGAAATACTCGGATGCGAACCAGTGCCCGGTGCGGCCGAAGCCGCAGATCACTTCGTCGGCCACCAGCAGCACGTCGTACTTGCGACAGATGCGCTGGATTTCCGGCCAGTAGTTCATGGGCGGGATGAAGACGCCGGCCGCGCCCTGGATAGGCTCGCCGATGAAGGCCGCCACGCGGTCCGGGCCCAGCTCTAGGATCTTTTCCTCCAACTCGCGCGCGCGCTGCAGGCCGAATTCCTCGGGGCTCAGGTCGCCGCCCTCGCCGAACCAGTAGGGCTGGTTGATGTGCACGATGTCGGGAATCGGCAGGCCGCCCATCGCGTGCATGCCCTTCATGCCGCCGAGGCTGGCGCCGGCGACAGTGGATCCGTGGTAACCGTTGAGCCGGCCGATGAAGACATTCTTTTTCGGCTGGCCCTGTACCGCCCAGAAGTGCCGGACCATGCGCAGGATGGTGTCGTTGGCCTCGAGCCGGAATTGCTGAAGAAGACGTGGTTCAAGTCGCCGGGGCAAAGTTCGGCCAGCTTGGCGGCAAGACGCACGGTCGGTTCGGTGGTGCAGGAAAAGAAGCTGTTGTAGTAGGCAAGCTGGGTCATCTGCCTGGAAGCGACCTCGCCCAATTCCTTTCGGCCGTAGCCGATGTTCACGCACCACAGTCCGGCGAAGGCGTCGAGCATCTTGTTGCCTTCCGAGTCCCACACGTACACACCCTCGCCCTTGGTCAGGATCCGGGTGCCCCGCTTCGCCAGCGCGGCATTGTCGTTGAACGGATGCAGGTGGTGCGCGGCGTCGAGTACTTGCAGCGCATGGGTGTCGAGGTGGTTCATGGGACGCACTCCGGGAGGATGGGATTCAGACGTTCAACAGCAGGAACTCGCGTTCCCATGAACTGATGACGCGGAAATAAGTCTGGTATTCCTTGCGCTTCACCGCGATGTAGGCTTCGACGAAGCGGCTTCCGATCAGCTCCTGCAGCGGCGCACAGGCACCGAGCAAGTCCAGCGACACTTCCAGCGAGCGCGGCAGTCCATAGCCGAGGTCCTGCGCGCTGCCAGCCAGCGGCTCGGTCGGCATCAGCTTTTCGCGAATGCCCAGGTAGCCGCAGGCCAGCGTCGCCGCCATCGCCAGGTAGGGATTGGCGTCGGAGCCGGCGAAGCGACTTTCAACGCGCGTGTTCTCGGACGAGTCGAGCGGCACGCGCAGCCCGCAGGTGCGGTTGTCGTAGCCCCACTGCACGTTGATCGGCGCGACCTCGCCCATGGCAAGGCGACGATAGGAATTGACGTTGGGCGCGAAGAAGGGCATCGCCATGGGCACGTATTTCTGCAGGCCGCCCAGGTAGTGCTGGAACAGCTTGCTGTGCCCGCCGGCCTTCGAGGCTGCGAACACGTTGGCGCCGGTACGCGCGTCCAGCATGCTCTGGTGGATGTGCATCGAGCTGCCCGGCTCGTTCTCCATCGGCTTGGCCAGGAAAGTGGCGTAAATGCCGTGGCGCAGAGCCGCTTCGCGCATGGTGCGCTTGAACAGGAAGACCTGGTCGGCGCGCGACATCGGATCGGCGTGCTGGAAATTCACTTCCAGCTGGGCCGCGCCCGACTCGTGGATCAGGGTGTCCACGTCGAGCTCCATGGCTTCGGCGTAGTCGTACATCAGGTCGAGGATGGGATCGAATTCGTTGACCGCGTCGATCGAATAGGCCTGCCGTGCGGTTTCCGGCCGGCCCGAGCGGCCAGCCGGCGGCTGCAGCGGGAAATCCGGGTCGGTGTTCTTCTGCACCAGGAAGAATTCGAGCTCGGGCGCGACGATGGGCTTCAGGCCGAGTTCGTCGTACAGCTCCAGCACCCGGCGCAGGACGCTGCGCGGCGCCAGTTCGTGCGGCGCGCCATCGCGGGTGAAACAGTCGTGGATGATCTGCGCGGTCGGGTCCGACGCCCACGGCACCATGCGCACCGTTTCCGCGTCCGGACGCAGGAACATGTCCGAATCCGACGGTGAAACCAGTTCGTAATATTCGTCCGGGTAATCGCCGGTGACGGTGGTGACGAAGATGCCCTCGGGAAGTCGCGTACCGTAATCGTGCGAGAACTTCGCCGCCGGGATGATCTTGCCGCGGGCGTTGCCGGTCATGTCCGGCACAAGGCACTCGACCTCGGTGATGCGGCGGTCCTTCAACCAGCGCAGCAGCGAGCTTTCCTCGGTCTTGGTTTCACCCGGACGGGATTTTGACGCGCCCTTTTTACTGGCGACCTTTTTCTTGTCGGGCTTCTTCGCCGGTTTGCCGGCGGACTTGCTGTCGGATTTGCTGGTGGCCATGTCAGTCTCGTAAAGCAGCGCGAGCCCGGCAGGCTGCGGCGAATTCCTGGAAGATTCCAAGATAGAAAGGATTTTGGGTGACTTTCCATTCCGGATGCCATTGCACGGCAAGCAGGAAAGTCTGGTCGGAGTCGAGGCGCACTGCTTCCACCAACCCATCCGGCGCGATGGCTTCCACCACCAGGCCGCGACCCAGCTTTTCCACGCCCTGCCCGTGCAAGGAGTTGACCAGTGCGGTATCGGCGCCGGCGATGCGCGCCAGGCTTCCGCTCAATGCGACCGGGTGGCCCGGTCCGTATTGCACGTCCAGGTCGGCGGATTCGTCTTCGCGGTGGTCGTCCAGGCCGGAGACGTCGTGCACCTTCTGGTGCAGCGTGCCACCGAGCGCGACGTTGACTTCCTGCATGCCGCGGCAAACGGCCAGCACTGGCAATCGCATCTCGATCGCCAGGGATACCAGGGTCAGGCTGGTCGCATCGCGCGCGGGGTCGTGCAGGTTTCCGGGATAACTCTCGGGTCCGGAGTAATGATGGGGTTCGATGTTGCTGTACGAACCGGTGAGGAACAGACCGTCGAGCCGCTCCAGCAGCTCGCGCAGCGGCAAGGGCGGCGACATCGAGGGAATCATCACGGGGATGGCGCCGGCGGCCTCCACTACGGCGCGAACGTACTTCTCGCCGACGGCCTGGTAAAGGTGCCGGCCGATGGGCTTGCTGTCCGACGGAAGTCCTACCAATGGCGCGCGCGGCATAAACGGCTCGGTCCCGGATTTTGAGCAACCCTACGCCAGCCGTTTGATTTTATCAACGCTGTTGAGTATTTTTTACACCCCGGAGGGCCTCTGCTAATATCCGGCCAACCCCAGCGGAAGTCCGCCATGACCCGATCCCCGACCTCGACCCCTCTGCACTCCATCCCTGCCCCGGGACTGCCCGACGAGGATGCCGCAGAGCTCCACCAGATTGCCGGGTGCGAGATGATCGACCTGCTGCTGCCCGACATGAACGGCCTGCTGCGCGGCAAGCGGATCACCCGCGACGCGCTGGAAAAAGTCTACGCCAATGGCGTCTGCCTGCCGATGTCGCTGATCGCCACCGACATCACCGGCAACACCGTGGAAGAAACGGGGCTGGGCTACGCCATTGGCGACGAAGACCGGATCTGCCGGCCGATCCCCGGCACGTTGCGACCCATCGCCTGGCAGCAACGGCCGATGGCGCAACTGTTGTTGAACATGGAAGACGCCAATGGCGGCGCCTTCGAGGCAAACCCGCGTGAAGTGCTCAAGCGCGTGGTGCAGGGATTCACCGATCGCGGCTTGACGCCCGTGGTCGCGGTCGAGCTGGAGTTCTACCTGCTGGACGCGGAGCTGACGGTGGATGGTCGGCCGCAGACCTCCATCAATCCGGCGACCGGCGTGCGCAACACCACCACGCAGGTCTACTACATGCAGGACCTCAACGATTACCAGCAGTTCACCGATGCGGTCGCCGATGCCTGTCGCGCGCAGCAGATTCCCGCCGACACCGCGGTCGCCGAATATGCCCCGGGCCAGTTCGAGATCAACCTCAAGCATCGCAGCGACGCCGTGCTCGCTTGCGACGACGCCATCTTCCTCAAGCGCGCCATCAAGGCCATCGCCGAGGACCAGGGCATGATCGCCAGTTTCATGGCCAAGCCCTTCGTCGACCAGGCAGGCAGCGGCACGCACATCCATGTCAGCGTGCTCGACAAGGAAGGCAACAACATCTTCGCCTGCACCCCGGACACGCCCAGCGACACGCTTCGCCACGCCGTGGCCGGCCTGCAGAAGGCATCGGCCAGTTGCATGCTGATGTTCGCGCCGCACGCCAACAGCTACCGCCGGTTCGTGTTGAACGCCTTCGTGCCCTTGAACGACTGCTGGGGCTTCAACAACCGCACGGTCGCGATGCGCATCCCGCACAGCGACCCGGCCAACATCCGCGTCGAACACCGCATTGCCGGCGCCGACGCCAATCCCTACCTGGTCACCGCCGCAGTGCTGGCGGGCGTCTTGCAGGGATTGCAGGACAAGGGCGATCCGGGTCCGGCGATCGTCGGCAACGCCTACGACCAGACCGAGCAACGCACGCTGTTCTGGCGCGACACCATCAACGATTTCATGGCCAGCCCTTTCGTCGCGGAAGCCTTCGGCGCGCAGTTCCAGCACATCTTCGGGCAGCAGAAGCTCAAGGAGATGCGCAGCTTCTACACTGAAGTCACCACGCTGGAGTACGACTGGTACCTGCGCCAGGTCTGACCATGGCCAGCACCACGCCAGGGCCTGCCGGGGCCGCCATCGCCCTGCCCCGCACGGCCTATTCGGAAGCGATGTCGCCGCCGGAGCCACAGCCGCGCCTGGAAGGATCCGTGCAGGCGGACGTCTGCATCCTGGGCGCCGGGCTGACCGGATTGTCCACTGCCATCGAACTGGCCGAGGCCGGCTTGAGCGTGGTGGTCCTGGAAGCCAGGCGCATCGCCTGGGGCGCGTCGGGTCGCAGTGGCGGCCAGGCCATTTTCGGTTTCGGCTGCGACCAATCGAAGATCGCGGCGATGGTCGGGTTGCCGG
Organism: Gammaproteobacteria bacterium; assembly: GCA_026398715.1. The sequence goes on from JAPLSI010000256.1 coordinate 5,654, forward strand.
AATCGCGGCGACTGTTCGACTGGTCCCTGGAAGGGATCGCGCTGATCCATGATCGCTGCGCCCGGTACGGGATCGATTGCGACTGGCGCAGCGGCCACGCCCATGTCCCGATCAAGCAACGCCAGGTCGCCGAACTGAAGTCATGGCAAGCCGACCTGTCGGAAAACTATGGCTACGGCCTGCAGTGGTGGGATCGGGACGAACTGCTCGGCCGACTGGCCAGCGAGCGCTACCTGGGCGCGCTTTTCGATCCGGGCAGCGGCCATCTCAACCCGCTCAAGTACACGCAGGGCCTGGCGCAAGCCGCGCTGTCGCTGGGCGTGCGCATCTTCGAGGATTCAGCTGTCGTCGAACTCAGGCGCGGCGCGCAAGCGGTGCTGCGCACGGCGCACGGCCGGGTCTCGTGCAGCTATGCCGTGCTTGCCGGCAACGCCTATGTGCACGGGATCGCCCCTGAACTGGATTCGCGCATCATGCCGGTCGGCACCTACATCGGCGCCACCGAGCCCCTGGGCGCGGAACGCGCGCAGTCACTGATCGCCAACGACATGGCCGTGGCCGACGTGAACTGGGCGCTGGATTATTTCCGCCTGAGCCGCGATCACCGCCTGTTGTTCGGTGGCCGCGCCAGTTATTCCACGCTGCCACCGCCCAACCTGCGGCGTACCTTGCAGCGGCGCATGACCCGCGTCTTTCCGCAATTGGCCGACGCGAAGATGGAAACCGTCTGGGGCGGTTACGTGGACATCAGCATGAACCGGGCGCCGCACTGGGGCCGCCTGGGTAGCAATGTGTATTTTGCGCAGGGCTTTTCCGGCCACGGCATCGCTGCCACCGGGTTGGCTGGACGAGTGATTGGCGAAGCGATTCGCGGCCAGGCGAGTCGCCTGGACGCGTTTTCCCGAATCGGCCATCGGCCGTTTCCCGGCGGGCGGTTGTTCCGCACGCCGATGCTGGTGGCCGCAATGGCCTGGTTCAAGCTGCGCGACGCGTTGTTCTAGTCGCCCATCTGCTTTTGCAGGTGTTCCCAACGCTCCTGGGCATCCAGGGTGCGTTCGGCCGTCAGGCGGGCTTCCATGCGCTCGAGTCCGATCTCGTCCCCGGTGTCCACGCAGTAGCCGTAGCTGCCGTCGTCGATGCGCTTGAGCGTGCTGTCGATCTTGTTGATCAGCTTGCGGTAGCGGTCGCGGGTACGCAGTTCGAGCGAGTTCTCGGTTTCGCGCGTGGCACGCTCGGCTTCATCGCCGACGTCACGCACTTCTTCCTTGAGGTTCTCGATGGTCTGCTTGGATTCCTCGATCAGGTCGGTCTTCCACTGCAGCAATCGCTGGCGGAAATATTCGAGCTGGTAGGGACCCATGTACTCCTCGTCCGCCGTCGGCTTGTAGCCGGCGGGCAACACGACGCGCTGGCGGGCCACGGCCGGCTTTACGCGATCGGGGCGCGGCTTGCTGGGCTTGACGTAACCGGCGCGCACGCCGACTTCGCGGCGCGGCGCTTCAACCTTTGCTGCTGCCGGTTCAGGCGCGACCGAACGCGCGCTCGACTTGGCGCTGGACTTTGCAGGAGCCGGCGCGGGCTTGGCCGGCGCTGGCTTGGCTGCAACCGGCGCGGAAACCGACGGAGCAGCCGCCTTGGTCGCGGGCTTGGCAGGCGCCTTTGCTGCGGGCTTGGGCGCGGGCTTGGGCGCTGGCTTTGCCGCTGGCTTGGCCGCTGGCTTGGCAACCGTCTTGACTGGTTTGCCGGGCTTGGGCGCAGGTGCAGGCTTCGCTGCCTTTACCGGAGCCTTGCCGGCAACGGGCTTCTTGGCGGGCTTGGGTGCTGCCTTGGGAGTGGATTTGGCGGCCTTCTTGGCCGGCTTCGCGGGGGATTTCTTGGCTACGGTCTTGATGATCTTCTTCACTTGCTTGGATGCGGCCTTCCTGGCCGGGGACTTCTTTACGGGTTTTGCAGCCTGCTTGGGCTTGGCCTTCGCGGGTTTTGCAGCAGGCTTCGCCTTCGCGGGCTTCTTGGCCTGCGGGGCGGGTTTCCTGGCAGCGGCTTTTGCAGCTTTCTTGACTGTTTTCTTGGTGGCCACTCGGATTTTCCTCGCTTTCCTTGAGTCACGAAGGCGGCGTGTTATAGCCTAGTCCTCGACAAGCGGCAACCTTATCCTCATCGCCATGGCCGCGCAAATGTTCCGATCATTCATCCTTTTCCTGCTGCGCGGCTACAAGTTGTTGATAAGTCCACTATTGGGCCAACGCTGCCGCTTTTATCCGAGTTGTTCGACCTACACGATGCAGGCGGTTGAACGCTTCGGCGTCTTCCGTGGTCTATGGCTGGGTGCGCGGCGCATCGGACGCTGCCATCCCTTCCATCCCGGAGGCCACGACCCCGTGCCTGAACACCCTTCAAGGAACCACGAATGAGGTCCACTCGCCTCGCCGTGGCGCTTCGGGACATTGTCTTTGCTTTCGCTGCGCTGGCCGCGACAGGCCTGCAAGCTGCTGACGATTGCGCGTCGCTTGGCGCTGCGGCATTGCCCGCGCAGGTGCCGCAGGGAGGCATCGTGCGCGGGCGAGTGCCCGCCGGCAGCGAATTGTCGATGCTCACGGGCACCGAATCGCCTGGCAGCACCGCGCTGGCAATCAGGCAACTGCGAGTCGGTAGCGTTGGCGAGTTCGTTTTCGGCGTGGGCCGCGACGACAGCGGCCCGCTCCGCCTGCACCTTGCCACACCGCAGGGCCTGGCCTGCGATTTCGAGCTGAACGTGACAGTGCGCGACTGGAAACTCGAGCGCGTGGATGGCGTGCCCGAATCCACCGTCGAACCACCGCCCGCCATCGCCGCGCGGATCGAGCGCGAGCAGGCGCTGGTGGCAAAGGCGCGCGAGCGCGACGACGACCGCAACGACTTCACCACCGGCTTCGACTGGCCATTGACCGGCCGCATCAGCGGCGTCTACGGAAGCCAGCGCATCTACAACGGCAAGCCCAAATCGCCGCACTCGGGGCTGGATGTCGCGGCGCCGAAAGGCAAGCCCGTGCTGGCGCCCGCGGGCGGCATCATCACCTTCGCCAATCCCGATCTTTACCTGACCGGCGGCACCGTGCTCGTCGACCACGGCCACGGGTTGAGCTCGAGCTTCCTGCACCTTAGCCGGATCGATGTCCGCGTCGGGCAACGCGTCGAAAAAGGCCAGGCCATCGGCCTGGTCGGCGCCACCGGGCGCGCCACCGGCCCGCACATGCATTGGGGAATGAACTGGTTCGGCGTGCGCGTCGACCCGCAGTTGCTGGTCGATCCGACACTCAATCCCGCGGTGAGCCAAGCAAGCGCACCACCATCGCGATAATCGCAAGCGCGGCAATCAAAAGCACGGCCCACAACATCCACGCCCGCTTTTTCTCCGGATCGAACGCGGTCAATGCCGCCTCGCCGCCTGCCGTCTGCATGGCGCCGAGGGTGGCCTCGGTCGGGGTCCAGTCGCGACCGTACTTCGCGCGAACCTGCCCCACCAGTGCGTCCAGCGGAAAGTCCTGGCGACGCTGCGTCGAACTTCCCGCCGCCACCTTGTACGGCGGTTTGCCGTGCGTGAGCAGCAGCCAGGTTTCGGGGCGATAGTCGATCTCGAGGATGGGCGTACGCACCAAATCCACGCTGGTCTCGATTCGCCACTCCAGCATGCGCGTTCCGGAGATCGGCATCGCCTCGTTGTCCAGTTGCACGCCCGCGCCACGCAGGCGGAACGCTGTCAGCTGGCCGATGTAGATCCAGTCGCGGGCATCCACTTCCCGGGCACTGATGCTGAAGGCCGCAATCGCATTGTCGTCGCCCAGTTCTATGTTCACCCGCTCGACCGGAACCCGGGCCGGTAGCCGATAGACGAAAGCCTTGCCGTCGCGACGCACGAATTCGCCCGCGATCCGGCTGCGCTGGTGGATTTCGCGCGCAGCAGTGGCAGGCTGCAACAGCAGACGCACGCCCCGCAGCGGCAACCCGCGCGCGCCGTCGACGATCTGCAATCGCAGGTAGCGAGCCGACGTCGGCGCGAACTCGATCTGCCGGCGCAACAGCGACTGTCCGCCCTGGCGCAGGTGGGCGATGGTCGCGGCATCCACGATCGTGCGCCAGGACTGCAGGTCGTCGCTGGCCTGCACCCGCACCTGGCTGCTGAAGTCCGGCGCCTCCAGGGTCAGCCCGAACTCGATGGCTTCAATCGTGCGATCGGGGGCGCGAACATCCACCAGGTAATCCGAAATCGTTTCTTCCGATCCATGCCGAAGCGTCGCATCCAGGCTCAGGTCACCGGTCGTGGACCGCGTGATGTGCAGGTGCAGGTCCGCCGGCACGCCCGGGTCGGGCGAGGGCAAGGCAAACCACGGACTGTCCCGCCAGGCCGCAGGCGGCGGGTCGTAGGACGACGGCATCGGTCCGAAGGCCAGCGGCTGGTCGTCGCCATTGAAGGCCGCCACGTCGCCGAGGTCGGCACGCGTCGCGATCCGATACACCGACTCGTCCAGCGGCAGCGCAAACGCGCCTGCGCACTGCACGGGCCTTTCGTCCTCGGGCGCGGCAGCCTTCGGTCCCGAACCACAGTAGCCCAGCACTGGCCACTGTCGGGGACAGTCGTTGGGTTCGCTGGCGGACGCGTCCATCGCCGCCAACAGGGTGGTC
>JAPLSI010000068.1 GCA_026398715.1 Gammaproteobacteria bacterium
GGGCGAGCGCGAGTGCTCGGCGCAGCGCCGCTACCAGAAGGTCATCGAGGAATCGCCCTCGCCTTTCCTCAACGCCGGGCGCAGCGCAGCGATGGGCAAGGCCGCCGTGGAAGCAGCGCGCGCGATCGATTACCTCAACGCCGGCACGGTCGAATTCATCGTCGGGCCGGAAGGCGATTTCTATTTCATGGAAATCAATACGCGCCTGCAGGTCGAGCATCCCGTCACCGAGATGGTTACCGGACTGGACCTGGTGGAATGGCAGATCCGCGTCGCCGCAGGCGAACCACTGCCCTTGTCGCAAGCTGGCGTTGGCAGCCACGGCCATGCCATCGAAGTGCGCCTGTACGCGGAAGACCCCGAGAAGAATTTCCTGCCCGGATCCGGTCGCCTGGCGCAGTTGAGGCTGCCTGCGCCGTCGGAAAACATCCGCCTCGATGGCGGCGTGGTGGAAGGCGATACGGTCACCATCTTCTACGACCCGATGATCGCCAAGCTGATCGCCTGGGACACCGATCGCCCGCGCGCCCTGGCCCGCCTGCGCGATGCGCTGGCCGATTGCGAAGTCTCCGGCCCGAAGTCGAACGTCGAATTCCTGGAAAAACTCGTCCGGCATCCGGTGGTCGTGGACGGCACGATCGACACCGGCTATCTCGATCGCCATCTGGACGAAGTGCTTCCGACGGCGATGGTGCCGGAGGCATCCTGGGTCGCGATCGCTGCGGCCGCCTGTCTTGTGCACGATGAGGCCGGAACGCTGGCCGCGGCCATGCTGTCGCCGGACCCGTACTCGCCCTGGGCACGCGCCGATGGCTGGCGGCTGGGCCATGCGGGACAGACCCGGCTGTGCTTCGGCTGGCGCGAAATGCGCCTCGATGCCAGCGCACATGGCGCCGGCGGCGACTACCGGCTGCTGGCGTCGGGCGAACATTTCGACATATCCGACGCCGCCATCGACGGTCGCTGGTTGTCGCTGAAGATCGCCGGGCAATCGCGTCGCCTGCGTTGTCGGGTGGATGCCTCGTCGGTGTTCCTGCACGACGGCGAACAACGGCTGACGCTGTCGCGGCTTCCCGCTTTCCGGCTCGATGCCGGCGATGCCGCTGGCAGCGGCGACCGCGTAATGGCGCCGATGCCGGGGCGTATCGTATTGATGCGCGTGGTGGTCGGCGACGTGGTGGAAGAAGGCCAGGAACTGGGCGTGATGGAAGCGATGAAGATGGAACTGGCGCTGAGGGCTCCGCGCGCCGGCATCATCGCCGACGTGCGCGTGGCGACCGGCGACTTCGTTGACGGCGATGCCGTGCTGATTCGACTGGAGGCCTGATGGACCGCTTGATCGGTGGCATGCGAATGCTGGCAGGCATCGGCCTGCTGGGCCTGCTCTGCGCCTGCCAGGGCACTACCTTCCAGACACCGCCGCTGGCGGCCGGAACTTGCGATCCCGCGTTGCCGGGGCGCTGGATTTCCATCAATGAAGACGGCAGGCCGGACGGCGAGATGGTGTTGCTGTTTTCCGGCGACTGCCAACTGGACGTGACGGATCGATCGAACGGAAAAGTCCGCGAAGGCGACGCAACCCAGGCTTACATGGCGAAGTCGGGCGTGGACGCTTACATGTGGGTGAACGCAGGTTGGGCGGCGCTGCGATTCGATTTCGCCGACCTGGCGGTCAATCCCGGCGACGTATTCCTGATGCGCTATTCCCTGGACCAGGGCGAGCTGCTGTTCAACGACGTGGACGACAAGGCGGTCGCGCACCTGATGATCGACGGCAAGATTCCCGGCACGGTGGACTACCAGGACGACCGCTTGCTCAACCGCATCACCGGCCCGGCAAGACCCGAGGTCCTGGCCATGCCCGGCGTCTTCAGCACCGAGCTGCTGCGCTTCCGCCGCGATGACAGCAATGGCAACGGCAACGGCAAGCCATGACCGAACACGTGCGCATCGTCGAAGTCGGGCCGCGCGACGGCTTGCAGAACGAAAAATCGATCATCGCCGCGCGCGACAAGATCGAGTTGATCAACCGCTTGTCGGAGACCGGACTGGCTTGCATCGAGGCCACCAGCTTCGTCAGCCCCAAATGGATTCCGCAGTTGGCAGACGCCGCCGAGGTGTTCACCGGGATCAACCGCAAGCCTGGCGTCGCCTACCCGGTGCTGGTGCCCAATGAACAAGGCTTTGATCGGGCGCTGGCGGCCGGCGCCACCGAGGTGGCGGTCTTCTCCGCCGCATCGGAAGCCTTCAACAAGAAGAACATCAACGCGTCCATCGACGAAAGCATCGAACGCTTCAAGCCGATCCTGGTGCGCGCGGCGTCGCTGGGGGTGAAGGTGCGCGGCTACGTGTCCACGGTGCTGGGCTGCCCCTACCAGGGCGACGTGCCGGTGGCGGACGTGGTGCGTGTCGCGCGGCGAATGCACGATTTGGGCTGCTACGAGATTTCACTCGGCGACACGATTGGCGTCGGCACGCCGGTGAAGGCGCGCGACATGCTGCGCGCCGTGGCCGAGGCGGTGCCGATGTCGGCGCTGGCCGTGCATTTCCACGACACGCGCGGCCAGGCGCTGGCCAACATCCTGGCCTGCCTGGAAGAAGGCGTGCGCGTGGTGGACTGCGCTGTGTCGGGAACCGGCGGCTGCCCGTATGCGCACGGCGCCAGCGGCAATGTCGCGACCGAAGACGTGGTGTACATGCTCGAGGGCATGGGCATGCATACCGGCGTGGACCTGGCGCGACTGGTGGATACGGGGCGCTGGTTGTCGGCCCTGCTCGGGCGCGCCAGCGGCAGCAAGGTAACGATAGCGAGCGACAATGCATGAGTGACTATTTGATTCGCCCCATCGCACCCGGCGACGATGCCGCGATGGCATCGGTTATCCGCACGGTGATGCCCGAATTCGGCGCCGTGGGCAGCGGTTTCGCCATCAGCGATCCGGAAGTGGACTGGATGAGCCAGGCCTATTCGGAGCCGCGCTGCGCGTACTTCGTGATCGAACGAAATGGCCAGGTGATGGGCGGCGGTGGCGTCGCCCCCTTGTCAGGCGGCGATCCCGACGTATGCGAGCTGCGCAAGATGTATTTCCTGCCGGAAGTGCGCGGCATGGGCGCCGGCGCGGCGATGATGACCCATTGCCTGGCGGCTGCGCGCGAGATTGGCTTCAAGCGTTGCTACCTGGAAACCCTGAGCGGCATGGATGCAGCGATGCGCCTGTACGAGCGAACCGGTTTCAGGAAGATCGCCGGGCCGATGGGAGCCACCGGCCATGGCGGCTGCAATACCTTCTACCTGATGGACTTGTAGCCGGTCGCGGCCGGGCTGCGATCTGCCGTAAAATCTCCGTTTTGCACCCTCTGGAACCGACATGCAGCTGAAAGATTCCCTTGCCGTCATCACGGGCGGCGTTTCCGGCCTGGGCTTCGCAGTGGCCGAACATATCGTGCGCAACGGCGGCAAGGTCGCGCTGTTCGACGTCAATGACGACAAGGGCGCCGAAGCCATCGATGCGCTGGGCCCGGGCAACGCGATCTACCTGCGTACCGACGTGACCGACGAGGCTGCCGTGCAGGCCAACCTCGCAACATCGCGGGACTTCCTCGGCGGCTTGAACGTCGCCATGAATTGCGCGGGCATCCTCGGTGCCGGCCGCGTGCTGGGCCGCGAAGGCCCGATGCCGCTGCGCCAGTTTTCCACGACGGTGATGGTGAACCTGATTGGCAGCTTCAACGTCGCCAAGGGCGCGGCCGACCTGATGCAGCACAACCAGCCCGGCGAAGACGGCGAGCGCGGCGTCATCATCAACACCGCATCGGTCGCCGCCTACGAAGGCCAGATCGGACAGGCCGCGTACTCCGCGTCGAAGGGCGGCGTGGTCGCCATGACCTTGCCGATGGCGCGCGAGTTCGCACGCATTGGCGTGCGCGTGATGACGATTGCGCCCGGCATCTTCTGGACGCCGATGGTGGACATGATGCCGCAGCAGGTACAGGAATCGCTGTCGGCCTCCATCCCCTTCCCTTCGCGCCTGGGGCAACCGGCCGAATTCGCCGAGACGGTCGCCTTCGTCCTGGCCAACCGCTACCTCAACGGCGAAACCATCCGGCTGGATGGCGCGGTCCGCCTGGCCCCCAAGTAATTTCGCAAGCAAGCACCTAACCGATCCGGGTATCCAACATGAAAGCGTCCGAAGTAAAGAAAGGCAACGTGGTCGAACACAACGGCACCGTGTACCAGATCCGCGACATTGAGCGCAGCGCGGCGCAGGGACGCAGCGGCAACGTCACGTTCCGCTTCATCATGTACAGCGTGCCCGGCGGCAACAAGTTCGACCTGAGCCTGCGCTCGGAAGACGAACTGAAGGAAGTCGAGCTGGTCCGCCGCGAGGCATCCTTCTCGTACAAGGACGGCGAAGCCTTCGTCTTCCTGGACAAGGAAGACTACACGCCCTACCAACTGGACGCGGACGTGATCGGCGAAAACGCCGGCTACATCACCGAGGGCCTGGAAGGCTGCTACGTGCAGATCATCGACGACCTTCCCGTGGCCGTGCTGTTGCCGGCAAGCGTAGTGCTGCAAGTGGTCGAGACGCCGCCGGAACTCAAGGGCGGCACGGCCACGAAGCGACCGAAGCCTGCACGCTTGAACACGGGCATCGAGATCCAGGTGCCGGAATACATCAGCAACGGCGAAAAGATCTGGGTCAGCACGGTCACCGGCGAGTTTGGCGGCCGGGCCTGAGTCGAATCCCATGGTTTTGGGTGCGGCGATTCAGAAGCCGGCTATCGCGAGGGGCGATCGCCGGCTTTCATTTTGAGTCGCCGCACGATACCGGCTTGGTCAAAATAAAATCCGGCGCTCGCCCGCAATTAGTGCGACGGTCTGAGTCTTCACGGCAACACTCTGCCGTACCGCCGCCAACGCAGGTCGCCCGCTGCCCCATTCGCAGGCTTGCTCGGTGGGGCCACCGGGCGATCCTGCGTTCTGTCGCCACTATGGCAAAAGCAGCCGCGACCGTCGCTGCGATGGATTCCGTCGCGATTCCAATCACCCCAGCGACCTCCGGCGAGCGCAGCGACGCCCACGCAAGCTGCAGAGAAAACGCAGGATCGCCCGGCAGTCCTCACCAAGCACGAAGTGCGACTGACGGCGCCGGGCGACCTGCGTTGGCGGA
>JAPLSI010000050.1 GCA_026398715.1 Gammaproteobacteria bacterium
GACGGCGCGTCGGTGACGGCCACGCCGGCAGCGAAGGGCCAGAAACTGAAGCTGCGCCCGGCGACCCGAAAGACCTTGGACTGAGGCCGCGGCCGGGCTGGCGCCCGGCCTGCGTTATAGGCATAGAATCAGTCGCGCGCGATGCGCGCATGCCCGGTGACACAACCAAGGAGCTCAAGATGAAGGCCAAGCCCGTTCTAGTCTCTCTCGTTCTACTCGCCGCAGTATCCCTCGCCGGTTGCATCAGCAAGACCGGCACCGGAACCGGCGACCGCTTCACTCGTCCTGCCATGCCGGCGTCGGATGTCGTCGTTGCCAACGCGCCTGTCCAGAAAACGGCAACGCAGCAAGCCGCAAGCGGCAAGTAGTCGGCACCCGAGGCATCCTGCGCGGCTGGATTGATTCCAGCCGCGCTTCGCGTCATTCGCCAAGCCATGGAAGGTGCGTTCATTGAAGAAGCCGCCGTACAACCGGCCCCCTGCGGGACCGTGGCGAGACGCGGGCGAAAGTCCTGGCGTACGCGCACAGGCGCCACTGGTTTTCAGGCGTCGGGGCCGACAAGTCGCCAGCGGCGACGCCAGCGACATGTTGATCAAGGTCGTCGCCGGCATCCTGTTGTTGGTGGTGGCATTCGTAGCAATCGCGCACTTCGGAGAGAAGCGGAACCTGGAAGCACTGCAGGCGGCGGCGATGGCGCAGGAGCAGGCACGGATCGCCAACGAGCGCGCGGCCAGTCGGCAAGCTGAGCAGGTTGATCGATTGCAGGCTGTCGACGCGCAGCGATACTCGCAAGGCGAGCGTCAGCTCTATCGATGCGTTGACCCGAGTGGGACCACGAGCATCCAGAACAGTCCGTGTCCCGCAACATCGTCGGTCACATCGTCGCAGGCGATTTCCGCGGAATCCCCGCTGCAATCCAGTCTTCGCCAGCAGGAATGGAACAGGCGGGAGGGCGAGGCGCGACTTCGCGAAGCAGAGGCCGGATTCGCCGCGGCCACCGGAACCGGCAACGGGAGCCAGGCCTACTATCCCGCGACAAGTGCTCGGCAATCGAATTCGGCACGCTGCCAGTCGGCGAAGAATGCGCGCGACCAGGCCTACCGGATCGCCGGGAACAACCGGAGCTTCGAAATGATTCGATCCTGGAATGATTTCGTCTACGAGTCGTGCAAGGGAACCTGACACGCTTTTGACAGGCAAACAAAAGCCGCAACTCGTGCGGCTGTCGTAAGTACTTGAATTGAATGGTGGCCGAGGACGGAATTGAACCGCCGACACGGGGATTTTCAACCGCACTGGCTTGTCAATAAAATCAGCCACTTACGGCGCTTGCTCGTCATTTTGTGTCACTTGAACCGGTGTTCAGTGCGACACGTCTGGACGGCGGGCAACGCCGCGTAAGGCCGACGAGTCATCGAAGTGGGTGGGTAACGGCGTGTGCTCGAAGCGCGATTGCCGGGGACGCAAGTCGGCCGAGCGTCAATTGATGCATCGCCATGCAACCCGGTAAGATCGCCGGACGTTTCGCTACGGAGCCGGCCATGCGCGCTGCCTGCCTGATTCTTTTCCTTGCTATCGCCGGCACGGACGCAGTCTTGGCTTCGGAGCCCGGCGAGGAAGCCGCAGCAGCGCGTATGGCCGTAGCCGCGGATGCATTCCTCGACTCGCTCACGCCCGAGCTTCGGGCGAAAGCGGCGCTTCCCTTCGACGACTCTTCACGTGGGGATTGGCATTACATTCCACGCGAACGCGTCGGCGTCGCCTTCAAGGAAATGAACGATACCCAGCGCGCGGCCGCGAAGGCATTGCTGCGCAGCGCTTTGTCGTCCAACGGCGCGAAAAAGGTCGAAGAGATCATGGCGCTGGAAGCCGTGTTGCACGAGCTCGAGAAAGGTCCAGAGCCGCCGCGCCGCGATCCGTTGAAGTACTGGATTGCCGTGTTCGGCGATCCAGATGCAGCCGCCGAGTCGCGACCATGGGCGTGGAAGCTCGAAGGCCATCATGTGTCCTTGAACTTTACCGGCCTGCACCAGCACGCGTCGGTAACCCCGTATTTCCTCGGTTCCAACCCCGCGGAGATCCCGCATGGAGAAAGATCCGGAACACGCGTACTGGCAGCCCAGGAAGATCTGGCGCGCGAACTTCTCGCGTCGCTAAGCGTGGATCAGCGTCGCGCGGCGATCGTTGGTGAAACCGCACCCGACGACATCCTCGCCAGCCCGAGACGATCGATCGAGGAGGTGGATTCTTCCGGTCTGGGGGTATCGGCGATGAGCGAACCGCAGCGGGCGCTCGTCAAGCGTCTGCTTGATGTGTATGCCGACAACCTGCAACCGGATCTCGCCGATCACGAGCGCGCACGTATCTCTGACGCCGGATTTGACAACCTGCGTTTCGCTTGGATGGGCAGCGACCTGCGTGGAAAGGGGCACTATTACCGCCTCAGCGGTCCAACCTTTGTCATCGAATACGACAATACCCAAGGCAACGCCAACCACGTGCACACCGTCTGGCGCGACCGCCAGCGCGACTTCGGTCGCGACTTGCTCGAGCAGCACTACCAGAAGGATCACTCGCACAAGTGATGCGAGGACTGGCAGTGCCACTTGCCATTATCTACGCCGCGGTCAGGCGGCAACGCGGCGAGTCAGGAGCAAACGGACGTAGAACAGCCACCACCGCTGAATGGCACAAAAGAAAAAGGCCTGCGATTTCTCGCAAGCCCTTGAATTGAATGGTGGCCGAGGACGGAATTGAACCGCCGACACGGGGATTTTCAATCCCCTGCTCTACCAACTGAGCTACTCGGCCACGTGTTGCTGTTTCGTGCGGCCGGGCCGGTACGAGCCGCGAATGATACTGGCCGGGCAGGGGTCAAGGCAAGCCGAAGCGGCTGCCGCGGGTCAGGATTCGGGGGGTACGTAGCCCGCCGGAGCGGCCGTTCCGCCGCCAAACAGGAACTTTTCCATCTCCACTTCCAGCTGCGCCCGATGCTTCGGGTCCAGCGGCGAGAGCCTGTTTTCGTTGATGACCATGGTCTGGTGCGCCAGCCATTCCTGCCAGGCGGGGCGGCCGATGTTCTCGAAAACACGCTTGCCCAGCGGGCCGGGCCAGGGGATGAAGGCGAGGCCTTCGGCTTCGATCTGGTGCTTTTGGCAGAAAACGGTGCGGCTCATGGGCATTCCAATGGTCGGTTCAGGCCAGCGCGGCCAACAGCTTGCGGACTGGCGCAGGCAGGCCGACTTCGTCCAGCGCCTGCAATGCGTGCCAGCGCATGGCGTCATTATCGCCGATCCGTGCTGAAGGCCGGGCATCGTTCCACAGCAGCGGCGCGATATGCAGCTTGTAGTGGCTGAATCCGTGCTCGATCAGGTCCAGCGGCGTGTTGGCGTCGAAGGGTGATTCGCTGTGCGTGGCGATGAAGATGCGCGCTTCATCATGGTCGGCGACTTCCGGCAACGACCACATGCTCGACCACACGCCGGTCGGCGGGCGACGCACCAGCAAGATCCGGTTCTCTTCGTCACGCAGCACCAGCATCATCGTGCGGCGCTCGGGCAGGGGCTTGCCGGGTTTGGATTGCGGCAGTTCCTGGATGCGGCCCTCGCGCAGTGCAACGCAATCCGATTGCAAGGGGCACAACACGCAGGACGGATCGCTGCGCTTGCACAGGGTTGCGCCGAAATCCATGATGGCCTGCGTGTAGTCGGACAAGCGCGATTCGGGCAGGTGGCCCTCGGCGAGTTCCCACAGGGTTTTTTCGACCGCGCTGCCGCCGGGCCAGCCATCCACGCCGTGGTATCGGCATAGCGTGCGCTTTACATTGCCATCGAGTATCGCGAAGCGCTGGCCGTGCGCCTGAGCGAGGATCGCGCCCGCCGTGCTGCGGCCGATGCCGGGCAAGGCCGCAAGTGCCTCGAAGTCGTCGGGCAATTCACCGCCGTGTTGTTCGACACAGATCTGCGCGGTTTTGTGCAGGTTGCGTGCACGGGCGTAATAACCCAGCCCCGCCCACAGCGCGATGACACGATCGGGCTCTGCATTGGCGAGCGCCGGCAAGTCAGGCAATTCGCGCAGGAATTTTTCGAAGTAGGGAATGACGGTCTGCACTTGCGTCTGCTGCAACATGATCTCCGACAGCCACACGCGATACGGTGAACGCGGATGCTGCCAGGGCAGGTCGTGCCGGCCGCTATGGTCGAACCACTGCAGCAGGTGGCTGGCGAATGAGTCCGTCACTTGCTCGCCTTTGCGGCAGGCGCGGCATCGATATCAGCAGGTGCATCAGCGCTGATCTCGAGTTCAACGCCCTGCAGCACGATGCCGTCGAAGTCCAGCGACGGCGTGCGTAGCGTTCCAGTGAGCGGCGGCAACAAGGCTGCATCCTCGGCATCCATCCAGGTCATGAAATCGGGTAGCAGCACCCTGGCATCGAGCTCGGTTGCGTCGCGTTTCACCACCAGCGCCAGCGGCGCCGAAAGGTCGCTGGCGCCACGATATTTCAGCTGCACCGGCAAGCCATTGGTGTTGGACACCAGCGGCGCGGGCAGGGTGGGCCAGTCCGCCGGCCATCGCGTGAGGTTTGCGTCCACGTTGAAGGCCAGTTGCGATGCATTGGCCACGAAGGCGCGGCCCTTGAACGAGGGCAGCGGCGAGTCGGCCTGCGCTGCGACCGAATCGAGAGTGAGCGTGGTCAGCCCCTCATCGAAGGCGAAGCGCCCCTTGGTGTCCACGTCCAGCTTCAGCGGTTTGGGCTTTTGCTGGACCTGGGTCTTGGCCTGCAGATCGAACGCCGACCGCAAACCGGCGGTGGCGACGCCCAGCGCGGCATCGAAGTGCACGCGCGCCTGGCCGCGAATGAAGTTGCCGCGCGCCGTGAGCTGCGCCGGTTTGCCTGCGGCCAGGGTCGGCAAGGTCGCGTCGAGCGCATCAAAGGAATAACCGTCTCCGATCACCTCGCCCTGCTGTACTTCGATGCCGTCCACCAGGGTCGGCACTTCGAACGGCGTCTTGGGTCGCGTCGCCATCCAGCGTTGCAGGCCGCCGATGTCCAGCCGCGGGTGGTCGAGTTCGACGCGGGTGATGACCGGTGC
>JAPLSI010000264.1 GCA_026398715.1 Gammaproteobacteria bacterium
TCGGCTTCTTGTCCGCGATGGCGTCGCGCACCTTGCGGTTGAAGCCCGCGATGTTGCGCACGCCGAGCGCCGCCATCAACTGGTAACGCCGCTCCATCTCCGCCACGCACCAACGCAGCGAATTGGCGGCGTTCTTCATGTCGGTCACGACCGGCGCGAGCAGGTGCGGGATGCCCTGGTACACGGACAGCTCCAGCATCTTCGGGTCCACCATCAGCATTCGCACGTCCTTGGCGCTGGCCTTGTACAGCAGGCTGAGCACCATGGCGTTGACGCCCACCGACTTGCCCGAACCGGTGGTGCCGGCCACCAGCAGGTGCGGCATGCGCGCCAGGTCGGCCACGACCGGGCGGCCGCCAATGTCCTTGCCCAGCGCGATGGTGAGCGGACTGGTGGATTTGTCGTATTCCTTCGACCGCAGCAGCTCGGACAGGTAGATCATCTCGCGTTGGCTGTTGGGGATTTCCAGGCCGACCACCGACTTGCCCGGAATCACGTCCACCACGCGCACCGATTTCACCGACAGGCCACGCGCAATGTCCTTGTCCAGCGATGAAATCTGGCTGCCCTTCACGCCGGGCGCGGGTTCCATCTCGAAGCGGGTGATGACCGGGCCCGGATAGGCGCCAACCACATGCGCTTCGATCCGGAAGTCCTTGAGCTTGAACTCGATCTGTCGCGACAGGGTTTCCAGGGTTTCCTCGGAATAGCCCTTGGGCTGCGGCTTCGGATCGTCGAGCAGCGACAGCGGCGGCAGCGAGTTGTCGCCTCCCACGTTGAACAGCGGAATCTGCTGCTCGCGTTGCGCCCTTTCGCTCTTTTCGATGATGGCCTTGGCCGGTGCCTCGATCCTGACCGGCTCGCGCCTGGCGCGTTTTTCGGTGTCGATCTTCCTGACTTCCTCGCGTTCCTCACGCAAGGTGCGCGTGCGCTGCCACTCAGCGGCTTCCTGTTTCTTCTGGGAGAAGCGGGCGATGCCAGCCAGCACCATGGCGCCGATCCAGTCCATCACCGCGAACCAGCTCAGGCCCGTCGCCAGCGTCACCGACATCATGAACACGACGAACAGGAACAGGTTTCCGCCCATCGAACCGAACACGCTGTGCATGGACTGGCCCGTGGCCTGCCCGAGGATGCCGCCGGACTCGGCGGGAAGATTGGGTGCCGGGCCGCCGAGCAGGTGCAGCAGGCCGCAGGCGCTGACTAGGAAGCCCACGATGCCGATCAGGCGCAGCGCGGGACCGAAATCAACGCGACCGTCGCCGTCGGAATCGAGCCCGAACAGGGCGATGTGCGCGATGCCGCCGAGGACGAAAGGCACGCTATAGGCCACGTACCCGAAGAACCAGAACGCGAGATCGGCCATGTAGGCGCCGACCAGCCCGCCGATGTTGTGCAGGCTGCCGGCGACGCTGCCGGTGCGCGACCAGCCGGGGTCGTTGGTGGAATAGCTGGCCAGGCTGGCCAGCAGGTAGATCAACAGGGGCGCGATCGCCACCAGCGCAAGTTCCCGCCAGAGTTTTTGCCGGCGATCGTCGCCGGCGCGCGCATTTTTTTCGGGAGTTCGGGCCACCGTGCGAGTCGAGCCTTGTCTGGGGGGTCGGGACGAGCAATTGCTTCGCGCTGTTATACCGTAATCGCCCTTCCCTTCACATCCCGTTGCCGGGCGTAGCACAGGCTGGCGGAGTTTTCTCGCCTTGATTTAGGTCCCTCCCAACCCCAAGCTTAGGCAACGCGCAAGCCCTTGCCGCCGCCCCATTCCGGAATCCCCATGACCGCCCCGAAGCACGCCCAGTTGCTCATCCTAGGTTCCGGCCCTGCCGGCTACGCCGCCGCCGTCTACGCCGCGCGCGCCAACCTCAAGCCGGTGCTGGTGACGGGCCTGCAACAAGGCGGCCAGCTGATGACGACCACGGAGGTGGACAACTGGCCCGGCGACGCCCACGGGCTGATGGGGCCGGACCTGATGTCGCGCATGCAGGCGCATGCGGAACGCTTCGAGACGGAAATCATCTTCGACCATATCCATTCGGCCGACTTGTCGCGCCGCCCGTTCCAGCTCAAGGGCGACACCGGCGAGTACAGCGCGGACGCGTTGATCATCACCACCGGCGCCAGCGCCAAGTACCTGGGTATCGAGTCGGAAACCAAGTTCATGGGCAAGGGCGTGTCCGCCTGCGCCACCTGCGACGGGTTCTTCTTCCGCGACCAGGACGTGGCGGTGATCGGCGGCGGCAATACCGCGGTCGAGGAAGCGCTGTACCTGTCCAATATCGCCCGCAAGGTCTACCTGGTGCATCGCCGCGACAAACTGCGCGCCGAAAAGATCCTGCAGGACAAGCTGTTCGCCCGCGCCGCCGCCGGCAAGGTCGAACTGATCTGGAACCACTCGGTGGACGAAGTGCTGGGTGACGATTCCGGCGTGACCGGCATGCGCATCCGAAGCACCGCCGACGACAAGCCGCGCGAAATCGCCGTGCAGGGCTTCTTCGTGGCGATCGGCCACACGCCCAATACGTCCCTGTTCGAGGGACAACTGGCGATGAAGAACGGCTACATCACCATTCGCTCGGGGCTCGACGGCAACGCTACCGCCACGTCGGTGGAGGGCGTCTTTGCCGCTGGCGATGTCGCCGACCAGGTGTACCGCCAGGCCATTACCTCGGCCGGTTTCGGCTGCATGGCCGCACTGGACGCCGAAAAATTCCTGGACATGGAGCACTGAGGCCGCAAGGCCGCCGGGTCGCGCGTGTCCCTGCGCCTGTTCGATTCGATCAGTGAGCTGCCTGCGGCCGACTGGGACGCGTTGCACGACGGCGACAATCCCTTCGTCCGGCATGCCTTCCTCGACGGCCTGGAGCAACACGGCTGCCTGAAGGAACGCTGGGGATGGAAGCCACGGCACGCCGCCTGGTATGAAGGCGAACGCCTGCGCGCTGCGGCGCCCGCCTATCTCAAGGGCAATTCACACGGCGAGTTCGTCTTCGACCAGGCCTGGGCGCATGCCTACGCCAGCCATGGCCTGGACTACTACCCGAAATGGCTGGTCGCGGTGCCCTACTCGCCCGTCACCGGTCCGCGCATCCTTTCGCGCGACGATCATTCGCGGCGCGCGCTGGTCAATGCCATGCGCCGGCATGCCGACGAGCAGTCGCTGCCGTCGGTACATGTCAACTTCCTGCCCGAATCCGAGCTCGCCGCATTCGACGGGGAATGGCTGGCGCGTTGCGACGTGCAGTTCCACTGGACTAACGACGCGGGCTGGCCCGACTTCGACCAGTTCCTTGGCGCCTTCTCGAGCAAGAAGCGAAAGAACATCCGCGCCGAACGCGAACAAGTGCGGCGCAGCGGCATCAGCTTCCGCCAGGTCCACGGCGACGAGGCCAGCGATGAAGACCTGGCCGCGATGCACGCGTTCTATTGCATCACCCAGTCGGAAAAAGGCAACCAGCCCGCACTGACCCTCGACTTCCTGCGCCACCTCGCCCGGACGATGCCACGCAGCCTGGTGCTGGTGCTTGCCATGCGCGGCGCCCGGACGATAGCCGGCGCGCTGCTGCTGCGTGGTGGCCAGACACTCTACGGCCGTTACTGGGGCGCGTTGGAAACGGTGCCTGGCCTGCATTTCGAGACCTGCTACTACCAGGGCATCGACTACTGCCTGCGCCAGGGACTGCGCGTGTTCGAACCCGGCGCGCAGGGCGAACACAAGATCGCGCGCGGCTTCCTTCCCGTGCTCACGCATAGTCGCCACCATCTGGCGCAACCGGCCTTCGCCGATGCCGTGCGCGAATGGTGCGAGCAGGAGCGCAGTTCCGTCTTGCGCTATCGTGACCAGGTCCTGGAGCACAGTCCTTTTCGTGAACCGCCTGCCGATCCTGCTCGATCCTGATCCGCTTGCTCCTTTTCCGCCGGCAGGAAGGGCCCTGCGCGAACCAGACGGTTTACTCGCCTTGGGCGGCGACCTCAGCCCGCAGCGACTGCTGAACGCCTATCGGCATGGAATCTTTCCCTGGTATTCAGTCGGCCAGCCGATCCTGTGGTGGAGCCCGGACCCGCGCATGGTCTTCGACGTTGCCAGCTTCCGGCTGCCCTCGCGATTCGCGCGATCCTTGCGCAAGTCCCAGTGGACGGTGCGGGCGGACACACGCTTCGGGGATGTCATCCACGCCTGCGCCCACGCGCCGCGCCACGGCCAGGGCAATGGCACCTGGATCGTGCCGGAAATGCTCGAGGCATATCGCGAACTGCACCGACTCGGTCACGCCCACAGTGTGGAAGTGTTCGACGGAACGCGGCTGGTGGGTGGAATCTATGGTGTCGCGGTGGGCAGGATGTTTTGCGGTGAAAGCATGTTCAGCGCCGAGCCCGGCGGTTCAAAAGTCGCGCTCGCGGGCCTGATGGGCCTGTTGAAAGGCTGGGGCTGGCCGCTGGTCGATGCGCAACTTGAGAACGCCCATCTGGTCAGCCTGGGGGGTCGCCTGATGCCCCGAAGCGAGTTCCTGAACGAGCTTGCGCTGCTGCAAGCCCAGGAAGGTCGCCCGGGGCCGTGGACGCTGGCGTTTGGTGATCGGCCTGCCAGCGGGTTCAGCACGGCCTGACCGGTCCGGCTTTTTGCGAAAAAATCCCTTCTGTGGCATCATTCGCGACTTGTGTGGTCGACCACATTCTGAAGCGAAGCATGTCCAAAGACGATTCCATTGAATTCGAAGGCACGATTCTCGAAACGCTGCCCAATACCGTGTTCCGGGTAAAACTCGAGAACGGCCACGTCGTCACCGCCCACATTTCCGGGCGCATGCGCAAGAATTACATCCGCATCCTGACCGGTGACAAGGTCAAGATCGAGATGACTCCCTACGACCTCACCAAGGGTCGCATCACCTACCGCATGAAGTAATTGCGAAAGGTCGGGAATGAAAAACGGCGGCCATTGGCCGCCGTTTTCTTTTCAGCTTCCGGCCGAATCAATCGACCGTGGCGGGCAACAGCTTCTCCGGCTCCGGCCGCGACTCGACCACCAGTTCGCCATCGCGCACGTCCACCGTCACACGGCCGCCTTCGATCAGCTTGCCGAACAGCAACTCGTCGGCCAGCGGACGCTTCACCTTGTCCTGCAACAGGCGCGACATCGGTCGTGCGCCCATGTGCGGGTCGAAGCCATGCTCGGCCAGCCATTGCCGCGCTGCCGGGGTCGCCGTCAGGCTGACGTGCTTGTCGTGCAACTGGCTTTCCAGCTCGATCAGGAACTTGTCCACCACGCGCAGGATGTGGTCGAAGCCCAGGCCCTGGAACTGGATGATCGCGTCCAGGCGGTTGCGGAACTCCGGCGTGAAACCCTTGCGGATGACTTCCATCGCGTCCGTGGCATGGTCCTGGGTAACGAAGCCCATGGTGCGGCGTGCCGCCTGCTGGGCGCCGGCGTTGGTGGTCATCACCAGCACCACGTTGCGGAAGTTCGCTTCGCGGCCATTGGTATCGGTCAGGATGCCGTGGTCCATGATCTGCAGCAGGATGTTGAACACGTCCGGGTGCGCCTTCTCGATCTCGTCGAGCAACAGCACGCAATGCGGCGTCTTCACGACCTTTTCGGTGAGCAGGCCGCCCTGGTCGAAGCCGACGTAACCCGGGGGCGCGCCGATCAGGCGACGGACCGAATGCGGCTCCATGTACTCCGACATGTCGAAGCGCACCAGTTCGATGCCCAATTGCATCGCCAACTGCTTGGTAACTTCGGTCTTGCCCACGCCGGTCGGGCCGGCGAACAGGAAATTGCCGATCGGCTTGTCGGGATTGGCAAGGCCCGAACGCGCCAGCTTGATCGCCGACACCAGGGTTTCTATCGCGGCATCCTGGCCGAAGATCACCATCTTGAGGTTGCGCTCGAGATTCTGCAGCACGTCCTTGTCGGACGCGGAAACCTGCTTGGCCGGGATGCGCGCCATGCGGGCCACGATCAGCTCGACCTCTTCCACATCGATGATCTGCTTGCGGTCGGCCAGCAGGCGCAGGCGTTGACGCGCGCCGGCCTCGTCGATCACGTCGATGGCCTTGTCGGGCAACAGGCGGTCATTGATGTGCTTCACGGACAGGTCCACCGCGGCCTGGATGGCCTCGGCGCTGTACTTCACTTCGTGGTGGGCCTCGTAGCGCGGCTTCAGGCCGTGCAGGATGGCGACCGCCTCGCTGATCGAGGGTTCGACCACGTCGATCTTCTGGAAGCGACGCGCCAGCGCGCGATCCTTCTCGAACACGCCGCGATATTCCTGGAACGTGGTCGAGCCGATGCAGCGCAACTCGCCGTTCTGCAATACCGGCTTGATCAGGTTGGACGCATCCATGGTGCCGCCCGATGCGGAGCCGGCGCCGATGATGGTGTGGATCTCGTCGATGAACAGGATGGCGCGCGGCTCTTTCTTCATCTGCGCCAACACGGCCTTCAGCCGCTTCTCGAAATCACCGCGGTACTTGGTGCCGGCCACCAGTGCGCCCAGGTCGAGCGAATAGATGATCGCGTCACTCAGTACGTCCGGCACCTTGCCCTCGACGATGCGCCAGGCGAGGCCTTCGGCCAGGGCAGTCTTGCCCACGCCCGACTCGCCCACGTAGAGGGGATTGTTCTTGCGCCGGCGGCAGAGCACCTGGATGGTCCGCTCGACTTCCTCCTCGCGACCGACCAGCGGGTCGATCTTGCCTTCGCGGGCAAGGTCGTTGAGGTTGCTGGCGAATTCCTGCAGGGGATTACCCTTGGATTCCTCGCCGCCCTCGGCATCCGCGCGCGGTTCGCCCGGCTGCGCCTTGTCTTCGCCATCGCCGACCTTGGCGATGCCGTGCGACAGGTAATTGACGACATCCAGGCGGCTGATGTCCTGTTGCTGCAGAAGATAAACCGCGTGTGAATCCTTCTCGCCGAAGATGGCCACCAGCACGTTTGCGCCGGTCACTTCCTTCTTGCCCGACGATTGCACGTGGTAGACCGCGCGTTGCAGTACGCGCTGGAAACCCAGCGTGGGCTGCGTGTCGCGCGCGTCGTCGGCCGGCAACACCGGCACCGAGTCGGTGATGATCTGCTTGAGGCCTTCGGCAAGTTTCGGCTGGTTGAAACCGCAAGCCTTCAGCACTGCCAGTGCGGCGGGATTCTCCAGCAGCGCGAGCAACAGGTGCTCGACCGTCATGAATTCTTGACGCGCCTCGCGTGCCTGCTTGTAGCACTGGCCGATGGAGTATTCGAGATCCTTGCTGAACATTTTGGTCTCCGGAATGTTTCCCACGATATGGGGACAGCTTCCCTGGATTTCCAGCCTGCGATCCGTCGCGCTACGGTTCCAGCCTAGGCCTTTTCCATGCTGCACAACAGGGGATGCTGGTGCATCCTTGAAAATTCGTTCACCTGGGTCACTTTCGATTCAGCCACTTCCCGCGTGTAGACGCCGCAAACGCCTTTCCCGCGGGTGTGCACGTGAAGCATGACCTGCGTCGCCTTTTCACGGTTCAACGCGAAGAAGACCTGCAACACCTCGACCACGAAGTCCATGGGCGTGAAGTCATCGTTCAACAGGACCACCTGGTACAGCGGGGGCCGCGTCGCCTCGGGTTTCGAGGTCGCAACCATGGCACCGTAATCGTGCTCGCGTTCTTGATCTGGGTTGTTTGCCATGCCGCCAGTATAAATCGGGGTGGCCTGCCCCGGATGCAAGCCGGGTGACGGCCAGGCGCCGAAGATGGCGTCCGGCCGGCATGGACGAACAGGCGGGAAGCCACCAGAATGGAAGTTTACCGATAGGAATAAACGGCTTGAGCTACCGACGCGGCCAGTTCTGGCAACCCGATGTCACCGTGGCCACCGTGGTCGTGCGTGACGGCAAGCTGTTGATGGTGGAGGAGGACGTGCGCGGCCGACGCGTGCTGAACCAGCCTGCCGGACACCTGGAGCCGGATGAATCGCTGTTCGACGCGGCGCTGCGCGAGACCCTGGAGGAAACCGGCTGGCACGTGCGCCTGACCGCGTTTGTCGGCGCCTACCAATGGAAGGCCCCTGACGAGTTGGCCGGTGGTTCCGGCCGCCATTACCTGCGCATGGCCTTCGCCGCGGAGCCGATCAGCCACGACGCGGCGCGCTCCCTGGATGAAGGCATCGTGCAGGCGCTCTGGCTGAGCCCGGAACAACTGCGCGAGCAGCACGCGCGCCATCGCAGCCCCCTGGTCTGGCGGGTGGTGGAAGACTTCCTTGGCGGCCGTCGCCACCCGCTCGACGCCCTGCACCAGATGCCATGAGTCCGGCACGCATCATCGTCGGCATGTCCGGCGGCGTCGATTCCTCGGTCACCGCCTTCCTGCTGAAGGCCGCCGGCGAGGACATCGCCGGCTTGTTCATGCAGAACTGGGACGAGGACGAAGGTTCGGGCTGCCGCGCCGAGGACGACCGGCGCGACGCGCTGGCCGTCTGCGGGCGGCTGGGCATCCCCTTCCACGCGCGCAATTTCGCCGGGCAGTACTGGAGCGAAGTGTTCGAGCACTTCCTGGCCGAGTACCGGGCGGGACGCACGCCCAATCCCGACGTGCTGTGCAACCGGGAGATCAAGTTCAAGACCTTCCTGGACGAGGCCCAGCGCCTGGGCGCGGAGAAGATCGCAACCGGGCATTACGCGCGGGTCGAACACCGCGACGGCGCCTGGAGGCTCCTGCGCGGCGTGGATCGCGACAAGGACCAGAGCTATTTCCTGCACCAGCTCGGCCAACGCCAGCTGGCCGCCACCCTTTTCCCGATCGGCCACCTGCCCAAGGCGGAGGTCCGGCGAATTGCGCTGGAAGCCGCCCTGCCCACCGCCAGGAAGAAGGATTCGACCGGAATCTGCTTCATCGGAGAACGGGATTTCCGCGAGTTCCTCGGGCAATACATCCCCGCGCGCCGCGGCGAGATCCGCAGCGTGGACGGAACCGTCGTGGGCGAACATGACGGCGTCTTCTTCTACACGCTGGGCCAGCGGGAAGGACTGCACATCGGTGGCGTGAAGGGGCGCCCGGCGGCGCCGTGGTTCGTGGTCGGCAAGGACGTACCCGGAAACGTACTGGTGGTCGACCAGGGCAGCGACAGTGACTGGCTGCTTTCGACGGAACTCGAAAGTGAGGCCGCCCACTGGGTAGGCGCGCCTCCGGGACACGGCAGCTTCGAGTGTTCGGCCAAGACGCGCTATCGGCAGGACGACCAGCCGTGCCGCGTGGCCGTGCGCGAGGACGGCAGCCTGCAGGTCCGTTTCCAGTCCCCGCAACGCGCCGTCACGCCCGGACAGTCGCTGGTCCTCTACCAAGGCGATGAATGTCTTGGCGGAGCGGTCATACTTCGCACCGACGCTCGCTTCGAGCAACTACACAGAGAACAGGCGGCATGAAAGATCGCGTCCTCGCCCTCGCCGGCTTGCTGCAGTCAGTCCGGCTGGTCCAGCAAATGGCCAACAACGGCCACGCCGAGACCCGGCCGCTGGCCGCCTGCATCGGCAGCCTGTTCCGATTCGACGCCGAATCGACCGAAGACGTCTACGGCGGCGCTTCGGAACTGGCGCCTGGCCTCGAGCGGGTCATTGCCCAACTGGACGGAAGCGATCGCGACACCGCGCAAACCCGCATCGCCATGAACGTCATGCACCTGGAGAGGAAGTTCATGGCCTCCCCGGCAACCGTGGAGGAGGTTCGCAAGGCCCTCGAGGAGATCGAACGACAGAGCCTGCACTGGGGTCCCACCCACCCGACGGTATTGGCCCGGCTGGGCGAGCTTTACGCGGAACGGATCAGCAATCTCGGGCCGCGCGTGCTGGTGCAGGGCAATCCCGTCTATCTCAGCCAGGCGACGGTGGTTGGCGAGGTGCGGGCCACCTTGCTGGCTGCGCTGCGCTCGGCTGTGCTCTGGCGCCAATGCGGTGGCAGTTATTGGGACTTGCTGTTGTCGCGACGCGCGATGGTGGAGACCGCTCGGGGCCTGCTTAAGGCATAATAACGGCCTGCCGGCGTGCCTTTTCCGCCCGGCCTCCCCGCCACGATCTGCCTGGAGCACCAATGAGCGACTCCTTCGCCACCCGCGACACTCTCGCCGTCAACGGCACCGACTACACGATCTTCAGCCTGGCCAAGCTGGGCCAGCGCTTCGACCTGTCGCGCCTGCCGTTCTCCATGAAGATCCTGCTCGAGAACCTGCTGCGCTGCGAAGACGGCGTGTCCGTCACCCGCGCGTCCATCGAAGCGGTCGCGACCTGGAAGCCCACCGACGAACCGGAAACCGAAATCGCCTTCATGCCGGCGCGCGTCGTGCTGCAGGATTTCACCGGCGTGCCCTGCGTGGTGGACCTGGCGGCGATGCGCGATGCCGTGGTTCGGCTCGGCGGCTCGGCAACCAACATCAACCCGCTGATTCCTTCCGAACTGGTCATCGACCACTCGGTGCAAGTCGATTCTTTCGGCAAGGCCGATTCGCTCGACGTCAACGGCCAGATCGAATTTTCGCGCAATGGCGAGCGCTACAGCTTCCTGCGCTGGGGCCAGAAGGCCTTCAACAACTTCAAGGTAGTGCCGCCCAACACCGGCATCGTGCACCAGGTCAACCTGGAAAACCTCGCCCGCGTGGTGATGGAACGCGACATCGACGGCGTGAAGTACGCATTCCCGGACACGGTGTTCGGCACCGATTCGCACACCACCATGATCAACGGCCTGGGCGTACTGGGCTGGGGCGTCGGCGGCATCGAAGCCGAGGCGGCGATGCTTGGCCAGCCCAGTTCCATGCTGATTCCGCAGGTCGTCGGCTTCAAGCTGACCGGCAAGCTGCCCGAGGGCGCCACCGCCACCGACCTGGTGCTCACCGTCACGCAGATGCTGCGTTCGATGGGCGTGGTCGGCAAGTTCGTCGAATTCTTCGGTGACGGCCTCAATTACCTGCCACTGGCCGATCGCGCCACCATCGCCAACATGGCGCCCGAATACGGCGCGACCTGCGGCATCTTCCCGATCGACGGCGAGTCGCTTACCTACCTTCGCCTGTCAGGCCGCAGCGAAGAACTCATCCGCCTGGTCGAAGCCTACGCGCGCGCGCAGGGCCTGTGGCGCAGCGACGTCGAAGCCGAGTACAGCGCCACGCTGCAGCTGGACATGGGCACGGTCTTGCCGTCCCTGGCCGGGCCGAAGCGTCCGCAGGATCGCGTGCTGCTCAGCGACATGAAACAGAATTTCGAGAAGAACCTGGTCGGCCTGGTTGCAAACCGCAAACCGTCCAATGGCGAGGTAAAGCGCTTCGACGCCGAAGGCGGCGACCAGCCGCAGGCCGAACACCTTGCCGCAAAACCCGCCGCCAAGATCCGCATCCGCGACCAGGATGCGCACCTCAACGACGGCTCGGTCGTCATCGCGGCGATCACGTCCTGCACCAACACGTCCAACCCCGCGGTGATGCTGGCTGCCGGCCTGCTGGCGCGCAACGCCGTCGCCAAGGGCCTGAAGGCCGCGCCGTGGGTGAAGACCTCGCTCGGCCCGGGTTCGCTGGTGGTTACCGATTACCTGATCAAGGCCGGCTTGCTCGATGACCTCGAGAAACTCGGCTTCTACGTCGTCGGCTACGGCTGCACGACCTGCATCGGCAACTCCGGCCCGCTGCCTGACGAAGTGTCGCGCGGCATCGCCGAAAGCGACCTGGTCGTGGCATCGGTGTTGTCGGGCAACCGCAATTTCGAAGGCCGCGTGCATCCCGAAGTGAAGATGAACTATCTCGCCTCGCCGCCGCTGGTGGTCGCCTATGCGCTTGCCGGCACCGTGGACATCGACCTGACCAACGACCCGCTGGGCACCGACGGCAATGGCGCACCGGTGTACCTGCGCGACATCTGGCCGTCGAACAAGGAAATCGGCGACCTGATCGCCCGCACCGTCGGCCCGGAAATGTTCAAGCACAACTACGCCAACGTCTTCGCGGGCGACTCGCGCTGGAACCAGATCGAATCGCCGGACGGCGCGTCGTTCGCCTGGGACGAAGCGTCCACCTACATCAAGAACCCGCCTTACTTCGACGGCATGAAGATGGAGGTCGGCAGCATCCAGGACATCCAGGGCGCACGCCTGCTGGGCCTGTTCGGCGACTCCATCACCACCGACCACATCTCCCCGGCCGGCAACATCAAGGCCAATTCGCCGGCGGGCCGCTTCCTGCAATCGCGAGGCGTGGCGCCGACCGATTTCAATTCGTATGGTTCGCGTCGCGGCAACGACGACGTGATGGTGCGCGGCACCTTCGCCAACATCCGCATCAAGAACCTGATGCTGGGCGGCGAAGAAGGCGGCAACACCATCCACTACCCGTCTGCCGAAAAACTGTCCATCTATGACGCCGCGATGCGCTACAAGGCCGAGGGCGTTCCGCTGGTCGTGCTGGCCGGCAAGGAATACGGCACCGGTTCGTCGCGCGACTGGGCGGCAAAGGGCACCATGCTGCTGGGCGTGAAGGCCGTCATCGCCGAAAGCTTCGAGCGCATCCACCGGTCCAACCTGGTCGGCATGGGCGTATTGCCCCTGCAGTTCATGGACGGCCAGAACGCGCTGTCGCTGGGGCTTACGGGCAACGAGACGATTTCGATCACGGGCCTGCGTGATGGCGCCGGACGGGTCGCGGACGTGGTCGCCACGGCAAGCGACGGCAGCACCAAGCAGTTCAGGGCCCAGGTCTTGCTGATGACGCCGAAGGAAGTCGAATACTTCCGCCACGGCGGCATCCTGCACTACGTGCTTCGCCAGCTTGCCACCCGCAAGGCGGCCTGATCGCTACAGCTGCGGCTTCCATTTCGCCGAGATCAGCTTCCACTCGCCGTCGTCCAGGCGCCAACCCGTGTCCACGTCGTAGACCTGGACACGGCTTGGCAGCAGGCCTTCACCGCCACTCAGCGCCGCGGTGAAGGACACCGTGGCCCGCTGGTCGTAAAGCTTCACGTCCAGCGGGCCCAGTTGCACGCCGACCGATTTCGAGCGCATGCCCATGAAGGTGACGTAACGGCGGAACGCCTGCCGGTCCATGCCTTCCGACCCGGCGAAGTCATCGGCGATCGGCTCGAACAAGGCATCGGTATCGTGCGCCTCGGCCGCCGTTTCCATGGCCGAAATCGTGTTCCGCAGCGCCTGTTCCGGCGGCTCTTTGCGGCAGGCCGACAGGACCAGCAACATCGCCCACGCGATCGCCATTGACGCGGCTTTCACAGCCCGTACCCGCGGCTTGCCAGCATTTGGAGCCTGTGCTCCAATCGGGTCGAACGAAGGGAATTTTTGCATGAGCATCGAACGACCCTGGCTGGCCAGCTACCCGGCATACGTGCCGGCACAGATCAATGTAGACGAATTCCCGTCCATCGTCTCGGTGCTCAACCAGGCTTGCGACCGCTTCCGCGAGAACCCCGCATTCACCAACCTGGGCACCACGCTGACCTACGAGGACATCGACCGGCTCAGCGCACGGTTCGCCTGTTACCTGCTCAATGACCTGAAATTGAAGAAGGGCGACCGCGTCGCCCTGATGATGCCCAACATCCTGCAATACCCGATCGCCATCTTCGGCGTGTTGCGCGCCGGCCTGACGGTGGTCAACACCAATCCCATGTACACGGGACGGGAACTCCGCCACCAGCTCAAGGACTCGGGCGCCAGCGCGATCGTCGTGCTGGAGATGTTTGCCCACACCCTGGCCGAAGTCATTGACGACACGCCGATCAAGCAGGTAATCACCACCTGCATCGGCGACCTGTTGGCCTTCCCGAAGGGACAGGTCGTCAATTTCGTGCTTCGCCACGTCAAGAACGCGATTCCCGAATACAACCTGCCGGGCGCCATCACCTTCAAGCAGGCCCTTGCCCGCGGCGAGGATTCGACCCTGCCGGCAGTGGATATCCGCCACGACGACATTGCCTTCCTGCAATACACCGGCGGCACGACCGGTGTCGCGAAGGGCGCGATGCTCACGCATCGCAACCTGGTCGCGAACATGCAGCAAAGTTCCGCGTGGATCAGCAAGGACTGCGTGCCGGGCAAGGAAATAATCATCACCGCCTTGCCGCTGTACCACATCTTTGCGCTTACCTCGAACTGCCTGGTGTTCATGAAGTTCGGCGGGCTCAACGTGCTGATCACCGATCCGCGCAACATGAAGGATTTCGTGAAGGTGCTCGCGACCAGCCGGTTCACGGCGATCACCGGCGTCAATACCCTTTTCAACAGCCTGCTCAACACCCCCGGCTTCGCGGACGTCGATTTCTCGACCGTGCACCTGGCGCTGGGCGGTGGCATGGCCGTGCAGCGCGCGGTAGCCGAGCGGTGGAAGGCGGTAACGGGCGTCACGCTGGTCGAAGCTTATGGCCTGACCGAGACTTCGCCCGCATGCTGCATGAACCCGCTGGACCTGCCGGACTACAACGGCGCCATCGGCCTGCCCATTCCTTCCACCGACTGCTGCCTGAAGGACGAGGAAGGCAATATCGTGGCGCAAGGTGAAGTAGGCGAGCTTTGTGCCAAGGGCCCGCAAGTGATGGCCGGCTACTGGCAGCGTCCGGAGGAAACCGCCAAGGTCATCGACGCCGACGGTTGGCTGCATACCGGCGACATGGCGAAGATGGACGAACACGGTTTCTTCTACGTGGTCGACCGCAAGAAGGACATGATCCTGGTGTCGGGCTTCAACGTGTATCCGAACGAGATCGAGGACGTGATCGCTATGATGCCCGGCGTACTCGAAGTCGCGGCGGTCGGCGTGCCCGACGAGAAGTCCGGCGAAGCCGTGAAGGTGGTGATCGTGCGCAAGGACCCCGCACTGACGGCCGAGCAGGTGAAGGCTTTCTGCCGCGACAACCTCACCGGCTACAAGTTGCCGAAGGTCATCGAGTTCAGGAGCGATTTGCCCAAGTCCAACGTCGGCAAGATCCTTCGGCGCGAGTTGCGGGAAGTTCCAAAAACCACGGTGTGAAAGTGGGCGCTACGGCGCCTTGAGGCCTCCCGACGCAGGTGTACACTCGGGCCGAACCGCCCCCCGGGTCATGGTTCGCCGATTCCTTCGCAGGAGTACTGCCATGTCTGTCGTCGATCTCGCGTTTGCCCCCGCCTCCGCTCCGCTGATCCGCCTGTCCGGCGAAAACCTCCAACGTAGCGACTGGTGCTTCATGCACAGTGGCGATCCCACGGCATACCACCCCTGTTTTTCCGAGCGCTTGCTGCACGAGATGAAGCGCGCGCAGGACGGCATCCGTCGAAAGCTGGCCGCCGACAACAACAGCGACGCCGGCATCCATCACCTGGTGCTGGCATCGGATGCATCGGTGTTCAACCTTGGCGGCGACCTGGCGCTGTTCGCAAACCTGATTCGAAGCGGCAACCGCGGACGCCTGCTGGAATACGCGCGGCTTTGCGTAGAAGTCGCCTACAACTTTTCACGCCTCTACGAGGACCGCGTGCACAGCATCGCTGTCGTACAGGGCGACGCGCTCGGCGGCGGATTCGAGGCGGCGCTCTGCTGCCACACGATCATCGCCGAAGAAGGCTGCGGGATGGGTTTCCCGGAAGTCCTGTTCGACCTGTTCCCCGGCATGGGCGCCTACACCTTCCTGACCCGCCGAGTCACGCCGATGCAGGCCGAGCGGATGATGCTGGATGCACGCATCTACCCGGTCGAGGAACTGTTGCGCATGGGCGTGGTGGACCAGGTGGTGCCGCGTGGCGAGGGGCTGATGGCTGCACGCGAACAAATCCGCAAGAACCAGCGCATCGGCAACGCCCTCCGGTCGATGAACGCAGTGCGCCAGGCCTGCAAGCCGGTCAGCCTGGACGAGTTGCTCGCAGTCACCACTGAATGGGTGGATGCCGCGATGCGCCTTGGCGACCGCGGGCTGAAGACGATGGAGAGATTGATCCGGGCCCAGCAAAAGCGCGTCGGCGCCGCCTGACGGGTGGCTCGGCGCAAGCGTCAGGCGGGTTCCGGACCCGGCACTGCGCCGGGGCCAGGCAACCCGGGCTGACCCAGCGCGATGGCCTGGCGACGCGCCTGCTCCGCCACCACCAGCAAATGTGCCTCGAGCTCGCCCAGCTGGCGTCCCAATTCGCGGGCGAGCATCTCGTCGTTGGCCCGCATGATCTGCTGGCAACGCTCGGAAACCATTTGCGCGCCGAGGTTTTCGGCAATGCCTTTCAGTGCGTGGGCGGTCTCCCGGCAATCGGCCCATGCACGCAGCGACGACTGGCCACGCAATTGCACGAGGCAGGCATTCGCATCCTTGATGCATTGCTCGACGAACTCGCGAAGGAAGGCATCACCCAGCTGCATGCCGGCCAGTTCCTCGAGCACGGCCGAACTCATGCTGGAACGATTTGGCTCCACGGACGGCCGCGCCTGTCCTTGCCTGCCGGGAATGGTCAGGTCGGCAATCGTTTCCAGCAAGCGTGCAACCATTACCGGCTTGGTCAGGAACGCCGGCGCGCCCGCCTCGATGGCGTCACGCTCGGCCTGCGCCGTTGCATCGGCACTGAGCACGATAACCGGCGTCTGTCGTCCGCCCGCCTGCATGTAGCGTAGCTGACGAAGCACGTCGAGACCCGTGAATCGCGGCATGTGCATGTCCACCACAGCCAGGTCGATGGCGTCCGATTCCAGCAGGTCGAGCGCCTGCTCGCCGTCGCTGGCCTGCTGCACCCGATGGCCTGCCCGTTCCAATATGCGGCACAGCACCGTGCGGTTGGCCTGCTGGTCGTCGGCCACCAGTATCCGCAGGGAACGCACGCGTGCGCGATGGCGCACGAACGGGTCGTCGATGGCCACGATCTTGCTGGGCTTCGCCGGTTCGACCACGTCGGTGGCATCCAGCGCGCGGAACGGCAGTTCCACCCAGAAGTGACTGCCACCGCCGGGGTTGTCCTCCACGCCGATCCGACCGTCCAGCAACTGGGTAAGGGTCTTGGCGATGGTGGTCCCCAATCCGGTGCCGCCGAAGCGACGACCCGGTCCGCTCTCGACCTGCTCGAATGCACCGAAGATTCGTTCCTTGTCGGCCGCGGGAATGCCGATGCCCGTGTCGCGCACGGAAAATTCCAGGGTCAGGTCCTGCCCGTTCGACGAGACCAGCATCACCACCAGGTTCACCGACCCGCGTTCGGTGAACTTCACGGCGTTGTGCATCAGGTTCAACAGGATCTGCGTCAGGTGCGCCCCATCGCCGTGCAGGGACATGCCGATGATGCCGTTCAGCGGCGAACGGAATTCGTGGCTCATCGTCGCAAGGAAACGGGACTTCGCCGCGTTGGCGCGCCTGGCTTCTTCCACCGCACGGTCGAGGGCCCGCAACAGCGACGCCATGTAGACCGGGATCGCGACCAATCCAATCAGCAATCCAGTAGCCAGCATCGGCTGTTGTCGCCAATAGGGCGACTCGACGGCCACCAGCAGGAAGCTAGACAGCGCCAGCGCTGTCGCAGCCACCAGGTAATTGCGGCCGTACCGCAATCCGTTGCCGATGGTCACCCACAGCACGATGATGTAAAGCGGCGCCAGGGCCACTGGACTGATCAGCATCAGCGCCGTCAGCGTTCCGTAATCGGCGAACATTCCCGTCCACCCCACAGGTAGGCAAGGATGAGCGAGGCAATGACCAGCCGTACCAGCGCCTGCTCGTG
Source organism: Gammaproteobacteria bacterium (assembly GCA_026398715.1). The sequence continues at coordinate 17,671 of JAPLSI010000264.1, forward strand.
CTCGCTGTCGGCACGATTGCGGAAGCGCTCGAAGAGGATGCCAAGGCGCCGTTTCACGGTCAGGCTCGCGGTCTCGAATCTGGGGGCAAGGCAGGCCTAGACGGACTCGAAGGCCTGGTGGGTTGCGATTATGGCAGCCTCGCGCGACGCCAGGACCATCACGATCCCCGGGTCGAATTGCTGGCCGGCCTGCGATTGCACGTAGTCGAGCGCCTGGCGAATGGGCCACGCCGCGCGATAGGGCCGGTCGCTGAGCAAGGCATCGAGCACGTCCGCGACCGCCACGATCCGGGCCGACAACGGTATGCGCTCCCCCGCCAGTCCGTGCGGGTAACCGGCGCCGTTCCAGTGCTCGTGGTGGCCCAGTGCGATCTCGGCGCTCAGCTGCAGCAATCCGCTGCCGCCCTGCAGGGCCTCGTGGCCGAGCACGGTGTGCTGTTGCATCAGCAGGCGTTCTTCCGGCAGCAAGGGGCCGGGCTGGTTGAGGATCGCATCGGGCACGCCGATATTGCCGATGTCGTGCAACTGCGCTGCGTGTTCGATGCTGCGGCTGTACTGGTCGCCAAGGCCCATTCCGTCGGCCAGGACCGCGCTCAGCGCGGATATCCGCTCGAAGATCCGCAGGTCGGCGCCCTCGCGCTGGCTGGCGAGCCGCGCAAGCCGGGTCAGCAGCGCGAGTTCGCGCTGCACCATGGCGTGGGTACCGGAAAGCAGTTTGTGTTCCAGGGCATAGGTGCGTGACTTCAGCGCCTGCTGGCGCTGGCGAAGGTCGAGCAGGTTCTTGCACCGCGAACGCAATTCGCGCGGGCGGATGGGCTTGACCATGAAGTCGATGATGCCTGCGTCCAGCGCGGCCTGGCGCAGGGGCTCGTCCCCCACCACCGTCACCAGCATCACTGGCACATCGCGCTGCGACAAGGGGCGACGAAAACGGCGGGCGAACTCCAGGCCGTCCATGTTGGGCATGCGGTAATCGAGGATGACCATATCCTGTGGTTCCTGCTGCGTGAACAGCAGCGCTTCCACCGGGTCGGCAAACTCGTTGATCTTGATGTCCGGACCGATGTCCTGGATCAGGTGGCGCACGATTGCCCGCTGCGATGCCTGGTCGTCCACGATCAACACGTTCATGACCGGTCCCTCCGACGCGTTCTACGACCCCAGCATAGCGCGATCAACCGGGAACAAGCGCATCCGTGGCGTGATTCAACCCACGGATTCCGGTCTCATGTATGGGAACAGCAGCACGTCGCGGATGGACGCCGAGTCGGTAAGCAGCATGACCAGTCGGTCGATGCCGACGCCCAGGCCGCCGGTCGGCGGCAATCCCACTTCCAGCGCGCGGATGTAATCGGCGTCGAAATGCATCGCTTCGTCGTCGCCGCCCTCCTTCGCTTCCACCTGCGAGGCGAAGCGTGCGGCCTGGTCCTCTGCGTCGTTCAGTTCCGAAAAACCGTTGGCCAGCTCGCGTCCGCCAACGAACAATTCGAAACGATCGGTCAGCTCCGGATCAAGGTCGTTGGCACGCGCCAAGGGACTGACCTCCACCGGATGGTCGGTGATGAAGGTCGGTTGCACGAGGGTGTGTTCGACGGTCTTCTCGAACACTTCCAGCAACAGCTTGCCCCAGCCGTACGATGGCTTGAAACGCACGCCCAGGCGTTGGCAGTGGCCGCGCATCGCTTCCAGGTCGCGCAATTGCTCGCGCGCGATTTCCGGATTGTGCTCAAGCACCGCGTCGGTCATGGACCAGCGGCGGAATGCCGGCCCCAGGTCGATCGCCTGTCCTTCCCAGTGCAGCGACGTCGTGCCAAGTACCTGGCTGGCGATATCGCGGATCATGCCCTCGGTAAGGTCCATCACTTCGTCGTAGGTGGCGTAGGCCTCGTACAACTCCAGCATGGTGAACTCGGGGTTGTGGCGCGTGGATACGCCCTCGTTGCGGAAATTGCGGTTGATCTCGTAGACGCGCTCCAGGCCGCCCACGGTCAGGCGCTTGAGATAGAGCTCGGGCGCCACGCGCAGGTACAGGTCAAGTCCCAGCGCGTTGTGGTGGGTGGTGAACGGCTTGGCCGTGGCGCCGCCGGGAATGTAATGCATCATCGGCGTTTCCACTTCCAGGAAGCGCCGCGCATCCAGCCAGCCACGCATGGCCGACACGATCTTCGAGCGCTTGATGAAAACCTCACGCGCATCGGGATTCACGATCAGGTCCACGTAACGCTGGCGATAGCGCTGCTCGACATCCGACAGGCCATGCCACTTGTCGGGCAACGGCCGCAACGACTTGGTCAGCAAGCGCAGTTGGCTGGCCTTGACCGACAACTCGCCGGTGCGGGTGCGGGTAAGCGTGCCGGCGGCGCCGACGATATCGCCCACGTCCCAGCCCTTGAAGGCTTCATACGATTCGCCAAGCTCGGCTGCCGAAAGATACAGCTGGATGCGGCCGCTCATGTCCTGCAACTGGGCGAAGCTGGCCTTGCCCATCACCCGCTTGGCCATCAGGCGGCCGGCGATCTGCACGCGCCTGCCATCGGCTTCCAGCGCCTCGGCCGTCCATGCGTCCTTGTCGGCAAACTGGTCCTGCAGGTCCTGCGCATAGTCGCCGCGCTTGAAGTCGTTCGGAAAGGCGATGCCTTGCTCGCGCAGGGCCTTCAGCTTCGAACGCCGCTCGGCGATCAGCTGGTTTTCGTCGTGGCCGGCGGAATCATTCATGCAGTTGCGTCCAGTCGTTTGGAGCCGGCGGCAAGGCCGGCCTTCAGGCTCGCCTCGACGAATTCATCAATGTCGCCGTCGAGCACTTTCTGAGTATCGGTGCGTTCGATGCCCGTGCGCAAATCCTTGATACGGCTCTGGTCAAGCACGTAGTTGCGGATCTGGCTGCCCCAGCCGATGTCCGACTTGGTGGCTTCCAGCGCGTTCTTCTCGACGTTGCGCTTTTGCACTTCCAATTCGTACAACTTGGCCTTCAGCATCTTCATGGCGGTGTCGCGGTTGCCATGCTGGCTGCGGCCGGTCTGGCAGGCGACGACGGTGTTGGTCGGGATATGCGTGATGCGCACGGCGGACTCGGTCTTGTTGACGTGCTGGCCGCCGGCGCCGGACGAGCGATACACGTCGGTGCGCAGGTCGGCAGGATTGATGTCGATCTCGATGTCTTCGTCCACCTCGGGCGATACGAACACCGACGTGAACGACGTATGCCGGCGATTGTCGGAATCGAAGGGTGATTTCCGCACCAGGCGATGCACGCCGATCTCGGTCTTCAGCCAGCCGTAGGCATAGTCGCCCTCGACGCGAAATGTCGCGCTCTTGATGCCGGCGACGTCGCCGCCGCTGACTTCCATCAGTTCGGTCTTCCAGCCTCGGCCTTCGCACCAGCGCAGGTACATCCGCAGCAGCATCTCCGCCCAGTCCTGCGCCTCGGTGCCGCCGGCGCCTGCCTGGATGTCCACGAAGCAATTGGAGCTGTCGAGTTCGCCGGAGAACATCCGGCGGAATTCGAGCTTCTCGACGCGGGCGGCGATCTTGTCCACGTCTTCGATGACTGCACGCACGGTGCCTTCGTCATCGTCGGCCTCGGCCATGTCGAGCAATTCCGCCGCTTCGACCAGGCCATCGGTATTGATCCGGATTTCGCTGACGGTCTTTTCCAGCGTCGCGCGCTCCTTGCCCAGCGCCTGCGCCCGTTCGGGCTCGTTCCAGATGGCAGGATTTTCCAGCTCGCGGCTGACTTCCTCGAGTCGCTCTACTTTGCTATCGAAGTCAAAGATACCCCCGGAGCGAATCGAGTCTGCTCTTCAGGTCTGCGATGCGTAGGCGGTCGAGGTTGAGTTCCATGGGTCCGGAATCTTGCAGGGAAACAGGGCGCGATTATAGCGTGCGCCAGTGCCTAGGCGGGCTGCCGGTGTACCAGCAGCAACTGCACGCCTTCGCGGCCGCGATAGTCGTCCAGCGCCAGGTGGTAAGCGGCATGCATGAGGATCGGCGGATCCTCGCCGGTCCAGCCACCAAAATGGATTGCCGAAATCGGCGGCCCGCCCTCTTCGTGCTGCAGCGAGAGCTTCAAATGACGCTCGCCCAGGACTCGGAAATCGCGAACGACGAAGACATTGTCGAACACCGGCTGCGTGAAGCCCTGTCCCCACGGCCCTGCGTCGCGCAGGGCCTCGGCCAGGCCGCGATTGATCTCGGCGGGCAGCAAGGGGCCGTCGCTGGCCAATTCGGCCCTGAGCAGGTCCGGATCGAGCAGTCGCCGTGCATGTTCGATGAAGGCTTCCCGGAACGCGGCAAGATGCTCGCGTGGCATGCTCAGGCCTGCTGCCATCGCATGTCCGCCAAAGCGATCGATCATTCCCGGATTTGCCGCGTCCAACGCCGCCAGGGCGTCGCGCACGTGGAACCCGGGGATCGAACGTGCCGAGCCGCGCAGTTGGTCGCTGCCTTCGTCGGCCAGCGCGAACGCAAGCACGGGACGGTGGACCCTATCCTTCATCTTCGAAGCAACCAGGCCTACCACGCCCGGATGCCAGCCCGCGTCGAACAGGACCAGCGCCTCCGGGATGACCTCGCCGTCGGCCAATGCAGGCAGGGAAGCCTCCGCCTCGTCGAGCATGCTTTGCTGCCGCCCTCGCCTCTCGCCGTTGATGCGGTCGAGCACGAGGGCGAGCTCGCGGGCGCGGCTGGCGTCGTCGGTCAGCAGGCATTCGATGCCCACCGCCATGTCCTCGAGCCTGCCCGCCGCGTTGAGTCGCGGCGCAATGCCGAATCCGATGTCCTCGGCCACCAGGCGGTCGAGCGGGCGACCTGCCACGTCGGCGAGCGCTGCAAGCCCCGGTTGGCATTTGCCCTGGCGCATCCTGCGCAATCCCGCTGCGACCAGCAGCCGGTTGTTGGGATCGAGCGGAACGAGGTCGGCGACGGTGCCCACCGCAACCAGGTCGAGCAATTGCGACAGGTCCGGCTCGCCCGCAGCGAGGCGACCGGTGTCGCGTAGGTGGCGGCGCAATGCCAGCATCAGGTAGAACACCACGCCCACGCCCGCCAGCGCCTTGCTCGGGAATCCGTCGCCGGCCAGGTTTGGATTGACGATGACATTTGCATCGGGCAGTTCCGGCCCGGGAAGGTGATGGTCGGTCACCAGCACCTGCCAGCCCCGTGCCCGCGCGGCCGCGATGCCGGCGTGGCAGGCGATGCCGCTGTCCACGGTAAGCAGCAAGTCGGGCGACAGATCCACGATGTCTTCGACCAGGGCCGGCGACAGTCCGTAGCCGTGGGTGATGCGATGGGGAACCTGATAGCTGACGCGGGACGCGCCGAGCAAACGCAATCCACGCACGGCCACCGCGGTACCCGTGGCGCCGTCGCAATCGAAATCACCCACGACCACGATGTGCCGTTGCAGTGAGATCGCATCGCTCAGCACCTGGACGGCTGCCTGCAGGTGGCCCAGGGTATCGGGCGGCAGCATCCGGGCAAGCCTGAGCTCGGCATCTTCCGGGCGCAGCACGCCACGCGCGGCGTAGACACGACGAAGCACCGGGGGA
>JAPLSI010000081.1 GCA_026398715.1 Gammaproteobacteria bacterium
TTTCGTAGTAGGCGATGCCGTGCGCGTCGAGCAGCGCGCGCACGTCGTCGGCTTCGTCGTCGGGCACGTTGCGCAGGTTTAGCAGCAGCTTGGACATGGGGCGATTATAAGGTCCCCTTGCCGCGCCCCGAGGGCGTCAGCTGCGCACGCGGCGGCGGCACCAGCGCGGCGAGTTGGGCGATGAACTCGGCATGACGTCTGACTCTCGCCCCACACTCACTCCTTCTCCACGCTTCTCGCCACGCCAGATCCTTCGACCGCGCTTCGGTGTGTCACTCAGCTACTTGCGGAGCACCTTAATCTTCATCAGCGCGCGGACGTGCGAGCTGTTCGCGTCTCCTTCGTACCAGTCGAGCTGGAAGGTGGTGTCGCTGCCGATCGTCAGGTAGCGCGAACCGCCGGGCTGGATGGCTTCGATCTGGCTCGCGTAGTTCGTCAGGCGCATCATCCGCATGCCAGCGCCGCACTGATCGCACTCCTTGTAATTGATCGACCCGAGCGGCTCCCAGTCCATCATCTCGCCCGAGACACCGAACTCGAGGTTCAGCACCTGCCTCTTTGTCAGGCCGGGACCTGAGATCCCCATGAAGTTCCCGTAGCTCTTCGACTGCCCCGCCCCCAGCACCAGGCTGCGGCCGCTGTCCTTGCTCCAGAGAGTGCCGCCGCCCAGGGTGGCCGGCGCCGGGTACCTGACTCTGCCAATCGTATCCTCCGGCCAGCGAATGACCCGGATCGTGATATTTCCGTGCAGGTCTTCCTGCGTATCCAGCGGCCCTTCCACCACCTTGAGGACCGTGATCCGGTCCATGTACACCTCAACGGTGTACTCCTGGTTCGCATCGCCTGCGAACGTCGGAACGGGCACCATCGCTAACAACAGTGCCGCGCAAGCCAGTCGCTTCATGATCTGCTCCTCTTCTGCGTCTTTGTTAAGGAACCAGTGTCCTGCCCGAGAGGCTCGTGGCCTTAACGGTGACTGTGTAGCTGGAGCCGCGCACCATCACCTCTGCTGCAGAGTATAGGAAATTCAAAGGCCCTTTTCGGGCAGTCTGCGGGATAGTCGGCGGGGTCACAAGCGTCGGCGGGGCGTCTTTGCGCTGCGGACCTCGGGCTATTGGAAGATCTGCATGGTGAAGACGGGATAACCGCAGGTCGACATCGCAATCTTGTCGTGCTCGACGAAGTTCCACATCTGTTTTTCCGACTCGCGGGAGGCGATCGCCAGCATGTCGGCGTTGCCGTCCCGGAGTTCGTCTTCGATCAACGCGTCGATGCGCGCCTCGCTTAGGTGCGGAGCCCTTGTCATCAACTCTGCCTTTCTCGCTTCCAACTCGGCGCGGCGTTCGATGCCCATGCGCTCGACCCGTTTGCGAGTCAGTGCGGCGGTGGCTTCGTCACGACTGCCTTCCATCAGGTTTTCCGACACGGCCCAGACCGCGAGCTGCTTGTCGGCTTGCGGCAGGTCGATATCGGCCAGGCACTCCACCAGCTTGCGCAGCGGGTCTGTCCCCGCCGTCGCGGAAGTAGCCCCGCTTTCGCCCCCGGACGTCAGCGACACCGCCGCGCCCGCTGCGGGCGTGGGCAGGAATTGGTCGATGCAGAAGGTACTGACCAGCTGGGTAGCTTCCGGCTGCGCGTCGCTCAAATCGAACACCGCGGGGACGGCGACGATCAGGCGTTGGCTGCTACCGGTGTAAAGCACCAGGCCAGTCGGGATGGCGATCCGCTGCCGTCCGGTCACGCCCGGCGGCCGTCGCAGTGTGACGCTTACCGAGTCGCCGTCCGCGCCCGCCACGGCAGCCACGATCTCGACATTGCCCGCGGCCAGCGCCTCGGTGACCGCCGTCCCGCGCGCCGGCGATTTCAGCCAGTAGACGGACCCGGCGACCGCGCCGGCCAGCACGAGCACGACAATCCAGCCGCTGGTCTTCATCGCAGGATTTCCTTGAACAACTGGCTGCTGGCGGGTCGGAGGTCGAACAGCAGGCGCCGGCGCGGATCGAGCACGTACAGCGCGCCATCGCGCACGCGCAGGCTGCCGCCGGCGTCGTTGACGATGGAGATCGCATTCGGGCCAAGCAGCGCGTACACCTTGTCCTGCGTGGAGAAGAACACTTGTCCGTCCTCGGCCACCGCCAGTGAGCGCAGCTGCCAGCCTTGCGGGGCGGCGAACAACATCTCGGGCGTCCCGGGGCGGATCCGCATGATGACGCCGGCCGTGGCCGCGTAGATGTCCTTGCCGCTGTCCGCGACCGCCACGATCGGCTGGTCGGCGCGCAGCACCACTTGCAGGCCGCCATCGGCGAGGAAACGATACAGGCGCCAGTCGCCGTCGGCACCGCCGAACAGGTAGATCGCGCCAGCGCGCTGCGCGGGCGCCAGGCGCATGCCGGGGTACGGCAGTGGCACCGCTTGGCCGACCTTGCCTTGTTCGTCGAGCAGGCCGAAGTACGCATCGGTCACCGCGAGCAGGGCGCCATCGGCATCGAGCGCGAAGCTTCGCGGTTGCTCGCCCTGCACCTGGATCCAGGCCACGTGTGGAATGGCCGCGTCCAGATTCTCGGCGGCGCTCAGCCGGCCGCCGACCATGAACGCGACCGTCGACGGATTGGCGACGCCAAAGTCCTCGCCGATCGCTCCCGCGGGAAAGTCCGCGGGTGCAAGCAGATGGCGCACGCTTGCCGCGCTCGCAACCTCGATCTCGGCGGCGTGGCTGTCGGCTTCGGCCTGTCGATAGGACAGGCCCAGGGCAAGCGCAATGGCCGCCAGCGTCGACGCGCCGATGATCAGCAGCCAGCGGCGCCTAGCGGTCACTGAGCGTTTGTCCTCTGGCGCCGGTCCAGGAAGCATCCGACGTGGCGGAGCAACCGTTCGAGCAAACCTGGAAGGTCTTGCCGTCGCCAACCTGCTTCCACTCCTGCTCCAGTTGCAGCGCCCAGGCCGATGGCGGCGTCGGCTCGGGTTCGGGGTCCGGCGCCGGTTCTGGCGGCGGCTCGTGGGGCACGGTCACGGTGCGATCGCTCGGGGTCGCTTCGTAGTGCCAGGTCAGCACATCGTCGTTGGCGATGGTCTGCACCAGCTGGTCTGCAGGCTGCACGGCCACGATAGGAGCTGGCACGGGTTGCGGGATCTCCACGCGGACCGGAGCCGGCCGGATGTAGTCGACGGCGCGGGCCGCGATCAACCGAAAATCGGCGGGCATCACCGGGCGCGAAGCGGATGCAGAATCTCGCAGTGCCTCGACGTAGGCAGCGCCCAGCGCGTTTTCGGACAGCATTTTCAGGCTCTGCTCGCGCCCTCGGTGCAACAGATAGGCGACCAGCTTCGCTTCCTGTTCGATGATGGCGTCGGAGGCGGCCGCTTCGGCAAGCCGCGCGCGCGCGCCGAGCATCGACCAACCGGCACCTTTGCGCAGTTGCTGCTCCAGCGGTCCGCCGTAGTTGAGGGCCCAGTTGACCTGCTTTGGTACGCGAAGTCGCTGCTCGATGAATTTTTGAATATGCAAAGTCTTGAGCAAGCCGCCAACCGCCAATTCGAACAGCTTCTTGCCGCTCATCCTGGCGGCGACATAGCCCCAATGCTGCGCAATCGCGTCCATGGTGTAGCCGAATGCGCCTTCGCGCTGGTTGCCGAGCTCGAATTGCCGATGCCGCAGCACGGTCTTTATCTGCGTCGCCTCCGGCCCGTTCAAGTCTCCGCCGCTGGCCTTGATGTCGTGCAGTTTCCTGGCCTCTTCGCCGACAACCAGCAGCTCGCCTTCCAGCCAGAATTCATGGGCTTCCACCGCCGCCTCACCGGCTTCCAGGCTCAGCTCGGTCGCCTCGAACAGGAAGGCGGCGCCCTTGACCACGGGATGCGGCGTGGACTTGCCGACTGACACGAGCACCTTGCCGGCCGGCTCGAGCACGACATTGCAGTACGGCAACACCTTCAGCAGCTTCTCGCCCACCGTGGCGCTCGCCGTACCGCCGCTGACCAGTGCGGTAGCCAGGGCGAGCAGCAGACCGGTACGGCGCGTGCTCACGGAGGGGCCGCGCGCCGAGACTTGCCGATGACCGGCAGGGCCTGGAGTTCGGATGTGCGAGATGAGCGCAGCTCGTTCGCCAGGCTTTCGGCTTCGAGGTCTTCGATGGTGACTACCGGCGCGGGTTCAGGGTCCTTCGCGGCCTGATCCGGATTTACGGCGGCAGTCTGCCCGTCGTTCGGAATCGGCGACTTCGTGATCACCACCGTGCCGTGCAAGTCAGCCTTCCCGGTGGTCTCTGTTGGCGCCCCCGTCTCATGCCCTTGTGGTCCCGTGGCCTTACCCCCGGGTTTTCCGGGCGGCTCTACCTTGACCTCATGGACCTGTGCGACCGCGATCCCGGCGCAGGGAGCGAGCGCGAGCAGCAGCGCCGCCGCAAGAATCGCCCGCCTGAGTGTGTTGAGCATCGCGCAGACTCCGTGCTTCCAGGCCAGCCCTGCCACGGCAGTTTCCTCCCGCCAATGGTGGCGCACAAGCGGCGGGATTCCCTGCGCCGCCACAGCAACCCGCCACGCTTGCAAACCGTCCTCGGGGGACTATGCTCGCGCTGAGTGCGGGTCCTTCCGGGCGACGCAACAGGGAGCGGGCAGTGCGAAACATCGTCGCCAAAGTCGGCCTGGTCATCACTCTGGTGTGCATTGCCTGGTTCTGGTCGCGTTGGGATGCGATTGGCCTGGACCGGACGGCCCTGACGAACCGGGATCTTGTCCTTTTGTTCGCGACGGCACTGGCCGGTCTGTCGACCGTCACCACCGCCGTGTCGCGCGCCTACGCTGCGCGGCAAACGCTGTGGCTGGTGCTGGTGGTATTGCTCTGGCCACTCAGCTACTTATACGTGCTGGTGGTCAATCGCGGCAACCAGGTGTTCTGAACCCCGATGCTTGCCCGCGTCCTGGTCCTTGCCGCGCTCGCTTCCACCGTGCCGAATGCGACGGTCGTCAGGCAGGCCACGCGCGCGCCGGGCGGCTGGGCCGTGATTGCGCCGGCCCAGGGTAGTGGCTGGCAATGCGCCAACCGTTCCGATCAGGAATGGGCCGTGGCCGATGCCGCTGATGGCGTCCGCGTCTCACCGTACCAGGCCAGCGGCGACGCGCGCCTGGTTTTACCCGACGGCGAATTGCGCGGCGTGAACCAGGGCGAGTTCGGCGGCAGCCTGGTGTGGGTGGGCAAGGATTCCAGGCGTGTGACGGTGTCGACCCAAGTCAATCCCGTGGCGCTGATCAGGCGCGGGGATGATGTCTTTGTTGCCAGCGGCCTGGCGCACCTGGGCCTGGCGTCCGGCGCGGTATTGCGCCTGCGGCGATCGAATCGCGGCGCATGGCAGGTCGAGAAGGTCATGGACCTCGGCGAGGCGCCCTATGCCGGCGTGCGCGTGGATGACAGGACCTGGGTCATCGTCACGTCCGGTGGCGTGACCCGCATCGACCTGTCCACGCTCGCGCAGAAGCGGATCTACCAGAACCGGAACTGGGCAATGATCTACCCGAACTCCATTCGCCCGCTGGACAAGGCGTGGCTGATCGGTGCGCGCCGGGCCGTGCTGCGACTTGCCCCGGCCGGGCAAGGCTACTCGGAATCGTGGCTGGTTCCGGCGAGCTGCAAGCAGCAGCTCGGACCAGGTTGTGCTTGCCAGCCATAAGCCCGAACACCGAGATGGACGGGAACCGGGACGGTGTTCCGCGTGAGAAGCAATGGTGCACGCAAGAGCAGCTCTGACGCTCAATCGCCACGGCGATCACCCGCTGCGTCGGTTTTCAAGATGCATGCGCTACAGCTCGATCGTCCCTACGGGCGGGCAGCTCGGGAGCCGCCTTTCACAACCGACTGCTTGTGGCGGCGGACTCAACTGGTCGGCGTATGAACTTTGGATTGTGCTGAACTGTTCTCGAATGCCAGTTCAGGGCCGCGAGGCGACGCAGGATCACGTCCGATTCCGACCCGTTGCAAACATTCATTCAGTAGCCCACCGCCCACCCCGCGGAACAGCCCCCCGTCTTGCATCACCCGCGCAGCAGGATGAAGGGCAGCGCCACCAGACCCAGCAGGAAGACGATGCCCAGCAATGTCAGCACGACGCGGCCGGGCTCGGCGCGCAGCGTCGTCCAGAACGTCTCCGCGGTGCCGTCACGGACCGCCGCGGCGTATTCGGCCCGCGCGCGGGTGCGGCGCTGCTCCTGGTAGGCAGCCATCAGGCGATTGGCCTCCACGATGGCGTCATTGTCGGTGACGAAGATGCCGCCCGCGGAAATGCCCCACATGCTTGGGCGGGTTTCGTAGTAGGCGATGCCGTGCGCGTCGAGCAGCGCGCGCACGTCGTCGGCTTCGTCGTCGGGCACGTTGCGCAGGTTTAGCAGCAGCTTGGACATGGCGCGATTATAAGGGCCGCTTAAGGGACAGCCGCCCCCTGGGCCCGCAACCGGGCAATCCTGGCCGCCTATTCAGTAGCCAGGCCTGTTTGCTGTGCGTTCTCTGTTATCTGCTTTACACACATCGGAGGAGGGGGACGGCCATGGCGTGGAAGAAGGTCGAGAGCTACAGCTACGGGTTCAGGCCCAGCGATAAGAAGTATTGGCTTTATTACACCCTCGAGGG
>JAPLSI010000120.1 GCA_026398715.1 Gammaproteobacteria bacterium
GTGGGATGAAAACCCGAGTTGATCAGCCGGTGGTCTGCTCCGATCAATTCCTCCCGCTCATAGCCCGATATTTTGCAAAAGTTATCGTTTGCGTAGTTGATGGTGCCATGCTGATCGGTGATGGCGACGATGTAGCTCTCGTCGAGCGCGCGCAACAGATTTCGGGGCTCGAACAGGGCCTGGCAAGAAGCACCCGCACCATCACCGCGCTCGAGTCGCTGGTGCGCGAAGGCAATGCCGTCGCTGCCGACCGCACCTCGCAACTGCGTGCGCTGGAACGCGAGCTGTTGTCGCGAGACGCGGCCATTGCCGCCGGCAAGGACAGGGAGGCCGCACTGGCGCAGGCAACGGCGCAGTCGATCGCCGCGCGTGATGCGCAACTGGCCGACATGGCCGCGCAGCGCGACGAACTCGCGGCACAGATGCTTACCACCGGCCATCGCATCGGCCGTAAGCTCAACCAGTTGCGATCGCGAGTTGCGCCGCGCGATACCCGGCGGGGGCGCATGGTCACCTTGATCGGTCGATTCGCGGAGATCACGTTGCGCGAAGGACTGGGCAGGGCCATCGCCAGCACCTGGCGGTATGTGTTCCGACCCCATGCCTCGCCGTCGATGCTCGCGTTGCCCAGGGCGGGCTTCCCGATCCTGCCCGCTACCGGCGCCGAGCCCGGCGCACAACTTGCGGTACATGCCGACCATCCGGAATTCGCGAACTACATCGCCACGCGCGAGCCCACGCCCGCGCAGCTCGAGCAGCAGGCGCGGGACGCGGAATCGTTCGCCTACCGCCCGCTGATCAGCGTCATCCTGCCGATCTATCGCCTGCCGCTGGACGTGCTGGAAGAAACCATCGCCAGCCTGGAAGCGCAAACCTATCCGCACTGGCAGGGCTGCCTGGTCTGGTCCGACGTCCACGACCTGGACGGCTGGCGCTGGCTGCAGGAACGCGCGGCCAACGACCCGCGCTTCCGGATCGCCCTGCTTGCCGAGAACGGCGGCATATCGCGCAACTCCAATGCCGCCCTCGAGCTGGCCGACGGCGAGTTCCTGGCCCTGCTAGACCACGACGACACGCTGACGCCCTGGGCATTCCACGACGTGGTGGAATTGTTGCAGTCGCAACCGGACCTGGATTTCATCTACTCGGACAAGGACTCGATTTCGGCGGATGGCTCGCTGCGGCAGAACGCCTTGTTCAAGCCCGGATGGAGCCCCGAGATGCTGCACTCGGTGAACTACCTCACCCATCTCAACATCATGCGCACCGCGCTGGTGCGCGAGATCGGCGGCTGGAACCCGGACACCGACGGCGCGCAGGACTGGGACATCTTCTTCCGCATCACCGAACGAACCCATCGCATCGCGCGCTTGAATTCGATCATGTACCACTGGCGCATCCTGCCCACGTCCACCGCAACCGGGTTGGCTGCCAAGCCTTATGCCGCGCTCGGTCAGTTGCGCTCGCAGCAAATGCATTTCGAGCGGCAAGACCTTTCCGCGACCGTGCTGCCGACGGCGGAAGGCATGTTCCGCGTGGAGTGGCCGGCAACGAAGGGCTCGGCCGACGTCGTGGTTTTCCAGAGCGGTTCGTCGTCGCAACTGGTGACGGTGCTCGATTCCCTGCGTGCCTGCCACCAGGATGTGCTGGACCGCATCTTCGTGGTCATCCAGGAACCGCCGACCGACGCGCTGCGCGCCTTCGGCCAGGTCTGGGGCGACCGGTTCGTGATGGTGGAAGTGCAGCATGCCGATTGGCACGGCGCGTTGTCGGCGGTCGTGGACGATCTGCACGGCGAGGCGGTCATCCTGATCGACGGCCGCGTCGAAGGCTTGTCGCAGACGCTGCCGCGGGAACTCGCGGGCTGGGTCAGCCATCATCCGGCCATCGCCTGGGCGAGTGCTGTCATCCTCGACCTGGACAGCCGGGTCATCGAGGCAGGACGCGTGCTGGCGGAAGACGACGAGTCGGCGCCGCTGTTCCGCGATTCCTACCTCCACTCGTACGGCTGGTTCGGTGGACCGTTGTGGTATCGCAATGCCAGCGCGGCGTCACCGATCGCCATCGCCATCAAGGTGTCGGCGCTTGCGGCCGCACTGCCGAAAATTCCCGCGCAGCAGGCCGGCAATTTCGCGACCTTGTGCCGCGTGCTTCGCGAAGGCGGCTTGCGCGGCCTGGTCAATCCGCATGCGCGCGCGCACCTGCGCGAGCCCACCGAGTCGCTGTGGCGCAACGAAGGGCATGTCTATGCCGCCGACCCGTACTTCAACCCGTCCTTCAGCCAGGTCAGTCCATTGAGCATGAACCCATGAGAGAGTCGATCCGGGCACGCATCAGGCAGTGGGCGGGCGTCACGCCCAGCCCGGCGCCGGCCGCACCACCGTCGACCTGGTCGGGCTATACGAGCGATGCGATGCAGCTTGCAGCCATCATCAACTGCACGCACGAACAACTCGGCGCCAGGCAGCAACATCCCGAGCGGGTCTCGCCGCAGGTGGCCGACCGCGTATGCAACTGGTACCTGCCGGCCTTCGACAACCCCTTCTACGGCGGCGTGATGACCATCCTGCGCCTTGCCGAAACCCTGCAGCGGCAATTCGGCATGCGCCAGCGCTTCCTGATCTGCGGCTCGGCCAACGCCGCGAACATGCAGGCGCAACTGGGCCGCGCATTCCCGACGCTGGGCGATGCCGAGGTGCTGGTGCTCGATACTGTCGAGGCGCTGGACAACATTCCCGCGTCCGACTATTCCGTCGCGACGCTGTGGACCACGGCCTACGTGTTGCTCGCGGTGCGCAATACCGGCCTGAAGTTCTACATGATCCAGGACTTCGAGCCGGCGTTCTATCCGGCCGGCAGCACCTACGCCCAGGCCGAGCTGACCTACCAGTTTGGTTTCTACGGCATCTGCAACACCCAGACGCTCAAGCAGATCTATGAAACCCAGTACGACGGCTGCGGCGTGGTGCTGCAGCCAAGCATCGACCCGACGGTCTTCTTTGGCGCCGACCTGCCGCGTCCCGAAGGCCCGAAGCGCGTGTTCTATTACGCGCGGCCGGGCACGCCGCGCAACGGATTCGAACTCGCCGCCGCCGCGCTCAAGCAGGTGAAGGCCAGGCATGGCGACGGCGTGGACATCGTCTGTGCCGGAACCGGCTGGAACCCCGAGGAGTTCGGGTTGGGCGGCGTGGTTCGCACGCTTGGCATGTTGCCTTATGCCGAAACCGGCAACCTCTATCGCAGTTGCCACGTCGGCTTCGTCATGATGATGACCAAGCACCCGTCCTACCTGCCGTTCGAACTGATGGCCTGCGGCGCCACGGTCGTCACCAACTACAACCCGGCCAATGCCTGGCTGCTGAAGGACGGCGAGAATTGCCTGCTGTCGCCGCCCTCGGCGTCTTGCCTGGCGGACACGTTATCCTATGCGCTGGACCACCACGAAGGCTTGGCGCCGGTTCGCAAGGCCGCTGCCGCCCACGTCGGCCAGGCGCTTAAGGGCTGGGATGCGAGCCTGCGCGACGTGGCCGAATTCATGCTCAACCCCCCTGAGGCATTTGCGAGGCGGGCCCCTTTCGCACGACGCTTCGTCGCGTCGTGCAACCCAAACCAAGGAGAGAATCACAATGGCTAAGCTGATCAGGATTTCAACGGCGGCAATCGTACTGCTGTCATTCGCAACCATTGGCTGCACGCAAAAGGATGCCGAGACCGTGCCGGCACCGACCGTTGCCGCCGAACCCGCGCCTGCCGCCGAGCCTGCGGCCGAGGTCGCCGCGCAGCCCGATGCCGCCACCCGTTACGACGGCAAGCTGGTTCGCCAGCCGCCCGGCGCCGGCGGCAAGGAAGATGGCTGGTACCTGGTGAAGGATGGCCAGCGCCGGTGGATCAGCAACGCGGACTGGCTCGGACAGAACGGCTATACGCCTGAATCGGTGATCGAGATCAGCAGCGAAGAGTTCCAGTCCATCCCCGAAGACCCGATGCCGCTGGGCGAATAAGCACCGCCTTCGACCTTGCCGATGACCACGCCCACGCCTCCCGCCGGCTTGCTGATCCGATCGACCGCGTCCGAGTGCGGTGACCGGGTTTTCCTGGTGGAAGGTGGTCGCCGGCACTGGGTTCGCGACGGCGAGTGGATCTACAAGCATGGTTTCCGCTGGCCCGACGACGTCTTCGATGTCGAGCCCGAAACGCTTTACAGCTTTGCCAACAGCAGTGCCGCGCCAGTGCGCACGGCCGAGGATCTCGACAAACTGGGCGACGGCATGACCAGCACGGACATGCGCGAAATCGTCGCTGCGGGCCTGCATGGCACCGGCATCGAATTCGGTGCCGGCGCCTCGCCGTATCCGGTGCCGCTGCATTGCGAAGTCCGCTATGCCGATCCGTTTTCCTACGAGGCGTTGCGCGCCAGCCTGTATCCGGGCCAGACGCTCAACCAGGTGGTCCGTCCCGACTACGTCACCGACCTGCAGACGCTGGAAGGTGTTGCAGATGCGTCGCTCGACTTCATCGTCGCCTGCCACGTGATCGAACACACGGTCAGCCCGATCACTGCCATCAAGTCCTGCCACCGCGCGCTGAAGCCCGGCGGCAGCCTGGTGCTGGTCGTGCCGGACATGCAGAAGACCTTCGACCGCGACCGTGGGCTGACGCCGCTGTCGCACCTCATCGAGGACGATCGCAACCCGTCGCGAAGCCGCGATCGCGGCCATTTCGAAGAGTTCTACACCAAGGTATTCCCCTTGCCCGACCCGTCCGGCGTCAGGCGACACGCCGCCGACAAGCATCGCCAGGGCGCCGACATCCATTACCACTGCTGGACCTACGAGTCGTTCTCTCTGCCCGGGGCGGACAACATCGAGTTCTATTTCGTCCTCGTGAAGTGAGCGGCCCGGGTCAATCCTCGCGGGCATACGCGTAAGGCCCGGCCTGGCCGGCCTGTGCCTGCCCGCTAACCTCGGCGGCGCTGGCCACGCCATAGCTGCCTTCGCGCACGCAGCAGGCCATCATCCGTTCCAGCGCATGCGCGCACGTGCCGTCCACCTGGCCCGATTCGGGCTCGAACTCCCAGCAGTCCAGGCTGGCGTCGAGCACCGGTCGCAATGCTTCCAGCCGAACCCAGAACATGTTTCCCGCGACGAAGGTCCCGTCGCGCACGCATTCGCGCGACACGCCGAGCCGCTGCGGAAGGTAATCGAGCAGTTCACGGTTGCCGCCGACGAATTTCCTGATCGGAAGGATGTGGCCTTCCGGCCCCACCATGCCGAGCGTCGGCTGGTTTTCGAAGGCGCGGACGATCCCTGGGCCGCGGCCGCCGCCGACCAGCCGCGCCAGCAATTCGCGACGCCAGGACGCGCCGTCATCGCGATGCTGCGAGCGCTTGGTGTGCAGTTTCAACACGACGTCTTCGCCTTCATCCAGCAAGCGGCTTGCCGTCTTGAGGAAGGGCAGCACGTCCCGTCCCCGGTTCTCGAACACGTCCAGTTCGGCATCCAGCCCGCGGGCGGACAATATCGATTGCACCTCGTCGCGTTTCTCGCAGGCGGTCGTCACCACCAGCCGCATCGCCAGTCCGCTGTCGCGAAGCGCATCCAGGATTTCGCCCAGGACATCCGCGTGCCACGCGTGCACCACCACGCAGGCACGCTTGCCGGGCACAGGCCCGGCCCGATCCGCCACCGGGCCTGCCAGGCGCAGTGCATCCCGCGTCGCCTGCAACCAGGCATGGCCCAGGCGCCGGTCCGGCTCCAGCACGGCCCCTTCCGCCCACTCGTTCCAGGCGTTGATGAACACCAGTCGTCGCGATGGTTCGACGCCGGCCAGGCGCGTGGACACCGTCGTTGACAGCCAGTCGCGGTAGCCGCGTGGCGAGGCATGCAGGAAAGTTCGTCCGCGGCCCGGCCGCCGCGGTTCGTTGTCCCAACCGCAGTTGACGCCGGGAAACAGGGAGTAGGCCGGCATGCCCCGCTGCCGGTAATCGTCCGCGAGTTGTCGCCAGTCCAGAATCTGTCCGGCGTAAGACGGATTCAGTCGCCGGTGCTGGTCGGTGATGTCGGCGGGATTGGCCAGGTTCGGAGGAAACTCCACTGCGGAGTCGAAGCCGATGTCGTTGGGATCGGGACACTCGAAACCCTGCACGTAGGCGATGTGGATTTCGCCCACGCCGTTGCGACGACACCAGTCGCGCCAGCGATCGGCCGTCTGCCGGGCGTCGGGCAGCAAGTTGGGGCGATACACCAGCAGCAGGGGCTTGCCTTCGACGCGCAGGTAACGCGGATCGCGCAGGTACGGCGCGACATGCGCAATGTAGGCAAGGTCGTCCTCCGGGCTGTGCGCCTGCGCGATCAGTACGTCGTCGCTGCGGCCGTCCCAGCGGCGCGACCAGCTTTCATTCGCCCAGCACAGGCAGAACGGCAGGTCGAGGGTCGGATCGTCCAGCCACATCTGCAAAGGCTGCTCGAGCAGCGTGCGTCCGGAGAACCAGTAGAAATAAAAACAGAACGCGCCGATACCGTACTCGCGCGCCAGGCGGGCTTGTTCGTGCATCGTTTCCCGGCAGCGCAGGTCGTAGCATCCCAGGTCTGCCGGCAGGCGCGGCTGCGCGTGCCCATCGAATTGCGGCAGGGCGCGCTGCACGTTTCGCCATTCGGTGAAACCCTTGCCCCACCAGTCGTCATTCTCGGCAATCGGGTGGAACTGGGGAAGGTAGAAGGCCACCAGGGTTGCCGGAAGGGGCGAGGGCAAGCCTTCCCGGCGATAGGGCGCGTGGCCGACAGCCGGTTCGTCGGCGCGCTCGCGCGCACGCCGGTGCGTGCGCAATTCGGCAAGCGGACGTGGATCGGGCGCGGCCATGGTGCCGAAGCGATCATGGAAGATCGTTCGAAGGCGGTTGCGCGCGGCCACGCCCAGCGGCAGCAACCTGAATCCGAAGCGCAGCAGTCTGTAACCCAGCGATTGCGCGCCCGGTTCGGCATTGGCGCTTGAATCGCCCAGCTCGCTCATCAATGACTGGAATCCCGATTGCAGTGGGGGGAATCTGCATAAGGCGGTGGCGAACCTGCTCCCTGGCAGGTTCCATCCCTGGCCGTAGCTTAGCAAGGCATCGGGGCAGGGCGGTATAATTAAAGGGTCGGGCGCAAGCCCCAGCCGGGTTGTTGCAGGTTCCATGACCGTCCAGAACAGCGTCCTCGAACTCATCGGCGAAACGCCCATCGTCAAGGCCCAGCACCTCGACACCGGCATCTGCGAGCTGTTCCTCAAGCTCGAGTGCATGAATCCAGGCGGTTCGATCAAGGACCGCATCGGCCTGAAGATGATCGAAGCCGCCGAGAAGGCCGGCAAGATCAAGCCCGGCGACACCCTGGTGGAGGGCACTGCCGGCAACACCGGCATCGGCCTGGCCCTGGTCGCCCAGCAGAAGGGCTACAAGCTGGTGCTGGTCGTGCCCGACAAGATGAGCCGCGAGAAGATATTCAACCTGCGCGCAATGGGCGCCGAGGTCGTGCTGACCCGTTCCGACGTGGCCAAGGGCCACCCGCAGTATTACCAGGACATGGCCGAGAAGCTCGCCGCCGACACCCCGGGCGCCTACTTCATCAACCAGTTCGGCAATCCCGACAATCCGCTCGCGCACGAAGAAGGCACCGGCCCGGAAATCCTGCGGCAGATGGATGGCAAGATGGATGCCATCGTGTTCGGTTGCGGGTCGTCGGGAACGATGACCGGCTTGTCGCGCTACTTCGCGCATGCCGCGCCCGACGTCGAACTGATCCTGGCCGACCCGGTCGGCTCCATCCTCACCCAGTACATCAATGAAGGCGTGCTCAGCACCAAGTCGGGCAGCTGGCTGGTGGAGGGCATCGGCGAGGATTTCCTGCCGTCGATCTCCGATTTCACCCGGGTGAAGAAGGCCTATGCGATTTCCGACAAGGAAAGCTTCCTGGCCGGCCGCGAGCTGCTGATGAAGGAAGGCGTGCTCGGTGGTTCATCCACGGGTACCTTGCTCGCTGCCGCGCTCAGGTACTGCAAGGAACAAACCACGCCCAAGCGGGTGGTCGTGTTCGTCTGCGACACCGGCAACAAGTACCTGTCCAAGATGTACAACGACTACTGGATGCTGGACAACGGCTTCCTCGAGCGCCCTCAGTACGGCGACTTGCGCGACCTTATCCTTCGCCCCTACGCCCGGCGCGACACGGTGGTGGTCGGTCCCAACGACTCGCTTACCGTCGCCTACCAGCGCATGAAGATGTACGACGTGTCGCAGATGCCGGTGATGGAAGACGATCGCATCGTCGGCATCGTCGATGAATCGGACGTCCTGCTGCACGTGTACGGCGACGAGAAGCGCTTCCTGGACCCGGTATCCACCGCCATGGTCAGCAAGCTGCACGTGCTCGACGTCACCTCGCCGATGGAATCGCTGTTGCCCGTGTTCGACCGGGGCCATGTCGCCATCGTGGTGGACGGCCAGAAATTCCTCGGCCTGATCACCCGCATCGACCTGCTCAACTACCTGCGCCGTCGCGCCCAATAACCTCTTTCCGTAGGAGCGGCTTCAGCCGCGATTCCCAAACCATGTCCGACAACAAAAAGCACCACCTCGGCACCAAGGCCATCCATGCCGGCCAGTCGCCCGACCCGAGCACCGGCGCGGTGATGATGCCGATCTACGCCACGTCCACCTACGCGCAGAAGAGCCCCGGCGTGCACCAGGGCTACGAATATTCGCGCAGCCACAATCCCACCCGTTTTGCCTACGAGCGCTGCGTCGCGGCCCTCGAGGGCGGCACGCAGGGTTATGCATTCGCTTCAGGCCTGGCCGCCACCTCCACGGTGCTCGACGTGCTCGACAGCGGCAGCCACGTGGTCTGCATGGACGATGTCTATGGCGGCACCTATCGGCTGTTCGAGCGCGTGCGCCGGCGGTCGGCGGGGCTGGATTTCAGCTTCGTCAACCTGAACGACCTGGATGCGTTGGAAGCCGTGGTTAAGCCAAACACCCGCATGATCTGGTGCGAAACCCCAACCAATCCACTGCTGAAGATCGTCGACATCGCCCGCCTGGCCGAGTTCGCTCGCAAGCGCGGCATCTGGCTGGCCGTCGACAACACCTTCAGTTCGCCCATCCTGCAAAGGCCGCTTGAACTTGGCGCACACCTGGTCATGCATTCCGCC
This sequence comes from Gammaproteobacteria bacterium, assembly GCA_026398715.1. Next base: position 9,184 of record JAPLSI010000120.1, read on the forward strand.
ACCAAGTATCTCAACGGCCATTCCGACATGGTGGGCGGCATGATCGTGGTCGGCGACGACGCCCACCTGGCCGAGCAGATGACCTTCCTGCAAAACGCCGTGGGCGGCATCCAGGGTCCCTTCGACAGCTTCCTGGCGCTGCGCGGCCTCAAGACCCTGCACCTGCGGATGAAGGCGCATTGCGAAAACGCCATGCAGCTCGCCGAGTGGCTCGAAGCGCATCCTGCCGTTGAAAAGGTCGCCTACCCGGGCCTGGCATCGCATCCGCAGCGCGAACTCGCCGCACGCCAGATGGATGGCTTCGGCGGCATGGTCAGTGTCTGGCTGAAGGGCGGGTTGCCGGCCGCGCGCAGTGTCATGGAGCGCACCGAATTGTTCACCTGCGCCGAATCACTGGGCGGCGTTGAAAGCCTGGTGAATCATCCGGCGATCATGACGCATGCGTCGGTGCCTGTTGAGAGGCGCGAAGCCCTGGGCGTCACCGACAACCTCGTCCGCTTCTCGGTGGGCGTGGAAGACATCTCCGACCTGCGCGACGACCTGCAGGCCGCACTGGCATGAGTGATGCCGGGTCGTCGCTGAAGGCCGTGCCGCAGTGGCGTCTTGCAATCCGCGATGTTGTCGACGGCCTGAAGGCGCACCGGGTCTGGATGATGCTGGCCAAGCTCGACATCAAGCAGCGCTATCGCCGATCGGTGATCGGCCCGTTCTGGATCACCATCACCATGGTGATCTGGATCCTGGCGATCGGGCCGCTGTACACCAAGTTGCTGGGCGAAGACCCGAAGGTGTTCATCCCGTACCTGGCGATGGGCATCATCACCTGGGGCTTTGTCTCCAGCCTGCTGCTTGAAGGCGCTGCGGCGTTCGTCGGCGCCGAAAACCTCGTGCGTTCGGTGAAGCTGCCCTACACGGTGCATATCCTGCGCGTGCTGCAACGCAACCTCATCGTGTTCGCGCACAACCTGATCGCGTTCCTGCCCTTCATGTTGTTCCTCGACATCCGGCCGCAGTGGTCCTGGCTGCTGGCCATCCCCGGCGTGTTGCTGATCCTGCTGGCGGCCCTGCCGATGTCGTTCCTGCTGGGCACGCTCAGCGCGCGCTACCGCGACCTGCAGCAGATCATCGCCAGCATCGTGCAACTGGCTTTTTTCGTGACGCCGATCTTCTGGCGCGCCGAGCTGTTGGGCGATCACGCGTGGATGGCCAACCTCAACCCGTTCCACCTCATGCTCGAAGGCGTGCGCCATCCGATCGTATCGGGCGTGCCGCCGCTGGAAACCTATGGCCGGATCGCCCTGCTGATCCTCATCCTGTATGCCGTGGCCGCGCCGTTCTTCGCGCGCTACCGGCGTCGCCTCGCGTTCTGGGTCTGAGCCATGGCTTCCATCATCCTCGACAACTGCAGCCTGCGCCTGCCCATCTACGGCACCATCAACCGGTCGTTGAAGGGCGCCGTGATGGCGACCGCCACGGGCGGGCGCATCGCCGCCGCCAGCAAGCATGTCACCGTGGTCGAGGCCCTGAAGGGCATCAGCCTCGAGATCAAGGCCGGCGACCGCGTCGGCATCCGCGGCCACAACGGCGCCGGCAAGACGTCCTTGCTGCGCGTGATCGCGGGCATTTACGAGCCCACGTCCGGCCGTATCCAGATCACGGGCAAGGTCTCGAGTTTCATCAACCTGGGCATGGGCATGGATCACGAGGCGACCGGCCTCGAAAACATCCTGCTGTGCGGGCTGATGTTCGGCATGGGCTTCGACGAGATCAACGAGCTGGCGCCGTCCATCGGCGAGTTCTCGGGCCTGGGCGATTTCCTGCACATGCCCGTGCGCACCTATTCGACCGGCATGATCCTGCGCCTGGTGTTTTCCATCGTCACCAGCGTGCGTTCCGAAATCCTGGTGATGGACGAGTGGATGGCGGTAGGCGATGCCGATTTCGTCGTGCGCGCCGAGCAACAGCTGCGCAAACTCGTGGACAACGCCAGCATCCTCGTGCTCGCCTCGCACAGCGACCAGGTGCTCGAGCAACACTGCAACCTGATCGTGACGCTGGAACACGGCGAGATCGTGGGAATGGACCGGGTGGCCGCATGAATGCCATGCCGTCCATCGGATAGAGCCGGCCGTGCGTACGCCACCGCCGCTGCGTGAGGGCATACGGCCGGTCTTCATCATCGGTGCGCCGCGATCGGGCACGTCCATCATGACCTGGGCGATCGGCCAGCACCCGAACATCCAGACGATGGAAGAGACCAACTGGATCGCGACCAGCGCGATCGGCGGCTATCTGTCGCATGCGATTGGCTCCAGTCGCGGCCTGCGTACGCATCTGTCCAACTCGCAGTACTCGCTGGGTGCCTACCTGCGCCGGCTGGGCGAATTCGCCGATGGCGTGGTGCGCGATTGTTTCGATGAACGCAGCCGGCGCTTCTATGGCGACTCGCTGGAATCGGACGAGCTTCGCCTGGCGAGGCCGTTCAATCCGGAGTTGAAGTTGCTGGGCTCGCTGTCGGACCCGAAGCAGCGTTGGGTCGACGGCACGCCGCTGAATACGCACTTCACCTGGGCCCTGGCGCAGATGTTTCCCGAGGCGGTCTTCATCCACAACCTGCGCCGCCCGGAGGATGTGGCTACCTCGCTGGAGGGATTCGACACCATGGGCGCAGCGCCCGTGCCGTTGGCGCAGGGGCTGGCCATCTGGATGCAGCACACCGAGGCCGCGGCGCTGGCGGAGCAGGCGTTTGGCGCCGAGCGCGTGTTCAGGCTGCGGTTCGAACGCATAGGCGAT
>JAPLSI010000042.1 GCA_026398715.1 Gammaproteobacteria bacterium
TGCACTCGAGGCCACCACGCACCGACTGTGCGACGGACTTGAAGCGGCGGCGCGCGAAGCAGGTGTTGCGGTGACCACCAACCGAAGCTGCGCGATGTTCGGTTTGTTCTTCACCGACAAGCAGGTCGAGACCTATGCCGACGCGGTGGCTTGCGACCGCGAGGCCTTCAACCGTTTCTTCCACGGCATGCTGCGCCGTGGCGTGTACCTGGCGCCGTCGGCGTTCGAGGCAGGCTTCCTGTCGTCGGCGCATGGTGAGGCCGAGATTGCGCATACGCTTGAAGCGGCGCGCGAAGCCTTCCGCGACGTCGCGGCCGGCTGACTGATTATCCGGAGATGAAGATGCGACCCGAAACGCTGGCAGTCCATGCGGGCGGCGAAGCCGATGCCGCCACCGGCGCGGTGTCGCCGCCGATCCACCTTTCCACGACCTTCAAGCACGGCCCGGCCGGCGAGCGGGTCGCCGGTTACGAATACCAGCGCGAAGGCAATCCCACCCAGGACCGCCTGGAGGCGATGCTCGCCGTGCTGGAGGGCGGGCACGCCGCGCTGGCAACCGGTTCGGGCATGGCCGCGATGTCCTTGCTGCTCGACAGCGTGGCGCCCGGCTCACGCATCGTGATTCCGGATGACTGCTACACCGGCTTGCGCGTGCTTGCGCAGGAGTTCCTGCCGCAGCGCGGCGTGACTGCGGTTGCCGTCGACACGGCCGACCTGGCCGCGGTCAAGACCGCAGCGGCAGGCGCCGCATTGATCTGGGCGGAGACGCCTTCCAACCCGCAGCTGAAGATCGCCGACATCGCCGCGCTTGCCGCGATCGCGCACGAAGCCGGCGCCTTGCTTGCCTGCGACAACACCTTCGCCACGCCGGCGCTGCAACGGCCGATCGCGCTCGGCGCCGACGTCGTGATGCATTCCACCACCAAGTATTTCGGCGGCCACAGCGACTGCATGGGCGGCGCACTGGTGTTCGCCCGCAGCGATGCCTTTTTCGACTCGGTGGCGCATCGCCGCCACGTGACCGGCGGCATCCTGTCGCCGTTCAATGCCTGGCTGACCCTGCGCGGCGCGCGCTCACTGCACGCGCGCATGGCCTGGCACTGCCGCAATGCCGGCGTGCTGGCCGCGTTCCTTGCCGACCACCCGGCCGTCGAGGCCGTGCACTATCCGGGCCTGGCATCGCATCCGGGCCACGATATCGCGAAGCGACAGATGCGTGATTTTGGCGGCATGCTCAGCTTCCGCGTGAAGGGCGGACGCGACGCGGCACTGGCGGTGGCGGGTCGCCTGAAGCTGATCACCAACGCCACCTCGCTGGGCGGCCCGGAATCACTGATTGAACATCGCGCGTCGGTGGAAGGACCCCATCCCTTCTCGCCGCAGAACCTGCTTCGATTCTCGGTCGGCCTGGAAAACGTCGAGGACCTGATAGACGACCTGACCCAGGCGCTCGACTAGGCGTTTTTCACCACTGGCCGATATTGGGCATGGACAACCAGGGCTCGGCAGGCGGCAAGGCCTGGCCCTTCTGCAGCAACTCGATCGATATCTGGTCCGGGGATCGCACGAAGGCCATGCGACCGTCGCGCGGCGGCCGGTTGATGGTGACGCCCCTGGCCTGCAGGTGCGCGCAGGTGTCGTAGATATTGTCGACCGCGAAGGCGAGGTGGCCGAAATTGCGGGCGCTGCCGTAACCCTCGTCGTCGTAGTTGTAGGTCAACTCGACCTCGACTTCGGGATTCTCGGGCGCGGCCAGGTAGACCAGGGTGAAGCGGCCCGCCGGATAATCGTTGCGCCGTGTTTCCAGCAGCCCCAGCGCATCGCGGAAGAAAGCCATCGAGGCATCGAGGTCGCGCACGCGAACCATGGCATGCAGGTATTTCATTTGGGCGGACCTCGCTGTTCGAGTGCTTCGTCGAGGAAGAAATCGATCAGGGGTTCCTGCGACGGGTCGTTGGCGTAGACATCGAAATCGCTGACGCCGCGGCTGCGCAGGAAGGCTTCATCGATGAGGAACTGTCCGGTGAAGCCGCGCGCCGGCGTCGTCAGGATCGCGTGCGCGGCATCGGCCATGATGTCGGCGGTGCGGCAGCGCGAGAGCTCGACGCCGGGAATCATGTTGATCGCGTCGGTGGCGATGACGGTGCGCGGCCACAGCGCATTCACCGCCACGCCGCGATCGCGGAATTCTGCGGCCAGGCCCAGCGTGATCAGGCTCATGCCCATCTTGGCCAGGGTGTAGGCGGTGTGCGCCGCCCACCAGACCGGTGCCAGGTTGATCGGCGGGGCCAGTGTAAGGATGTGCGGATTGGCGGATTTCAGCAGGTGCGGCAGGCAGGCCTGCGAGCACAGGAAGGTGCCGCGCGCGTTGACCTGGTTCATCAGGTCGAATCGCTTCATCGGTGTATCCAGGATGCCGCGCAGCCAGATGGCGCTGGCGTTGTTGACCAGGATGTCGATCCCGCCAAAGGTCGAAACGGCCTGGTCCACGGCAGCATGTACTTGCTCCTCCTCGCGGATGTCGCAGCGTACGGCCAGCGCCCTGCCGCCGAGTGCTTCCACTTCTGCGGCGGCACTGTGGATGGTGCCGGGCAATTTGGGATTGGCGACGTCCGACTTGGCGGCGATGACGACGTTGGCGCCGTCGCGTGCGGCGCGCCGGGCAATGGCCAGGCCAATACCGCGCGAGGCGCCGGTGATGAAGAGGGTTTTGCCGGCAAGGCTGGTCATGGGTAGGTCCCGTAGGTGGTTGCTGGCGTGGCGCCTGGACCGGCCACGGTGCAGTGGCCATGGTGCCTTAAAGCAGGGTCTGGGCGTAGACTCTGCTTCCATGGACGACACACCATGTGACCCGATGACCACGCGGAGGATTCGATTGCCGCCTGGTGATCCGGCCACGGCCGGGGCGCGCCTGCTGGTCATCCATGGCGCGAGCATGGGCTTGTGCGTGGAACTGATCGACAGGCCGGTGAATGTCGGCCGCGGACGTGACTGCGAGATGATGATCGACCACGCCAGCGTGTCGCGCATGCATTGCCGGGTGTGGACGGAAGAGGGCCGGTTCCATATCCGCGACAACGGTTCCACCAACAAGACCCTGGTCAACGGGCACGTCGTGGAAACCTGCGAACTGAAGGATGGCGACACGATTGCCATTGGCGAGATCGTGCTGAAGTTCTTCCGGCGGGAAAGTCCCGAGGACCGCTACCACCAGGCCATGGTCGAGATGGCCACGGTGGATGCACTGACATTGCTGCCCAATCGCCGCACCTGGCGCGAGGGACTCGAGCGCATGCTCGCCCAGGCCCAGGACGGCAGTCCGCTGAGCCTGGTCTTCATCGACCTGGACCATTTCAAGCGCGTCAACGACGAGTTGGGGCACCTGGCCGGGGATGAAGTCCTGAAGGCGGTCGCTGCGGTGATCCGTGATTCGCTGACGCCCGAATACCTTGCGGGACGCCTCGGTGGCGAGGAGTTCGCCATCGTGATGCCACGTACGGCGCTGGCTGGCGCGGTGGATTTTGCCGAACGGCTACGGCTGGCCATCGAGTCGCTGACGATCGCGCTGCCCGGCGGGCCGCGCCCGGTCACCACCAGCCTGGGCGTCGTGCAGTGGCAACCGGCGATCCAGACATCGGCGGAATTCATGCGCGCGGCCGACCTCGAATTGTTCCGCGCCAAATCCGAGGGACGCAATCGCGTCTGCGCGCGCGCACCCACCTGACCTGACGGCACGCCATGGCTGACGAATCGCTCGACGACACCCTTCCCCTTTCCGCCGAGCAACTCGGCCAGCGCCTTTCCCCGCAACGCGCGGATGAAGCAGCGATATTGAAACTCGAACGCCTGGGCGACTTCCGCCTGGTCTCGCTGATTGGCCAGGGCGGGATGGGCAGCGTTTACCTGGCCGAGCAGGACAATCCCGCGCGCAAGGTCGCCATCAAATTGATGCGGCTCGGCAACCAGGACGCCGAGGCCGAGCAACGCTTCCGCCGCGAGGGTGCGGCACTGGCGCGCCTCGACCATCCGGGCATCGCGAAGGTCCACGCCGCGGGCGTTGCCGATACGCCGCTCGGCAAGCTGCCCTATTTCGCGATGGAATACGTGGACGGCGTCAACCTGATGGCGCATGCAAATTCGCATCAGCTCGACGTGCCCGCGCGACTGCGGCTGATGGCCTTGATCTGCAGCGCGGTCCAGCATGCGCACCAGCGCGGCGTCGTGCATCGCGACCTGAAGCCCGGAAACATCCTGGTGGACTCGGAAGGCCAGCCGCGCGTACTCGACTTCGGCATCGCCCGGCTGATAGACGAGACCGAGGGCGGCACCCGCCTGACCCAGATGGGCGAACTGGTTGGGACGCTGCCCTACATGAGCCCGGAGCAATTGCAGGGCGACCCGGCGTCCGTGGACACCCGCGCCGACGTGTACGCGCTGGGCGTGGTGATGTACGAATTGCTGAGCGGCCGCCTGCCGCGCGAGTTCGAGCCCAACACCTCGCTGGTGCAAGCCATCACCAGCGCAATGCGCGTGAACCTGGTGCCCTTGTCCAAGGCCAATCCGGCCTGCAAGGGCGAGCTCGACATCATCACGATGAAGGCGTTGGCCGAAGACCCGACCCAACGATATGCGTCCGCGTCGGAACTGGGCGCGGACATCGAGCGCTATCTTCGCGACGAACCCATCCTGGCGCGATCGCCCAGCGCCTGGTACGTGACCCGGAAATTCGCGCGGCGGCATCGCGCGCTGGTCGCGGCGACCACGATCGGCGTGCTGGCGCTGATGGGCAGTACTGTGTTCGCGGTCAATGCCGCGTGGAAGGAACGCGATGCCCGGCAGGCCGCCGAGCACGCCAGGCAGGCGGCCGAGCGCAGCGCGGCGATCAGCAGTTCGGTGCAGGGCTTCATGGACGACATGCTGATGGCGGCGATGCCCGAAGCAGCGCTGGGCCGCGAGGTCAGTGTCCGCGAGGTGGTGGACCAGGCCGGCTTGCTGCTGCGGCATTCGCCTCCGAAGGACCCGCTGGTCGCGGCGGAAAGTGCGCTGGCGCTGGCCAGTATCAACCTCGCGCTGGGTCGCTTCGAGCCGGCGCGGCAACTTATCGGCAATGCGCGCAGCGGGCTGGCCGGGCTGGGCGCCGAAGCGGACCAGACGCGTATCGAAGCGGCACTGCTCGACATCAAGGTTCGCACCGCGCTGGGCGCAGACGAAGAAACCGAGCAGGACGCGCGGGCGTTGGTGGTGGAAGTGGAAAAGACCCTGGGCACCAGCGATCCGCTGGCATTCGATGCCCGCAACCAGCTGGGCGAGAACCTGATGCGCCAGAGCAAGTTCGACGAAGCGAACATCCAGTTCCGCCGCACCCTCGATGCGCCGACATCGGTGTTGCCGAAGGATCATCTCGCGCGTGAAACGGCGTTGGCCAACCTCGCGGTGTCGCTGCGCGGCGCCGGCGACCTGAAGGGCGCGGCCGAGGTACTGACGTCGCTCGAAAAGGATCTCTCGGCGCGACGCGGCGCCGACCATCCCGGCACGTTGTCGGTGGTGAACAACCTGGCGATCGCCGTGCAGAACTCCGGCGACCCGCAACGGGCGCTGGCGTTGTACGACCGCGCCTTCGCCGGCAGGAGCCGCGTCCTGGGGCCGGACCATCCGGACACGCTCAATGTGCTGCAGAACCGCGCCACGTTGCTGATCCAGGCCGGCAAGGCGGTCGAGGCCGAGCAACCATTGCGACAGCTGTTGGCCAGCTTGCTGAAGACGCGGCAGAAGAACCACCCGTCCGTGCTGGTGGCGATGAATACCCTGGCCTACGCGCTTGAGGATATCGGCAAGCTGGGCGAGGCCGAGCAGATCTACCGCGACACGCTCGCCATCCAGCGGGAAGCGAAAACGGCGCATCCGGAAACCTTCGGCACCCGCAACAACCTGGCGATGTTGTTGATGCGACAGGACAAGCTGGCGCTGGCCGAGCAGGAGTTCGTGCAGATCATCGAACTGGCGACCGAGCACCTGGGCGCGGAGCACCCGTACGTGATGATCTTCAGCAACAACTACGGCGAGTGCCTGACGCGTTTGAAGCGCTACCCCGAGGCCGAGGCTATGTTGCTGCGCACGCACGCGGCGCTGAGCAAGTCGATGGGCGCCGACAACGCGCGTACCACCAAGGCGCGCAACCGCCTCGCGGATCTTTACGAGCGGACGGGCCGGCCGGAATCCGCAGCCAAGTGGCGCGAGCCCGCGGCAGGCTGAGGCGCGGGTTCTTCAGGCGTCCTGCAGTCGGGCGACGGCGTGCAGCAAGTGCTGCATGCGCTCATGCGGGTCATCGAGCTGCAGCAGGTCCTGCTTTTCCTCGGCCGACAAGGGCAACCATTCGGCCAGGCGCCAGCTGACCCACCCGGGGTCCTGGAACTGGTTTTTTTCAACCTTGTCGTGCGGCGGGCCGGCGCGTTCGAGGATGCGGCGCAGCAAGGTCGCGAGCAGTTCGTGCTCGACGCGGACCTCGCCCGCATCCGACTCCACACGCCACATCACGTCGCCCAACACCAGGCCGTTGTCGCGCACGCGTGACCGTTCGACATGGAAACGGCGACCGCCCTCGACGGTCAGCACCAACAGGCCATCGGGCGAGGTCGAGAAATCGGTGATGCGCGCTTCGCAGCCGATGGCCGCGGGCAAGGCGGGCTGCCCGACTTCCTCGCCATCGAGGATCAGGCAGACGCCGAAACCGCGACCGCGATGGCTGCAGTCGCGAACCAGGTCGAGATAACGCGCCTCGAACACGCGAAGGCTGAGTTGCCCGCCGGGAAACAACACGGCGTTCAAGGGAAACAACGGGAGTTCTTCGGTGCCCACGACGCCAGTCTATGCCGCGGATGCGGACCCGGACAATGCGGCCAGCGTGCGACGCGGCGCGCCTTCGAAACCGCCGTTGGACATGAACACCACGTGGTCGCCGGGCCGCGCCAGGTCCACCACGCGCGCGATCAATGCGTCCACGCTGGCCACGGCCTCGCCGGGGGCGTGCAAACGGGAAATGACCGCGCCCGCATCCCAGGCCAGCTCCGGGCGATGCAGGAACAACGTGAGGTCGGCCGCGTCGAGCGAGGGCGCGATCTGTTCGGAATGCGCGCCCAGGCGCATCGAGTTGCTGCGGGGCTCCATCGCCACCAGGATGCGCGCCTTGCCCACCCTCGCCCGCAATCCTTCCAGCGTGGTGCGGATGGCGGTCGGATGGTGCGCGAAGTCGTCGTACACGGTGATGTGATTGGCGGTGCCGAGATTTTCCAGGCGGCGCTTCACGCTGACGAAGTCGACCAGGTGCGGTACGACCGCAGCGATGTCCACGCCGACGGCGTGGGCGGCGGCCAGTGCGGCCAAGCCGTTCATCACGTTGTGCCGGCCGACCATGTTCCAACGCACGATCGCGACGTCGCGGCCATGGTGGGTGACGGCGAACTCACTGCCGTCGTCGCGCAGCAGGCGCGCCTTCCACTCCGCCTCGCCGTCGATGGCAAAGCGCTCGACCGGCGTCCAGCAGCCCATGGCCAGCACTTCACGCAGCGCTTCGTCTTCGCCATTCACCACCAGGCAACCGTTGCCCGGCACGATCCGCACCAGGTGGTGGAACTGGCGCTGGATGGCGGAAAGGTCCGG
>JAPLSI010000114.1 GCA_026398715.1 Gammaproteobacteria bacterium
CCGGTAATCATGGATCGGATCTGGTTGACCGGTCCGCTCACCAGCACCATCAACACATGCACGGCGATGAACGCGACGAAGGCCACGGCAATCACGAAATGCCAGGTACGCGCGGATTGCCTTCCCCCGACCAGGTCCACCATCCAGCCAAGCACCGAGTCCAGGTGCGGCGACATGGCCAGCCCCATCAGCACGATGCCGGGGACGAAGATGAAGATGACCGCGAGGTAGGCAAGCTTTTGCAGCACGTTGTAGCGAGTCGCTTCGTCACCCGTCGGATGCTTGAAGCGCAGGTGGTCGCGAATGGATTGGCCGATGCCGCGCCAGTCCGACCGGGTGGGCGCGAGGTCGTCGCGCAGGTGCCGCGCGCGCCAGGACCACAGCAGGTAGGCCAGGCCGTTGATCATGAACACCCAGGCGAAGAAGAAATGCCAGCGACGACCTTCGGCCAGGTTGCGCGGTCCGGGAATCGTCGCCCACATCGGAAAGCCGCGGCGGCTGTCTTCGCCCGCCATGTTCTTCGACACGCCCAGCACACCCGTGGTGTCGAAGCGCAAGCTGCCGATCTGGGTCTGCCCGCTCAGCGTGCCATCGGCCCCGGTCTTGGCGGTCAGGGACAGCGCAGGCTTGTCGAAGGTGGAAATGTTGCCCCAGTAAAGCGCCGGATGGGCATTGAACACCTGCAGCCCACTCATCAGCAGGATGAACAGGCAGGCCACGTTGATCCAGTGCATGATTCGCACCGGCAGCCGATGCCGGTAGATGGTGCGTGTCGCCGTTCCAGACATGCCCTGCCCTCGCCGTGTCCGAGTACGTAGCGTACTCCAAGCCATAGAGTCCACGTGAAGGACGAACGGACCGCGGCCGTGGCATTATTTTTTCACATTACCGCAAGGTGCCCGCCATGCCCGAATTCCACAGCCCGCGACTGCACGACCTTGGCGGCTTCACGGTCGGCCGCGTTTTGCCCAGCGCAAATCGCCGCAGCGTGGGGCCCTTTGTTTTCTTCGACCACATCGGACCGGCGGTGTTGGGCGGCGAACAACCCGTGGCCGTGCGCCCGCATCCACACATCGGCCTGGCCACCGTCACCTACCTTTGGGAAGGCGCGATGATGCATCGCGACAGCCTGGGGTCGGTGCAGGAAATCCAGCCGGGCGACGTCAACTGGATGACCGCCGGCCGCGGCATCGTGCATTCCGAGCGCACGCCGCCCCGCCTGCGCGGCGTGGACCATGCCTTCCATGGCTTGCAGACCTGGGTGGCCCTGCCGGCGCCGCACGAGGACGACGAGCCTTCCTTCGCCCACCATCCGCGATCGACGCTGCCGGTGCTGCAGCGCGAAGGCGTCACCCTGACCATCGTTGCCGGCAACGCCTTCGGCGTGCGTTCGCCAGTGGATGTACTTACGCCCACGCTTTACGTGTCGCTCGACTTCGTTACCGACGCCAGCCTGCGCTTGCCCGCCGAGCACGAAGAGCGCGCATTGTTCCCGGTCAGCGGCGAGTTGTACCTGGATGGCGAGCCCTTGCCGCTGAACACGCTTGCCGTGCTCGATGCGGGCAGCGAACCCATCCTCACTGCGGCCGGACCGGCGCGGGTGATGTTGCTTGGGGGCAAGGCCCTGGATGGGCCGCGCTTCGTCTGGTGGAATTTTGTTTCGACCTCGCGCGAAAAGATCGAGGCGGCCAAGCAGCGCTGGAAATCGGGCGGCTTCGAAAAAGTGCCTGGCGAAACGGAATTCATCCCCTTGCCGGATTGAAACTAGGCGCCTGGCTTATTTCGATTGCTGGAAAGCGTCGAGCGCGGCGTTGCGCGATGCGCGCAGGTCGATGATGGGCGTGGACGGATAATCGGGCGCGAGCTTCGCGGCCAGGGCCGCGTGGTTCCAGGGTTCGTACAGCGCCGGCACCGGCAATGCCGCGAGTTCGGGAACCCAGCGACGAATGTAATTGCCCTTCAAGTCGAAGCGCTCGGCTTGCGCGGTGGGACTGAATATCCGGAAATACGGCGCGGCGTCGGCGCCGGT
>JAPLSI010000151.1 GCA_026398715.1 Gammaproteobacteria bacterium
CGGACGTGCCGGAAGATCCGCACCTGTCGAAAGAACTGGTGCGCTATTTCCCGAAGGCACTGCAGGAACGTTTCGCCGATGACATGGAAAACCACCGGCTGCGGCGCGAGATCATCGCCACCGCGGTGACCAACTCGATGGTCAATCGCATGGGCTCCACCTTCCTGCAGCGACTGCAGGAAGACACCGGCGAGTCGCCGGCGCAGATCGCCAAGGCCTACAGCGTGAGCCGGGAAGTCCTCGATGCGCGCGCTTTCTGGGCCGGCATCGACGAGCTGGACCTGAAGGTTACCGAGTCGTCCCAGATCGCCGCACTGACCGCGCTGTGGCACCTGCAGCGAAACATGACCCGCTGGCTGCTGAACCGCCCCGGCGACATCCTGGTCATTGCGAGCATGGTCGAACGCTACGCGGCGCCGCTACGCGAGCTGCGCGACGTGCTGCCGAAGATCCTTCCCGCGGCCAGCCGCGCGTCGCTGCAGGCCGATCGCGACCAGTGGCGCAAGCAGGGCTTCGGCAACGACCTGTCCCTGGCCATGGCCTGCGTGCCTTACCTGACCTACGGCCTGGACATCGTGGAAGTGGCGCTGGAGCGCAACCTGCCGGTCGGTGACGTCGGCCTGGTGTATTTCGCGCTGTCCGATGCGTTGCACACGACCTGGCTGATGGACTGCGTGGAAAAGCTGCCCGTGGATGGCCGCTGGCACGCCCAGGCCCGCGGCGTGCTGCGCGATGAGCTGCAGTCGCAACAGCGTGCGCTGGTCGGCACCGTACTGGGCTCGGCTGCGCCCGGCACGCGCCCCGAGCGCCTGGTCCGTGACTGGCTCGGCCGCGACGACGCGACGCTGCGCTATACGCTGACGATGTTCAACGACATGCGTAACCTGCGCAGCATGGATTTCGCGACACTGTCCGTCGCCGTCCGTCGCCTGGCGCAGCTGGCCACCGCGCACATCCGCATCCTGTAACTTGCCCTGGACGGCCTCGCCCCCGGGCGAGGCCGCAAGAAAACAGGCGTCGTGTTGGGGTACTCTTCGCCGAACCCCGGACGAACCCGATGCCATCCCAGCCAATCCCCGCATCGCCTTCCTTGCCAGCAGCACGCCCGAGGCGCAGGCGGCGCTGCAAGCGCTGGTCGCGTTGCATCCGCAGCACTCGCCGGACGACGCCGACGTGATCTGCGCCCTGGGCGGCGATGGCTTCATGCTGCAGACCCTGCACCAGCACGGCGGCACCGGGCGGCCGGTGTTCGGCATGAAGCTGGGCGCGGTGGGCTTCCTGATGAACCAGTATCGGCAGGACGACCTGTTGCGGCGCTTCCACGCTGCCGAACCCGCCGTGCTGCGTCCGCTGGAGATGGTCGCCATCACCGAGGCGGGCGCCACGATGAACCTGCTCGCCTACAACGAAGTCTCCCTGCTGCGCCAGACGCGGCAGACCGCGCACCTGCGCGTGCATCTCAACGGGCAGGTGCGGCTGGACGAACTGGTTTGCGACGGCGCCCTGGTCGCCACGCCGGCGGGCAGCACCGCCTACAATTTTTCCGCGCATGGCCCGATCCTGCCCCTGGGTTCGTCGGTGATCGCGCTGACGCCGATCGCCGCATTCAGGCCGCGCCGCTGGCGCGGTGCGCTGCTGCGCGCCGACACCGAAGTGAAGCTGGAAATCCTCGACCCGTACAAGCGACCCGTCAGCGCCACCGCCGATTCGCATGAAGTGCGCGACGTGGTGGAAGTGCGGATCAGGGAGTCGCGGGATCGCACCGTAACCCTGTTGTTCGATCCCGAGCACAACCTCGAGGAACGCATCCTCAACGAACAGTTCGTCACCTAGGCAGGCATGACCGTCGAAGACACCACGACGGCATCCGACGCGCCCGAACCCGCGCGCAAGCTGGTGGTGGCCATCACGGCACGGGCGCTGTTCGACCTGGAAAAGGGCCACGCCCTGTTCGAGGACCACGGGCTCGACGCGTACGCCGAGCACCAGCGGTCGCACGAGAACGACGTCCTCGAACCCGGCATCGCCTTCCCGATGGTCCGCAAGCTGCTTGCCATGAATGCGGGCGCGCCCGCCGACGAGCCGCGCGTCGAAGTGGTGCTGCTTTCGCGCAATTCCTCCGACACCGGCCTGCGCATCTTCAATTCCATCGAGCACTACCAGTTGGCGATCGCCCGGGCGGTGTTCACCAGCGGCGCGCCGACCACGCCCTACATCCAGCCGTTCGGCGCGCAGTTGTTCCTTTCGGCGAACCCTTTATCGGTGCGAGATGCGCTGCGCGAAGGCGTGGCAGCGGCCACCATCCTGCCGGCCAGGGCGGCGACCCAGGTCCATGACCAGTTGCGTATCGCCTTCGATGGCGACGCGGTGATCTTTGGCGACGAATCCGAGCGCGTGTCGCAGGAAGACGGCCTGGCCGCCTTTCATGCGCATGAGACGATGCGTGCCCACGAGCCCTTGAGCGGCGGTCCGTTTCGCGGCTTCCTGGCGGCATTGCATTCGCTGCAATCGGCATTCCCGCCGGACGATTCCCCGATCCGCACAGCGCTGGTCACCGCGCGATCCGCGCCCGCGCACAAGCGGGTCATCCTTACCCTGCGTGAGTGGGGCGTGCGCCTGGACGAGGCCTTGTTCCTGGGCGGGCGCGACAAGGGACCCTTCCTTGAAGCCTTCGGCGCCGACATTTTCTTCGACGACTCGCAACTCAATATCGCCAACGCCCGCCTGCACGTGGCGGCCGGCCATGTGCCGCACGGCGTGGGCAATCCCGCCGACGAATGACCCCTCGCATGACCGCAACCTAAACGGGAAGGCACTGCGGTGCGGCGATTTGGTTCAGGAAGCGGTCGCGGGTGCGATCATGAACGGAACCAAGGACAAGACCCCACGATGCGAGAGCTTGTACCCGGGAAGCATTCGGCCACGGTTTTGCAATGAGTCGCAGAATCGAGATATTGAGGCCCTCGCGCTTGCGCGCCTTCCTCAGGCGTCGCCGGGCCCGCAGCCTGCGCCCCGCCGACGAACCGGCGCTGCGTTCGGAATTGTTCAGTGCCGACCAGATGGAACGGCACGGTCGCGCGCTGGCGCGCCAGCATCGCATCCAGACCGGACGTGGACCCGACCTGTTGCTCGGCCGCCTGGCCGACAACGAGGAAGTGCTGGTCAATTGCTGTGAATCACTCACCGCCGCCGCCCGCGACAACCAGCGCATTACGCCGGCCGCCGAATGGCTGCTCGACAATTTCTACCTGATCGAAGAACAGATCCGCACGGCGCAGCGCCACTTGCCCAAGGGCTACAGCCGCGAACTGCCACGCCTGGCTAGCGGCCCTTCGGCCGGAATGCCGCGCGTCTATGACATCGCGCTGGAGGCGATCTCGCATGGCGACGGGCGCGTGGATACGGAAAGCCTGCGCCGCTTCGTGGCTGCCTACCAGTCCGTTTCACCGCTGAAGCTGGGCGAGCTGTGGGCCATCCCGATCATGCTGCGACTGGCCTTGATCGAAAACCTGCGTCGCGTGGGCGCCCGGGTGCTGGCGGAAAAAGCCGATCGTCGCCTGGCCGAGCACTGGGCCGACCAGTTGATGGACGTTGCCGAGCGCGATCCGAAGAACGTGGTGCTGGCCGTGGCCGACATGGCGAGATCGGGCCCGCCGATGAGCAGCGCGTTCGTCGCCGAGTTCAGTCGCCGCTTGCAGGGACAGAGCGCCGCGCTGTCGATGCCCTTGAACTGGGTCGAACACTGGCTGGTGGAAGCCGGGCAGGGCATCGAGAACCTCGTGCAACTGGAAGCGCAGCAGCAGGCCGCCGACCAGGTGTCGATCGGCAACAGCATCGGCAGCCTGCGCGCGCTGGCAGCGATGGATTGGCGCGAGTTCGTCGAAACGATGAGCATCGTCGAGCAGGTGCTGCGCGACGATCCTGCGGGCGTTTATGCCGCGATGGACTTCGCCACGCGCGACCAGTACCGCCACGTGGTGGAAGCACTGTCACGCCGCTGCGTGCACGGCGAGTCCGAGGTTGCATCGGCCGCGCTGCTGCTGGCCCGCGATGCCTGGCAGCGCGACCCCGGATCGCGAAGCGGGCATATCGGCTACTTCCTGCTCGATCGCGGCCTGCCGGAACTCGAGCAAAGCATCGAGGCGCGGCGCAGCTGGATCGAGAGCGGTCGACGGCTGGCCACGCGCGCAGCCCTGCCGTTCTACC
>JAPLSI010000128.1 GCA_026398715.1 Gammaproteobacteria bacterium
ATCGCCCCTCGCGATAGGCCTTTCGATCGCCCCTCGCGATATGCGTTGCCTCTAACTCTCCGCGCAACCAAACCGCAATTCGCCCGATTCCGCCTGCCAAACGCTGACGGAACGAAGGCTTTCGCCTCGACAGGGACCCGATGTGCAAAAGCCGTCGGCCAGGCGGAACGACGCGCCGTGCGCCGCGCAGACCAGGTTTTGCTTGTCGATCAGGAACTTGCCCGGCACGTAGTCCAGCCGGCGGCCCTCGTGGGGGCAGGCGTTGAGCCAGGCGCGCAGCGTCGAGCCGTCACATTGGACGATGATAGACGTCATTTCGCCGTCAATAGGCACCATAACCGACACGATGCCCGCATCCGGCAGGTCGGATCGGCGAATTAACGAAGCACTTACACTTTGATCCTGCGGCATGGACATACTCCTCGTCCCCGGCAGTCTGACATGACCCCCATGCCCATTTTCGTCCATCGCTTCTTCACCTACACCCCCAGCAAGCCCCGTCACCCGCTGTTGCGCCTGGCCCTTGGCCTGGTGGGACTGGTCGTGCTCGCGTTCCTGGTGGTCGCCGGCTTGTTTGTCGGACTGGGCATGCTGATGTTTGCCGCCGTGCGCCGCATGGTGCGTGGCAAGCCGACTGCCGCCGCGCCGCAGCGGGTCGAGGGCGTCATCGAAGGCGAGTACTCGGTGGTCAGCAAGCACGAGGCGACGCTCAGCCTGCGCTGAGGCGCGCCACTGCCGCTACACTCAGCGTTTTCCCGATGGGCTCGCCCGTGTCCGGATACGCATTCGCTCCCCATTCCCCGACCACCGTTCCCGTCATCGGGCGCGCGTCAGCCTTTCCGGTGCACCGCATCTACTGCGTGGGCCGCAACTTTTCCGAGCACGCGCGCGAGATGGGCGCCGAAGTGCCGCGCGGTTCGCCGGTCTTTTTCATGAAGCCCGCCGATGCGATCGTCACCGAGCCACGGGTGCCGTACCCCTCGGCCACGGACGACCTGCACCACGAAGTGGAACTGGTGGTCGCCCTGGGAAGCGACGCAAACGGCGTCGTGGCGGCGCAGGATGCGTTGTCGCTCGTATTCGGCTACGCCGTCGGCCTGGACCTGACCCGGCGCGACCTGCAGGCGCAGGCCAAGGAAAAGCGCCTGCCCTGGGATACGTCCAAGGGTTTCGACGCCTCGGCGCCGATCAGTGGCATCGTGCCGGCCGATGTAGCTGGGCACGATTTCAATCGCCGGCTCTGGCTTCGCGTCAACGACGAACTCCGCCAGCAATCCTCGCTCGCCGACATGGTCTTTTCGGTGCCCGACATCATCCACGAACTCTCGCGCCTGTTCGCGCTGCGCGCCGGCGACCTGATTTTCATGGGCACGCCCGCCGGCGTGGCCGCGCTGCATCGCGGCGACCGCTTCAGCGCCGGGGTGGATGGCCTGGTGGAGTTTTCCGGCCACGTGGCCGCATGATTGCAAACCCGATATCCACAGCACAGGGAGACGACCATGAGTTTCATCAGTGAGTTCAAGGAATTTGCAATGCGCGGCAACGTCATCGACCTCGCCGTGGGCGTGGTGATCGGCGGCGCCTTCGGCAAGATCGTCAGTTCCCTGGTGAACGACGTGGTGATGCCGCTGATCGGGAAGATCCTGGGCGGCGTCAATTTCTCCGAACTGGCTGTAGTGCTGACACCGGCGCAGATGGGCGCGGATGGCAAGGAAGTGGCAGCCGCCGTACTGCTGCGCTACGGCGCCTTCATCCAGAGCATCATCGACTTCGCCCTGATCGCCCTTGCGGTGTTCATGGCCATCAAGGTGATCAATCGCCTTCAGCGCAAGAAGGAAGAGGCGCCCGCGCCCGCCGCGCCGGCCGAGGACATCGTGCTGCTGACCGAGATTCGCGACGCACTCCGATCGCGCTAAGCTTGCTCGTGTACACCCAGGCGCCGGTACTTCCGGCGCCTTTTTTTGGAGAATTACCCGATGTCGATCCTGCTCCGCACCTGCCTGCTTTCAACCGCCGTCCTTGCGTCCCTGCCTGCGCACGCGGCGAGCGCCCAACTGGACAAGCGAACGCTGGCCAATGCCGGCACGCTGGCGGCGGCGGGCGCGCAGGATACCGGCGCCTATGCCATCGTCGAGTCGCTCACCACCGAAGTCGGGCCCAGGCTCGCTGGCTCGCCCGCTTACGACCGCGCCACCCAATGGGCGCAGGAAAAATTCAAGGCCCTGGGCTACGACCGCGTCTACCTGGAACCGGTCAGCGTCCCGGTCTGGGAGCGCCGCCACGAACGCGCGGAAGTGATCGGACCCTTCCCGCAACGTTTGGCCATCACCGCGCTCGGTGGCAGCATCGGCACGGGCGGCAAGCCGCTGGATGCCGAGGTAGTCGAGTTCGCGACGATCGAAGCCTTGAAGCTTGCACCAGCAGGATCGTTGGCCGGCAAGATCGCCTATATCTCCAATCGCATGGAACGCACCAAGGACGGCCATGGTTATGGACCCGCGGTGGCCGCGCGCAGCGGCGCCTCGGCAGCATCCGAAAAGGGCGCGGTAGCCTTGGTCATCCGATCCATCGGCACCGACTCGGACCGACTGCCGCACACCGGCATGCAGCGCTATACCGAGGGTTCGACCAAGATCCCCGCAGCGGCGCTGTCCAATCCCGACGCCGACCTGTTGTCGAACATGATCCGGCGCGGCAAACCGGTGACCCTGCGGCTGGACATCGACGCGGGCCACACGGGCGCGACCAAGACCGAATACAACGTCATCGGCGAGATCCGCGGACGCAAGCTGCCCGATGAAGTGGTGGTGATCGGCGGCCATCTCGACTCCTGGGACCTCGGCACCGGCGCCATCGACGACGCGTCGGGCGTCGCCATCACCATGGCCGCGGGCGCGATGATCGGCCGTCTCGACAAGGCGCCGCTGCGCACCATCCGGGTCATCGCCTTCGCCAACGAGGAACAAGGCGTGTTTGGCGGGCGGGCCTACGCCGAAACGCACAAGGCCGAACTCGACCTGCAGCAACTCGGCGCGGAAAGTGATTTCGGCGCGGGCCGAATCTATTCGTTTCGCGCAGGCGTGGCCCCCGAAGCGGTTCCGGTGATCGAACAGATCGCGAAACTGCTCGAGCCGCTGGGCATTGCCTATGAAACCGGCATGGGCGGCCCGGGGCCGGATATCGGGCCGTTCGCCAAGGTCGGCATGCCGTGGGCGCAACTCGCGCAGGACGGCACCGATTATTTCGATTACCACCACACCGCCAACGACACGCTGGACAAGGTCGAAGCGAAAGCGCTCGACCAGCAGGCCGCCGCCTATGCGGTGATGGCTTACGTCGCGGCGGATTCGCCGGTGGACTTCGGCCGCTCGCCGCCGCTTACTGGCGAAGAATGACCGGCCGCTAACGTCGCGAGGCAGGCGCCTGCATTTGCTGCCGGCGCCACTCGGACAAGAGTACCGACGTCGCCGAGGCGACGTTGAGGCTTTCCACCGCGCCGGTGCCGGGAATCAGTATCTTGAGCGTGCTGGCCTGCGTGAGTGCGGGATCGACGCCGGTTTGCTCGGCGCCCATCAACAGCACCAGGCGCGATGGCAGCTGCGTGGCGTAGAGCGACTGCCCGCCGCGCACGGTGGTCGCCGCCAGGGTGAAGCCGGCAGCGGCGAGTTGCGGGATGGCATTGTCGCTGCGCCCAAGCCGCACCAGTGGCAGGGCCTCGGCGCCGCCTTCGGCCACGCGCGCAGCCGCGCCCGACAGGGTAAGCGTGGATTCCCTCGGCAACAGGATGCCGGAGGCGCCGAAATGCGCCGCACTGCGCGCGATCGCGCCGAAGTTGTGCGGATTGCCGACACCATCGAGCCAGATCGCGAGTTGCGGCCCGGCAGGCAAATCACGCAGCCAGTTTGAAAGCGTCAACTCCTCGGCCGGCATGGCGCCGAACACCACGCCCTCGTGATGTGCGCTGCCGCTGAGTCGTTCCAGGTCCTCGGCCTCGACGACGGTATAGCCCAGGCGATTCTTGACGCAGAAGGCGAGCACTGGCTTCAGCGCGGGGATGCGCGACTCCAGCAGCCAGACCTTGCGCAAGGCCTGCGGTCGATGTGCGAACAGGGCCAGGCAGGCGTTGAGGCCGTACATGCGCTGTTCCTGGGGCGGCCTGGGCGGCGCCGCTTCGGGAGCGTGCTGTACTTCCACCGCGCGGCCAGGCGCGTGCCGCGGGCCGGCTTCGCGCGCTCGCTCGGGCGCCACGGCGCGCTCGCCGCCTTGCTCGCGTGCACG
Organism: Gammaproteobacteria bacterium; assembly: GCA_026398715.1. The sequence continues at coordinate 4,279 of JAPLSI010000128.1, forward strand.
ATCCCTTTCACGCTCGCGCTTGTCGCGCGGTGCGCCGGAAGGGCCGCGATACAGGGATCCACCGCCGGGCGGTTTGTGGTCAGGCATGTTGCAGCTCCGATGCCTTGCATCGATACGGAGCCCCTAGTCTAGGGCCAACTAGCCGCCGTGGCTGCTGTCCACGGAGGCAACCTTCGACTCCAGCGCTTCGAGCATGCGGCCGCGTTCCTCCGGCGCCCGCGTAAAGCGAGCCAGCAGCAGGTAGAACGCCGGCACCACGAACAAGGACAGGAAGGTGGACAGCAGGACGCCAAACACCACCACCACGCCAATCGCGCTGCGGCTCGCCGAACCCGCGCCGCTCGCCAGCATCAACGGCAGGGCGCCGGTGACGGTGGCGATGGAGGTCATCAGGATTGGGCGAAGGCGCGTCGCGGCGGCATCGAGGATGGCGTCGCGGATCGGAAGCCCTTCATCGCGCCGCTGGTTGGCGAACTCCACGATCAGGATGCCGTTCTTCGCGGCCAGGCCGATCAACATGACGATGCCGATCTGGCTGAAGAGGTTGATCGTATTGCCGGTCGACGCGAGGCCGATCAAGGCGCCCAGCACGGCCAGCGGAACAGTCAGCATGATCACCAGCGGATGCACGAAGCTTTCGAACTGCGCGGCCAATACCAGGAACACGATCAGCAGCGCCATGCCGAAGGTGAACATCGCGGCCCCGCCCGCCTGCAGGTATTCGCGCGACTGGCCGCCGAAATCGAGCTGCGCGGTGTCTGGCAGTTCCTCGTTGACTGCCTGGCGGGCGAAGTCGATGGCTTCCCCCAGCGGATAGCCGGGAACCAGCCGCGCCGATATCGTGATCGAGCGCAGGCGATTGAATCGATTGAGCGTGCCTGGTTCGGCAATCTCGGTCACCGTCACTACGCTCGACAGCGGCACCAGTGCGCCCGCCTTCGCACGCACGTAGAGGTTCTGCAGGTCGCTGATGCTGGAGCGGTCCTGGCGCTCGGCCTGCACGATCACGTCGTATTCCTTGCCCTCGTCCACGAAGGTCGTGGCGCGGGAGGAGCCAAGCATCGTCTGCAGCGTGTTGCCGATGTCGCTGACCGCAACGCCCAGGTCCGCAGCACGGTCGCGGTTGATCACCACGCGCAATTGCGGCCGTGTTTCCTTGTAGTCGGAATCCACGCCGGTCAATTTCGGGTTGGCTTCCATGCGCGCCTGCAGGCGATCGCGCCATTCCACCAGCTGCGCGTAATCGGGACCACCGAGCACTACCTGCAGGGGCTGTCCGCCGCCACGCACCAGTCCCTGGCGCACCGTGGGCAGTGCGCGCACGCCGGGAATCTTCGCCAGCTCGCTGCTGACCTGCTCCACCACCTCGTCGGTCGTCTCCTCGCGATCGTCCCAGTGCTTGAGCAAGACGATCGCCATGCCGTTCTGCATTTCGCCGCCGCCGCCGAATCCGCCAGGTATGCGGGTGTTGACCCGGTTGATCGGCTTGCCTTCGCCGACGTATCGCATCAGAACGTCTTCGACCTGGGCGACCTGCTTGACGGTGTAGTCGAAGCCGCCACCCTCTGGTCCGTTGGCCATCACGAAGAACGCACCGCGGTCTTCGGTCGGCGCCAGTTCGCGCGGTACCGACACGAACAGGAATCCCGAAGCGAGGAAGGCGCCGAGCATGACGCCAAGGAACAACCACGGACGACCCACGCTGTGTTCCAGCACATGCCGGTAGCTGTTGGACAATTGGCCAAGGCGACGGTCCACCCAGGCGCCGAATCCCTTTGCCTCGCGCTTGTGCGGCCGGATCAGCAGCGAGCACATCATCGGCGTAAGGGTCAGCGCGACGAATGCCGAAATCGCCACCGCGCCGGCCAGCGCCACGGCCAGTTCGCGGAACAAGCGACCGTTGTTTCCTTCCTGGAAAGCCATCGGCACGAACACCGCGACCAGCACCGCCGTGGTCGCGATCACCGCAAAGGCGACCTGCCGGGTGCCGCGCAACGCAGCCAGCGGCGCCGGCTCGCCCAGGTCGGCGCGACGTTGCGCATTCTCCAGCACGACGATCGCATCATCCACGACCAGGCCGATGGACAGCACCATGGCGAGCAGGGTCAGCAGGTTGATCGAGAAGCCGAACGCCCACAGCGCCAGGAAGGCGGCCACCAGGCAGACCGGCACGGTGACGGCAGGAATCAGGGCGGCGCGCACGCTGCCCAGGAACAGCCAGATCACCAGCAATACCAGCACGATCGCCTCGAACAGCGTCTTGTACACCTCGCGCACCGCGACATCGATGTATTCGGTCGAGTCGAAACTCACGCCCATCTGCATGCCTTGCGGCAGGCCGGGGTTGATGCGGGCGATTTCTTCTTTCACCAGCTTGGCAACCTCGAGGCTGTTCGCCGTCGAAGTCTTTACGATGCCAAGGCCCAGCATCGGACTGGCGTTGCTGCGAAAGTAACTGCGCGGCTCCGAGGAATCGAGCGCCACCCGCGCCACCTCTCCCAGCCGGATGACGTGGCCGTCTTCGCCGCGCCCGATCGACAGCCGGTCGAATTCCTCCGCCGTGCGAAAGCCGCGCTCGACCCGCACCGTAAAGTCGCGGTCGGTCGATTCGATGCTGCCGCCGGGCAATTCCACGTTCTCGCGGCGAAGCGCCGCCTGCACGTCCGCGACCGTCAGCGAGCGCGCCGCCAGCGCGGCGGGGTTGGGCCAGATGCGCATCGCGTAGGTTTGTTCACCGCCCAGGTTTACCTGGGACACGCCGTCGATACTGGACAGCCGATCGACCACATAGCGGTCGGCGTAATCGGTAAGGGCCAGCGTGTCGATGGTCGGGCTGCTCAGGTAGGTCCACATGATGACTTCGGAATCCGAGTCGGCCTTGCGTACCTGCGGCGTATCCACGTCATCGGGCAACGAGTCGATGGTCCGGCTGACGGCGTCGCGCACGTCGTTGGTGGCGCTCTCGATGTCGCGGGCGGCCGAGAATTCGATGTTGATGTTCGAGCGGCCATTGCGGCTGTTGGAGGTCAGCAGCTCGACGCCCTCGATGCCGCTGACTGCGTCTTCCAGCACCTGTGTTATTCGCGTCTCGACCACGGCGGCCGAAGCACCGGTGTAGGACGTGCTGATCGAGACCACGGGCGGGTCGATGTCCGGCAGTTCGCGCAGCGGCAACTGGGTGAAGGCGAACGCGCCAAGCACGATCAACAGCAGGCTGACTACCGTGGCCAATACCGGACGGCGGATCGACAGGTCCGAAAGCACCATCGGTCAGGCGCCTGGCTTGGCGGGCGATGCCGGCTTGGCCGGCGCGGACGCAGCTTCGGTCACCCTGGCGCCCGGCTTGAGCTTGACGATGCCTTCCACGACGATGCGGTCGCCGGCCTTCACGCCGTCCAGGATCTCCACCCAACCCGGGCGTCGCGAGCCGATGCGGACGGGCACCTGGTCCACCTTGTCCTCGGCGCCGACGCGAAACAAGAAGGCTTGCTGGCCAACCTGCTGCAGCGAGAGTTCGGGTACCTGCAAGGCATTGCGCGACGCCTGCTGCAGGCGAACCCGAAGCAACATGCCGGCGCGCAGCTTGCCGGACGAGTTGTCGAAGGAAGCGCGCGCAGCCAGCGATCGCGTCGCCGGATCAACGCGCGAGCCGACCGAGCTGACTGCGCCTGTGAATTCTTCACCGGGGAATGCGTCGCTGCTCGCGACGACCGCCTGGCCGACCGAAAGCGCCGACAACTGGCGCTCCGGTATCGTGAAATCGAGATTGATGGTGGACACGTCGTCCAGCGTGGTTATCACCGTACCCGGCGTCACCAGCGAACCCGGGCTGACTTGCCGCAATCCCAGCACGCCGTCGAAGGGCGCAGCAATGACACGGTCCGAGACCTGTGCCCGCAACTGGTCGAGCCTGCCCTTGGCCGCATCACGCGCGGCGCGCTGCATGTCGAGCTGGCTGGCGGCGATGAGTTGCCGTTTCGCCAGCGCCTGTTGCCGGTCGAGCAGGGCCTGCGCTTCGCGATAGTCGGCGGCGGCCTCGCTCAGTCCCGCGACTTCCGCCCGGTCGGACAAGGTCACCAGCACCTGCCCCGCCGACACCACTTGGCCGCTTTCAAAGCGAACCTGGTCGACGGTTTCGCTGACCTTCGCCGTGATCACGAGAGACTCGCGCGCAACGGCCGTGCCAAGGGCTTCGATGCTGTCGCTCCACGGGGCCGTCGACAGCACGGTGGTCGTGACGACCGCCGGCGGCCCGCCGGCGCCACGGGGCTTGCCTTCGTCCTTGCCCCCGCAGCCGGCCAGCAACAACAGGCCAGCGGCGACCAGGGTTGCCAGCATCCCTGTATTGCGTTTTGCCGTGGGCAAGCGGGCGGCGTGCAGGGGCTTGGTCATCGGCAACCTCGTCGGATAGCGCCCAAGTTTAAATCACGGGTATGTTCAGGCCGTGTCATCGATGGTCCCGCGGGGGAAATGAAAAACGCCAACCCGGGTTGGCGTTTTCATGGATCCAGCCGGCTCCGCAGAGCGACCTCAGGCGGCGGGACGCCACTGTCCGAGCGCCGCCAGGCCGTTGTCGCGGGCGCGGGCAAAGACCGTCTGCTGCGCCTCGGCGACCTTGCCGACCAGGTCGGCGGACCACAGCTTGAGCGCAGCGGACTGCATGGCGCGGCCATAGCTGAAGCTCAGCGGCCAAGGTTTCGCACCGAGCTGGTTCATGGCGTTGAGGTGCGCGGTCGCGTCGAAGTCGGACTGGCCGCCCGACAGGAACACGATGCCCGGCAGCGTGGCCGGCACGGTGCTCTTGAGGCAGCGCATGGTCAGTTCGGCGACTTCATCCATGCCTGCCTGGTCCGGACAGCTCTTGCCCGACACGACCATGCTTGCTTTCAGGATGGTGCCTTCCAGCATCACGTTCTGGTCGTACAACGCGGCGAACAACGAACGCAGCGTCACTTCGGTCACTTCATAGCAGATGTCGATGTCGTGGTCGCCGTCCATCAGCACTTCGGGCTCGACCATCGGCACGATGCCGGCTTCCTGGCACAGCGCGGCATAGCGGGCCAGCATGTGGCTGTTGGCTTCGATGCAGGTGCCCGACGGAATGTCCTCGCCGATGTTGATGACCGCGCGCCACTTGGCGAAGCGCGCGCCGAGCTGTGCGTATTCCTTCAGGCGCTCGCGCAGGCCATCGAGGCCTTCGGTAACCACTTCACCGGGAAATCCGGCCAGCGGCTGCGGGCCCTTGTCGACCTTGATGCCGGGGATGATGCCGTTGTCCATCATGATCTTGGTGAACGGCACGCCATCGCTGCTCTTCTGGCGCAGCGTCTCGTCGTACAGGATGGCGCCGGAGATGTGCTGGTTGAGGTTGGGCGTGGTCAGCAACATCTGCCGGTACGCGCGACGGTTGTCCTCGGTGCACTCGATGCCGACGCCGTCGAAGCGCTTCTTGATGGTGTTGTTGGACTCATCGATGGCGATGATGCCCTTGCCGGCCGCTACCATGGCCTGTGCGGTTTCGGCGAGTTGGTCGATGCTCATGGCTGGCTTCCGGCTGGATTGAAGCCGCAATTATAACGCCGGCTCGTGCGCGCCGGCGAACCCGCCAGCCCCCGGCTACCCGGTCAGCGCATGCCCTTCAGCGGAATCTCGCCGGGGTTCTGGGTCCGGTTGCGGTCCAGCACGCCCTTGTTGAGGTTTCCGCGCCGGCGATACGCGTCGGCCTGGGCCTTGGCGATGAAATCCGCCAGATCGGCGATGGTGCAATGGCCGCGCAACGCCGCCGCATCGCTTCCGGGCGTGGTGCTGAAGGCAAAGGTGGCCGCGGTGTAGATGGGCTTGACCTTCGAACCGGCGCCGCTGGTGGAGGTGAACTTCCAGCGCTGCACGGCCGCCAGCGCGTTCTGCGCGAACGGCAGGAAGTGCGGGTCGGTGGGCTTCTCGTCAGCGCTCTTGCTGCCCCAGGCATTGAGGACCGCGAAATCCGAGGTACTGCCATCGGGGTTCAGCATGTATCCCACGCCTACGCAAACGTCCTCGGACTTGTCTGCGACGATGCCCGGATAGGCTGGCATCGCGATGGTTTCCGCGACAGGGCGCCAGTACTGGCCGGCGCCACCCTCACTGAGGATGGCTGCACGGTCGGCCGCCGCCGCCGCAGACCCGAACAGCGCCAGCAAGGCGCTTGCCAGCAAGGTCTTTCCATTCAGGACTCTGGTCATCGCACTCACCTCGATCCAATTGATTGTCCGACATTTAGCACGCGCGAGCCGCCTGTCGCAAATGAGGAAACGCAGGGACAGGCGTCGGTCTCGAGCTTGACCTGCTGGCGCCTAGAGCTCGCCCAGGCCGTGGGCCACGCCCTCGGCGCCCACCTGCAGCAAACGCAAGGTGTTGGTGGTGCCGTGCTTTTCCATATGGTCGCCGCTGGTGATCAGCACACGATCACCTTCGGCCAGCAGTTCGAGTTCAAACAGCTGCTTTATCGCGCCGCGCGCTGCCTCGCGCGTCGGCAGGCCGCGGCTGTCGAAGGCAACCGGGAACACGTCGCGCATCAGCGCCATCTTGCGGCGGGCGCCGTCGTGCCGGGACAGCCCGAAGATGGGTGCCTCGGACCGGAACCGGGACAGGAAGCGGGCGGTGCCGCCCGACTCGGTCATGGCGAGGATCGCCCGGACCTGGATGTGCTCGGCAAGGAACATGCTGGCCATGGCGATGGCCTGGTCGGCGCGCTCGAGGTTGCGCGGGGCCGCCTCGTAATCGGTGTCGCGATTGAACTGGCGCTCTGCCCCCAGGCAGATGCGAACCATCGCCTCGACGGCCTTCACCGGATAAGTGCCGGACGCGGTTTCCGCCGACAACATCACCGCGTCGGTGCCGTCGATGACGGCGTTGGCGACGTCGAGCACTTCGGCGCGGGTCGGGATCGGGTTGTCCACCATCGACTGCAGCATCTGCGTCGCAGTAATCACCACGCGATTGTGTTCGAGCGCGGTGCGGATGATCTTCTTCTGCAAGCCCGGCAATTCCGCATCGCCGATCTCCACGCCCAGGTCGCCACGGGCGACCATCACCACGTCGGAGGCGATGGTGATCTCGACGAGATTTTCGATGGCTTCGGCACGCTCGATCTTGGCGACCAGCGCAGCGTCGCTGCCCGCGGCCACCGCCAGCGAACGGGCTTCGTGCATGTCCGCTGCCGAACGGCAGAACGACACTGCCAGGAAATCAACGCCCAGCCGCGCGGCGATGACGATGTGTTCCTTGTCCTGTTCGGTCAGCGCACCCAGCGACAGGCCGCCGCCGAGCCGGTTCAATCCCTTGCGGTCCGACAGGAAACCATCGGTCAAGACAGTGGTGCGCACCGTGTCGCCGTCGATACCGGTGACGCGTAGCGCCATCAGGCCGTCATCGAGCAACAGCATGTCGCCTTCGCGCACGTCCTGCACCAGGCCCAGGTAACTCACGCCCACCTGGGTGGTGTCACCCGCCGGCGCATCGGCACGGCAGACCAGTGCAAATTCATCGCCCGACTTGAGCGCGACCTTGCCACCGGCAAATTTCTCGATCCGGATCTTGGGGCCTTGCAGGTCGGCCAGGATGCCGACTTCGCGGCCCTGTCGCGCCGCCGCTTCGCGAACGGCGCGGATGCGCGCCTCGTGGTGTTCGGGCGTGCCGTGGGAGAAATTCAGGCGGACGACATTGACGCCCGCCCGGACCAGGTCGTCGAGCACGCCGGGCGCGTCGGTCGCCGGGCCGAGGGTGGCGAGGATCTTGGTGCGACGCAAATCGAGGGCCATGGAGTCGGATTCAGGTAAAACGCAACGCTAGCACACGCCTGTGTGTATCGGACCATGTAAATGCTCGCGTCAGCCGCAAGCAAGCGTTGCGGATCATCAGCCGGCTCGGGCCTGCAGGGCGGCCACGGCCGGCAGTTCCTTGCCTTCACAAAATTCCAGGAACGCGCCACCGCCGGTGGATATGTAGTCGATGCCTTTGGCGACGCCGTATTTCTCGACGGCCGCCAGCGTATCGCCGCCGCCTGCGATGGAGAACGCCCCTGAATCGGCGATCGCCCGCGCCAGCACTTCGGTACCCTTGCCGAATGCATCGAACTCGAACACGCCGACCGGCCCGTTCCAGATGATGGTGCCCGCCGACGCGATCGTCGCGGCATAGCGCGCCGCCGTATCGGGGCCGATGTCCAGGATCATGTCGTCCGGGCCGACATCGGCCACGGCCTTGATGGTGGCCGGCGCATCCGCCGAGAAGGCGGGCGCCACCACCACGTCGGTCGGCACGGGAATGTCCGCGCCACGGGCCTTGGCCTGCGCCATGATGGCGCGCGCCGTCTCTACCAGGTCGTGTTCGCACAAGGACTTGCCAACCGGGTGGCCCATGGCGGCGATGAAGGTATTGGCGATGCCGCCGCCCACGATCAGCTGGTCCACCTTGCCCACCAGGTTGCCAAGCAGTTCGAGCTTGGTGGAAACCTTCGACCCTGCAACGATGGCCACCAGCGGACGCGCCGGTTCGTGCAGGGCCTTGGCCAGGGCATCGAGTTCAGCCATCAGCAACGGCCCGCCGCAGGCGACCTTGGCCTGGCGAATCACGCCATGCGTGGATGCCTGCGCGCGATGCGCGGTGCCGAAGGCATCCATCACGAACACATCGCACAGTGCGGCGTACTTGCGCGACAAACCTTCGTCATCCTTGCCCTCGCCTGGATTCATCCGGCAGTTTTCCAGCAACACCAGCTCGCCAGGCGCCACCTGCACGCCGTCCACCCAATCGCGGATCAGCGGAACCGGCCGCTGCAACAATTCGGACAGGCGCCGGGCCACCGGCTCGAGCGAGTCTTCCTGCGTCCACAGACCTTCCTTCGGCCGCCCCAGGTGCGAGGTGACCATCACTGCCGCGCCTTTTTCCAGCGCGAGTCGAAGGGTCGGCAAGGCCGCCAGGATGCGTTGTTCGGACGTGATGTGCCCGTCCTTCACCGGTACGTTCAGGTCTTCGCGGATCAGCACGCGCTTGCCGGACAGGTCGAGGTCGGCCATTCGCAGGATAGGCATCGTTGGTCTCCTAGGGACAGGCGCCTATTGTCCGCCGCGCGGCAGCTTCGTACAAACCCGGCCAGGGCTCGTTCGTCGCGGGCTGTGGGACAATGCCGGCATGGAAGAAACTGCGTCCGACGGCGTTCCCGTGCTCGAATCCCACCGGCTTCGCCTGCGGCCCTATCGGGCCGACGATGCCCAAGCGATGTTCGAGCTGTATTCCGATCCGCGCGTGATGCGCTATTGGAGTTTTCCGGCGTGGGTGGAAGTCGCGCAGGCGCGTGCCTACCTCGACCACGCCAGGGCGGGCATGGATTCGGGCGACATCTTTCCCTGGGCCATCGCCGACGGCGAAACCGACCGCCTGATTGGCGCACTGACGCTTTTCTCGCTGCACGTTGAACAACGCCGCGCGGAAATCGGCTACAGCCTGTCGCCCGGGTTCCAGGGACGCGGCCTGGCCGAAGAAGCGCTGCGCCTTGCGCTGGGCTTCGCATTCTCGAGCCTGGGCCTGCGCCGCATGGAGGCCGACATCGATCCGCGCAACCACGCATCCTGCCGGCTGGTGGAACGACTGGGATTCCAGCGCGAAGGCCTGCTGCGCAAACGCTGGAAGGTCAACGGCGAAGATTGCGACACCGCGTTGTATGGCCTGCTGGCTGAAGAATTTGGCGACGCCGCCAGCCCGGTGACGGGAAAGCAGTGATGGCCGCGCCGCAAACGCCACCCGACATCCCATCGGCCGTTGCGGCATTGCGTCGCGGCGAGGTAATCGGCCTGCCTACCGAAACCGTTTACGGCCTGGCGGCGGATGCCACCAATGTCGAAGCCGTTCGCCGCATCTTCGCGCTCAAGGGCCGACCCGCCGACCATCCGCTGATCGTGCACATTGCCGATGCTTCCAGTTTGCCGATGTGGACCACAGGCGCGTCACCGTTGGCCGCCCGATTGGCCGACGCCTTCTGGCCAGGTCCGCTGACGATGATCCTGCCGCGCAGCGCGCGGGTGCCCGACGTGGTGACCGGGGGCCAGGACACCGTGGGCCTGCGCTGTCCGGACCATCCGGTGGCGTTGGCCGTGCTGCGTGAATTCGGCGGCGGGCTGGCCGCGCCTTCGGCCAATCGCTTCGGGCGGATCAGCCCCACCTCGGCCGCGCATGTGCGCGAGGAATTTCCCGTGGGCGTCGACATCGTCCTGGACGGCGGCGACTGCGAAATCGGCATCGAGAGCACCATCGTCGACCTGAGCTCGGGTGAACCGCGCATCCTGCGGCCAGGTCGGATTTCTGCAGCCCGGATCGAAGCCGTGATCGGTCCGGTGGCGCAGGGCCGCAGCGAGCACAGCCCGCGCGCCTCGGGCACGCTGGAGGCGCATTACGCGCCGCGAACGCCGTTGCTGATGCTGCCGCGCGCCGCGCTGGAGTCAGAGGCACGCCAGCAGGGTGCGCTGGGCAAGCGCGTCGCTATCCTGGGCGTCGGCACGATTCCAACCGGCAGCAAGGGCTTGGCGCTGCCCGAAGACGCGGAGTCGTACGCGCACGGCCTTTACGCGGCGCTTCGGCAACTCGATGCCGGCGGACAGCAACTGCTGCTGGTGGAGCGCCCGCCGGAAGACCCTGCCTGGCTTGCCGTGCAGGATCGACTTCGTCGGGCCGCCGCCGGCGCCGAGGCCGACGACGACGATTCACCCTGATCCACCCGCAAGCCGCGCCTGCGCTTACTTCGCGGCCATCAACGCAACCGTCATGTCCAGCATCCGGTTGGAGAAACCCCACTCGTTGTCGTACCAGGCACAGACCTTCACCATCGTTCCGCCCATCACCTTGGTCAGCGTGCTGTCGTAAACCGAGCTGCGTGGGTCGTGGTTGAAGTCGATGGAAACCAGCGGCGCCTTGTTGAAGCCCAGGATGCCCTTCAGCGCGCCTTCGGACGCGGCCAGCACGACCTGGTTGATCTCATCCACCGTCGTATCGCGCGCGGCGACGAAAGTCAGGTCCACCACCGACACGTTGATGGTCGGCACGCGCATGGCGAAGCCGTCGAGCTTGCCATTCAACTCCGGAAGCACCAGGCCTACCGCGGCTGCGGCACCGGTCTTGGTCGGGATCTGCGACATGGTGGCGCTGCGCGCGCGGCGCAGGTCTTCGTGATAGACGTCGGTCAGCACCTGGTCGTTGGTGTAGGCGTGGATGGTGGTCATCAGGCCGTGCACGATGCCGATCTTTTCATGCAGCACCTTGGCCAGCGGGGCCAGGCAGTTGGTGGTGCACGATGCGTTGGAAATGACTTCATGCTTGGCGCTGAGCTGGTCGTGGTTGACGCCGAACACGAAGGTGCCGTCCACGTCCTTGCCGCCCGGCGAGGAGATGATCACTTTCTTGGCGCCGCCGGCAAGATGGGCCTTGGCCTTTTCCTTGCTGGTGAACAAGCCGGTGCATTCGAGCACCACGTCCACGCCGTGCGAGCCCCACGGGATGTCCGCCGGATTGCGCACCGCGTAAACCTTGATGCGATCGCCGTTGACGATCAGGTCGCCGCCGTCCGCCGACACATTGCCCGGGAACTTGCCGTGCGCGGTGTCGTACTGCGTGAGGTGCGCGTTGGTGTTGGCGTCGCCCAGGTCGTTGATGGCGACCACCTGGATTTCATTGTTGCGGCCGGACTCGTAGATGGCCCGAAGCACATTGCGGCCGATGCGGCCGTAGCCGTTGATCGCGACCTTGATCGTCATGACATCTCCTGGGGTTGCCCGGCGCGCGCCGGAGGCGGATGGGAAACCGTGATTTTAGCAAGTCTGGCGGGTCGCGCCCAAGTTCGGGCGTTTTGACTCGGCTCAAACGCGCGACCCGCCAGCTGCCGAAAATATACCCATCTAAGGTATTTCCCACTGGAGCAACATGATGAAGACCCGCAACAACGCCCTGTTCCCCCTGATCCTGGCCCTGGGCTTCGCTGGCCCGGCGCTTGCCACCGAAGCCGGCGACTGGACCCTGTCGGTCGGCGCCCATGTCGTCAACCCGGCCTCCAACAACGGCAGCCTCGCCGCCGGTGCGCTGGAAGCGGACGTTGGCAGCGACTGGAAGCCGACCATCACTGCCGAGTATTTCTTCAGCCCGAACCTGGGGCTGGAAGTGCTGGCCTCCCTGCCCTTCAAGCACGACATCTCGCTGAACGGGATCAAGGCCGGATCCACCAAGCACCTGCCGCCGACCTTTACGCTGCAGTACCACTTCAATGGCGAGAAGGTCTCGCCGTTCATCGGCGCCGGCGTCAACTACACGCTGTTCTTCGACCAGCAGACCACCGGCCCGTTGGCTGGCACGGACCTGGATCTTTCCAACTCCTGGGGCCTCGCCGCCCACGCGGGCGTGGACTTCAAGCTGACCGACACGTCTTCGCTGCGCGTGGATGCGCGCTGGATCGACATCGATACCGACGTGTCGGTGAACGGAGCGGATGTCGGCACGGTGAAGATCGACCCGATCGTATACGGCCTGGCTTACGTCTGGAAGTTCTGACGCTGGCGATGCGCATGGCCGACGGCTAAGATCGACGGCCATGCGCAAATTCATCGCCACCGTACTGCTGCTTTCGTTCTCGACCCAGTCGCTCGCCTGGAAAGGCGACGGGCATGCGATCGTCGGCACGCTGGCGGAACGCCAGTTGAATGCCGAGGCAAGGGCCGAGGTCGCCAGGCTGTTGGCCGGCGAACCCGACCCGACATTGGCCGGCATTGCGAGCTGGGCGGACGAGGTTCGCGCGAACGAAGTTTCCGGCGCCTCCGCGCGACTGCACTACGTCAACTTCCGGGGCGGCGACTGCAATTACGTGCCCGTGCGCGACTGCCCGGATGGCAAATGCCTTATCGCGGCGATCAACGGCAATTTCCGGATACTGTCCGACCGCACGCGCAGCGATGCCGAGCGTCGCGACGCGCTCAAGTACCTGGTCCATTTCGTCGGTGACGCGCACCAGCCCCTGCATGCGACGCTTCGCAACGACAAGGGCGGCGGCGACTTCCAGGTGAGCTACAAGGGCAAAGGCAGCAACCTGCACATGGTCTGGGACCAGCTGATAATCGAGCGCAGGAAACTGGCGCCGGTCGCGTATGCAAACGCATTTTCGGCCGGCCCGACGACGACAGGCCCTGGTTCCGCGCGCCCATCCAATCTCCCTGCCGTTGAATGGGCCCTGGAGTCGTGCCGCATCGTGCGCGACGGCAACCTGTATCCGTCCCGCCACGTAATCGATGACGCCTACCTGGACCGCCATGCGCCGATTGCCGAACAACGGCTGCGCCTTGCCGGCAACCGCCTGGCCGACATGATCAATCGCGCGCTGGCGCGCTGATCAGGCGCCCGCCTCGAAACTCTTGTCACCCATCAGCACGTTGCCGTGCGCATCCTTCACCGTCACCTGCACCTCGATTCCCTGGCGGACACTCTGGGTGACGATGCAGAAGTCCTCGAATTGAGCGAGAACGCGATCCAGGTGCTGGTAGGACTCGTTGCCCTCGGGCAGCAACAGTTCGACCTGCGCCTGCGGGATACGCAGGCGGCCCTGCGCATTGCGCACCATGTTCGCGCTGATCTGCACGCGTAGCTTGCCGGGCTGGTTGCGTTGCTTGCGCAGCGCGAACAGCAAGCTGGCCATCAGGCAGTTGGCGATGCTGGCCAGCAACAACCGGGACGGATTGGGTCCGCGTCCCTGCCCCAGCGGCGGCGACTCGTCGGTGAGCAGCGGATCGAGATCGGTGTCCTCGAACGTAACGCGGAAGGCGTAGTCGCTTTCCTGTTCGAGGCTGATGCGGATCGGCTGGTCGTCACTCATGGCGTTGCTCCGGGATCGTTCGTGTTCAGGGCGCGGTTCCCGCGCGGCGCGCGGGCAGACAGCAGTGCGTAATACAGAAGCGGAATGACGACCAGCGTCAGTGCGGTCGACACCAGGATGCCGAAGATCAGCGCGATCGCCAGGCCGTTGAAGATGGGATCGTCGAGGATGAAGAACGCGCCCATCATCGCTGCCGCGCCAGTGAGCACGATCGGCTTGGCGCGAACCGCGCACGCTTCGATCACTGCGTCTTCCGCGCTTCGTCCCTCGGCCAGCGCCTGGTTGATGAAGTCCACCAGCAGGATCGAGTTGCGAACGATGATGCCGGCCAGCGCGATCATGCCGATCATGGAAGTTGCGGTGAACTGCGCGCCCAGCAGGGCATGCCCGGGCATCACGCCGATCACCGTCAACGGGATCGGCGCCATGATGACCAGCGGCACGAGGTAACTGCGGAACTGCGCGACCACCAGCAGATAAATCAGCACCATGCCGGCCGCATAGGCAATACCCATGTCGCGGAATGTTTCGTAGGTGATCTGCCACTCGCCGTCCCACTTGATGGCGAAGCCGCTGGTATCGGTCGGTTGCGCGATGAAGGATTGTTCGATGGCCGTGCCGTCGACCGGATCGTCGCGCAAGCTGTCCACCAGCGAGAACATCCCGTACAACGGGCTATCCAGTTCGCCAGCCTCATCGCCCGTCACGTAGACCACCGGCAGCAGGTCCTTGTGCATGATCGCGCCGTCCCACGGCGCGGTTTGCACCGTCACCAGTTCCGACAACGGTACCAGCTGCCCCTGCGAGCCGCGCACGCGGAGCGCCAGCAGTCGATCGGTCGTGGCCTGTTCGGACGCGGCCATGCGCAAACGCACCGGGCGCGCATATTTCGACGTTCCATCGTGCAGGTAGGTCGCATCGAGCCCGGGCACGGCGGCCGCCAGCGCATCGCTGATCGCCGACTGCGGCACGCCCAGGCGCGCGGCGCGAACGCGATCGACCACATAGGTTTCACGCGGCGCATCGCTTTCGACGCTGGTATCGACATCCACGATGCCTTCGGTCTTCTGGAACCGTTTCTCCAGCGCAAGTGCGAGCTTGCGATTGCGCGCGTAATCGGGCCCGTAGACCTCGGCGACCAGCGGCGACAGCACCGGTGGTCCCGGCGGCACTTCCACTACCTTCACCGATGCGCCGTGTCGCTTGCCGACGGCAGCCAGTTGCGGACGCAGGTCGCGGGCGATTTCATGGCTTTGCCGGTCGCGCTCGTGCTTGTCTATCAGGTTTACCTGCAGGTCGCCGACGTTGCTTCCGCTGCGCAGGAAGTACTGCCGCACCAGGCCGTTGAAGTTCATCGGCGCCGAAGTGCCGGCGTAACCCTGGTAATCGAGCACCTCGGGCACCGTGTCCACGACGGCCGCCAGCTCGGTAAGCAGTGCATTGGTGTCCTCGAGCGTACGTCCCTCGGGAAGATCCACCACCACCTGGAACTCCGACTTGTTGTCGAACGGCAGCATCTTCAGGACGACCAGTTGCACTACGGCCAGGGACGCTGCCAGCACGACCAGCCCGGCCACGCCGCCGAAGAACACCAGCCGTCGACGCGAGCCCTTGGCCGGATCGAGAAAGGGGCGCATCAGTTTTCCAAAGAAGCGATGCAACCACGATTCGGTCGACGCTTCCGGGGGCAGCGCCGCGGAATGACCGGCTGAAGGACCTTGCACTGGCGTCGCCGGATGCGCGCCATGCCGCCCCAGCAACTTCAGCGACAACCAGGGCGTCACGATCAGTGCGATCGCGAGCGACAGCAGCATGCCGACCGACGCGTTGATCGGGATCGGCCGCATGTACGGGCCCATCAGGCCGGAAACGAAGGCCATCGGCATCAATGCAGCGATGACCGTGAAGGTGGCCAGGATGGTCGGACCACCAACTTCGTCCACGGCCGGCGGAATGGCCTCGCGCAGCGTCTTGCCGCCGCGCGCCATGTGCCGATGGATGTTCTCGACCACGACGATGGCGTCGTCCACCAGGATGCCGATCGAAAATATCAGTGCGAAAAGCGAAACGCGATTCAAGGTGAATCCCATCGCCCAGGACGCAAACAGCGTGACGGCCAGCGTCAGCACCACCGCGCTGCCGACCACAATGGCTTCGCGCCAGCCCAGGGCGAACAACACCAGCAACACCACCGACCCGGTTGCGAACACCAGCTTCTGGATCAGCTTCATCGCCTTGTCGGTGGCGGTCTGGCCGTAGTCGCGCGTAATGCTGACGTGCACGCCTGCGGGAATCAGCTCGCCTTCGAGTTCGGCGATGCGGCGGCTGACTGCGCCGGTGATGTCGGCGGCGTTGCTGCCGGGTTTCTTCGCCACGGCGATGGTGACGGCAGGCGCAAGCCCGCCGGTGGGACCCGCTCGACCGGCAGGTGCACCATGCCAGGCATATCGGGTAGCGGTGTCGCCGCCGGCGCGGACATCCGCGACGTCCGACAGCAACACCGGCTTGCCTTCCTTCAATCCGATGACCAGTCCAGCCACGGCATCGGCGTCGGCAAGGAAAGTGCCGGCCGTCACCGGCACCGCACCGTCGCTGCCGATGCGTTCGCCGAGTTGGCGCACGGCATTGGCTGCCTGCAGCGATTGCACCAGGTCAGCCACGGTCAGGTTGTATGCGGCGAGCCGCGAGGCATCAAGCGTGACCGCCGCAACCCGGTCGGGCGCGCCGATGGTGTAGACATCGCGCGTGCCCGGAATGCGTTTGATCTCGGTTTCTAGGGCGTGCGCTATCTCGGCCAGTTCCACGGGACCGCGCCAATCCTCGCCCTTGCTGGCGGTCAATGCGTCGTCTGCCCACACGGTCAGGCTCATCACGGGCACGTCGTCGATGCCCTTGGGCTTCACCAGGGGCTGGCCGACACCGAGGCCGGCGGGCAGCCAGTCCTGGTTCGAATAGATCTGGTTGTACAGGCGCACGATGGCCGGCTGGCGTTCGACGCCGACGGTGTATTCCACCGTCAGTATCGCCATGCCCGGGCGACTGGTCGAATAGACGTGCTTGACGCCTTCGATCTCCAGAAGCTTCTGCTCGAGCGGCGTGCTCACCAGTTGTTCGACATCGCGGGCGCTGGCGCCCACGAACGGGACGAATACATTCGCCATGGTCACGTCGATCTGCGGCTCTTCCTCGCGCGGCGTGATCAGCACCGCGACCAGGCCCAGCAGCAAGCCGAGAATCGCCAGCACCGGGGTCAGGGGGTTGGCCTGGAAGGCAGCGGCAAGTCGGCCGGACAGGCCGAAGCGTGCGCCCGATGGCTGGTCAGTCATGGCTGGCTTCCGCCGCCTTGCGCTGCGCCGCCAGCGCCTGCAGTGCCGCAACCGGATCGCTTGCGACTGCCTCGCCTGCCCTCAGACCGGCCAGCACTTCCACCTGGTCGCCGATGCGGCGACCCAGGCGCAGCTGCCGCAATGAAAGTCGATTGCCATCGACCACGTAAACGCCGGACACCTCGCCCCGCTGCACGACCATGGATTGCGGCACGTGCACGACGGCGGCCGCACCCGTGGCTGCAACCACGGGAAATTGCACCTTGGCAGCGGATCCGGGCCGCGGCGGATTGTCAGTGTCCGGCAGCGTGATGCGCACGCCGACGCTATGCGTGGACGGGTCGGCGGCGGGGAAAACGACCACTGCGGCCGCGTCCAGGACACGTCCATCGTCCAGCACCACGCGCGCAGCATCGAGGCTGCGAATCGCGTCCGCATCGGACTGCGGCACTTGCACTTCGATACGCAGGGCGCCGGGTGCATGCACGGCGATCAGCGGCTGGCCCGGGCTGAGGCTTTCGCCCGGTTCGACATGGCGTGCGCTGACGATGCCTGCGAAGGGCGCTCGCACCACCGTGTAGTCGGCCTGTTGCCCTGCCTGGGCGAGTTGCGCGCGCGCCGCGTCGCGGTTGGCAGCGGCCGCGTCGCGCGCGGCACGCGCCTGGTCAAGCTGCAGGCGCGAGACGAACTGCTTTGCGGCGAGCGCCTGGTAACGCGCGTAGTTGGCTGCGGCTTCGGCCGCCATGGCCTCGGCCGCGCGCAGTTGGGCGCGCGCCGCCGAAGCGCCTGCCTGCTGTTCGACTGCAGTCAGGCGCAACAACACCTGCCCGGCGACGACAGCATCGTTGACGTCGACCTCAACCGAAGTCACGCGGCCGCTGGTCTGCGCCGACAACTCGGCCTGGCGCACCGCCTCCACGACGCCATCCCAACTGCGTCCGCTGCCATCGCCCCCGGCAGTGACGGTGATCGTCTCCAGCTTCGGCAATGCCGCCGCCGTGGAAGCTGCCTGCTCGCCGGAGCAAGCCGCCAGTGCGATCAGCCATCCCGCGCCGAGGAGTCGCCAGCTTGTTTTCATTTGAATGCAGGACCGCCGCCGGGAACGCCCAGCTTCTTGAATACCATCGCCGCCGGGCAGAAGCCGGTGAAGCTCGACTGGATCAGGTTGAGCCCGACGAAGCAGGTCAGCAGCAGCCACATCGGCGATACGAAATAGGCCAGCGCGGCGCTTGTCAGCACCATGACGCCGGCGAAGGCGAGTACGGCTCGATCAAGGTTCATGACTTTCTCCTCAGCTTGGATTGGAAGTTTTGTTCGATGACGCGGATCGCTTGGTTTCCTTCAGGCGCTCGATGCCGAGCATGCCGAGGATGTACTTCTCGTAGACCGGCTCGGACGTTCCGTTGCGCATCTTGTAGAGGAAGTATTTTTCGAAGGCGATCTTGGCCAGGTGCACCCATTTGCCGGTCTTGGCCCAGGTGACGTTGCGCGGCGGAATTTGCGGCAGGGCGACGAACGCGACGCCGGTGTCGCCCATGTCGGCGAAGCACACTGCGTTCCAGGTGCCTTCGAAATCCGCCGGCTTGCCGGCGAGGTCCGCCTGGATGTTGCGCACGATCGTGGTCACCATCGATTCGATCATGAAACCGGTCTTGGGCGCGCCCGTGGTGATAGGAGTGACCTCGACCGGCGGGATCGCCACGCAAACGCCGGCCGCGAAGATCTCCGGATACTTCGGGCTGCGCTGGTGCTTGTCGACGATCACGAACCCGCGCGGATTGCACAGGCCCTCGACTGCGGCGACGGGGGGCACGCCCTTGAAGGCGGGCAACACCATCGCGTAGGAAAACGGCAGCACGTAGTCCTTCTTGGGATTGCCGTCATCGTCGTGCTGCACGACCGACATCTCACCGGCGCGCACGTCGGCGATCTTGGCGTTGGTCACCCACTTGATGTGGCGCTGGCGCATTTCCGATTCCATCAGGCCCTTGGAATCGCCCACGCCGCCCAGGCCCATGTGGCCGATATAGGGCTCGCTGGTGACAAAGGTCATCGGCACCTTGTCGCGCAGCTTGCGCTTGCGCAGGTCGGCATCGAGGATCATTGCGAATTCGTAGGCGGGGCCGAAGCAGCTTGCGCCTTGCGCCGCGCCGATCACGATTGGCCCGGGATGGGCCAGGAATTCCTGGTAGGCGCCCCAGGCCGCCGTCGCGTGGGGCGCGGTGCACACGGACTGGGTGTGGCCGGGATGCGGGCCGAGGCCGGACACTTCCTCGAAAGCGAGCTTCGGGCCGGTGCAGATCAGCAGGTAGTCGTAGCCGATCTTCTGCCCGGCGTCGGTCAGCAAGGTCTTTTCCGCCGCGCGGATTTCGGTAACCGGGCGCGGCAGGAAATCGATGTTCTTCTTCGACAGGTATTCGCCTGCCGGAAGGCAGGTCTGGTCGGGCTTGCGCCAGCCCACGGCCAACCAGGGATTGGAAGGCGTGAAGCTGAAGCGCTCGCCATCGCCGATCACCGTGATGCGATGGTCGGGGCCGAGGGTTTCACGCAGTTCGTAAGCGGCACTCATGCCAGCCAGTCCTGCGCCTACGATCACGATATGTGCCATCTCAAATTCCTTGCATGGGACACACGCGCGGCGCGTGGTCGGGAAATTCCAGTCTGCTCGGCTTCACTCGGGGAACATTGACCCCGGTCAAGTCCGCTGAGGCGCGGTTCATGACAATTGCCCGCAGTAAATGTCGTGCAGGGTGTGCATCAACCGATGAACGGGGCCTGCGGGCAGCGAGTAGAAAACCGTCTGGCCGGACTTGCGGGACTCGACCAGGCCGGCCTCGCGCAGGATCGCCAGATGCTGCGACAGCGCCGACTGGCTCAGCTTGATCCCGGCCAGCAGTTCGCCCACGCTCAGCTCCTTGTCCACCAGCTGGCACAACACCAGCAGGCGTTGCTCGTTGCCCATGGCCTTGAGCAGCGCCGATGCGTCGCCCGCATGCGATTGCATGCGAGCCATGGCATCGGTCGGACTGGGACGGTCGGTGTGGGATTTGGACATGGCCGGTCTTGTGGGGAATGAGCGATGGGATCATTATATTAGCTATTCCTAATTTAGCAATACCTAATTTACTGGAGATCCAAAATGGAGTCCTCAAGCACCCGGGCGGTGATCACGCCGTTCTTCCATGCCGGCAGCAGCACCTGGACCTATCTCGTGGCCGACCCCGCCAGCGCCAGCGCGCTGGTGATCGACCCGGTGCTCGATTTCGACGCGGCGTCCGGCCGGACCGGCACGGTCTCGGCCCAGGCCGTGCTCGACGCGGCCCGCGCGCAGGGCTGCAAGCTCGAATGGATCCTCGAGACCCACGCGCACGCCGACCACCTGTCCGCCGGTGCCTGGCTGCGCAGCGTCGTTCCCGGAGCCCGCATCGGCATTGGCGAGGGCATTCGTTCGGTGCAGCAAACCTTCCGGTCGGTGTTCAACCTGGGGGAAGGATTTGCGGTGGACGGCTCGCAGTTCGACCATCTGTTCCGGGACGGCGAGCGGCTGGAGGTCGGCGGCCTTGGCGTGGAGGTCATCGCCACGCCGGGCCACACCAGCGACAGCGTCAGCTACCTGATCGGCGAAGCCTTGTTCGTGGGTGATTCGCTGTTCATGCCCGACGGCGGCACCGCGCGCTGCGACTTCCCCGGCGGCAGCGCCGCCACGCTGTACGCATCGATCCGCCGGCTTTACCAATTGCCCGACGCGACGCGCGTCTTCGTCTGCCACGACTACGGCCCGGGCGGTCGCGCGGTGGCGTCGCAAACGAGCATCGGCGCGGAGAAATCCTCGAACATCCACCTGACCGCGCAAACTTCGCAGGCCGATTTCGTGGCGTTGCGCGAGGCGCGCGACGCCACCTTGTCCATGCCGGCGCTGATCCTTCCCTCGGTGCAGGTGAACATCCGAGCGGGACGATTTCCCGAACCCGAACCCAACGGCGTGCGCTACCTGAAACTGCCGTTGGATAGTTTGTAGGCATACTTCGCCATGACGATAACCAATCAAGACCAGGCGCCCGACACGACTGCCGTCGATCCACTTGTTGCCACGGTCGACTGGCTGCTTTCGAAGATGGGCAAGCACATCGTGATGGCCGCGCCTCTTGGCCTGGGCAAGCCCAACCGCCTGCTCAATGCGATTTATCGACGGGTCGCCGCCGACCCATCTCTGAAGTTGCAGCTTTGCACGGCGCTCTCGCTCGATACGCCGACCGGATCGTCGTCCATCGAGAAGCGTTTCCTCGGCCCTTTCGTCGAACGGCATTTCGGCACGGACTATCCCCGGCTCGACTACGCCGTCGCGCAACGACGCGGACAGTTGCCGCCCAACATCCTGGTCGAGGAGTTCTATGTGCAATCGGGCGCGTATCTGGGCTCCAACCAGGCGCAGACCAGCTACAACTCGCTCAATTACACGCACGTGGCGCGCGCCGTCGCTTCGTTCCACGTCGGCCTGCTGGTGCAGAAGGTGGCACGCGAGCCCGGCGGCACCCGACTGAGCCTTAGCTGCAATCCCGACCTCACCTTCGACCTGATTACCGAGGTGGAAGCACTGGGCCGGCCGCGTCCCCTGCTGGTGGCGGAAGTCGATCCTTCGTTGCCGTACATAGGCGGCACCGCCTCGGTCGAGGCCACCTTCTTCGACCGCGTGATCGACCTTCCCGGCCCGACGCCGAAACTCTTCGCGCTGCCGCGCGAGCCGGTTACCGATGCGGACTTCGCGATTGGCCTGCATGCGAGCACCCTGGTGAAGGACGGCGGCACGTTGCAGATCGGGATCGGCTCGCTGTCCGACGCGCTGTGCCACGCGCTGATCCTTCGCCACACGCGAAATGCCGAGTACCTGCAGATGCTTGAAGCCTTGTCGCCCGGCCTTGCCGCCAGCGACCTGGTACTCAGCCAGGGCGGCACGGGCCCCTTCGTCCAGGGCCTGTACGGTGCCAGCGAGATGGTGAACGACGGCTTCCGCAGCCTGCACCAGGCGGGCATCCTGCGCCGTCGCGTCGTGGACGATATCGCCGTGATGCAGCGTGTTAATTCGGGCAATGCCACGCCCGAGGACGGCGCCCGCCTGCTGCGCGAAGGACATTGGCTCAATGGTGGTTTCTACCTGGGCTCGTCCGATCTCTACCACTGGCTCGGAAGCCTTCCGCCCGATCAGGCCGTTGGCATGGGCATGACCCGCATCTCGCACATCAATGAACTCTATGGCGGCAACGAGATGCTCGAACGCCTGCAGCGTCGCGACGCGCGCTTCTTCAACACCTGCATGATGATGACCGCGCTCGGGTCGGCGGCATCGGATGCACTGGAAGATGGTCGCGTGGTATCCGGCGTGGGCGGCCAGTACAACTTCGTGGCGATGGCGCATGCGCTGCGCGACGGACGCTCGATCCTGCTGCTTCGCTCCACCCGCCATTCAAAAGGCAACACCGCCTCGAACATCCTCTGGGAATACGGTCACTGCACCATTCCCCGCCACTTGCGCGACATAGTCATCACCGAACACGGCATCGCCGACCTTCGCGGCGCGACCGACGAGGATTGCGTGCACGCGATGCTTGCGCTGACGGCAGCGCCCTTCCAGGCCGGCCTGCTGGCCGCCGCCAAGGCAGGCCTGAAGCTTCACGCCGACTATGTGCTGCCGCCTGCCCTTGCAGCCAATACGATGGAAAACCTCAACCTGAGGCTGGCGCCCTTTCGGAAGTCAGGACTGTTGCCAGACTATCCACTGGGCTGCGATTTCACCGTGACCGAACAGCGCCTGGTGAAGGCGCTGTCGTGGCTGAAGTCGGCGACGGAGCGCACGCCGGGCAAGCTCAAGACCATCGTGCGGGCGCTTCGCGCGGATCCCTCACGCGACCCGGAAGCGATGCAGCGAATGGATTACCAGCACACGTCCGGATGGCGCGATTGGCTCGAGGCGCGGCTGGTGGCGCTGGCGTTGGAGCGCACTCGAGTCGACTGAATTGCTGAGGCGTTGACGCCGCCTGAGTTCTGGGTGGGGTGGTGGCCGGTGATCATTTTCTGGGAGAGGTGGTTGCCGGTGATCATTTTGAGTCGCCACACGGGATCGGCTTGGTCAAAATAATCCCCGGCCACCACCTGCCTTCACCTGTGACCAACATCGCTTCAGTGCAACACCCTGCCGTACCGCCGCC
>JAPLSI010000052.1 GCA_026398715.1 Gammaproteobacteria bacterium
CGGTGTCTTCATCGGTATCCAGGTTTCGAACTGGAACGAGGCGCGTGCCGACCGCGCCGCGTACGAGGCAGCGCTCGGCCGGCTCGGTGCGGAGATCGACACCAATCTAGCCAGCCTGGATGCATTCGACGTGGACATGCAGTCCGAACTCGCCAAAGGATCGAAGGCACTCACGGTCCTTCAGTCATGCGTCGAGAGCGAAGAGAATCTCCGGATCGTCGAAGTCGGGCTCAACACCATCCGCGGAACGGCCGGACTCTTTCCGCGCCGCAACGCGCTGGACGAGGTCACGTCGAATCCGCGGCTGCTCTCGCAACAAAGCGCCGAGGAACGAGCGCGACTGTCCGAATTGCGATTCTATTTCGATGCATTGCAGTCGACCGCCGATTTCTCGGAGCGCCAGCCGATGGAATACGGGATGGAGGAAAACCCCATCATCCGTGTCGGGAAACCATACTCTTCGTCCTCGAAATACTTTGGATTCGACTGGGTTTCCACGAGGCGAAGCCTGGAGCTCGGCGTCTCCCTGGCCGAAGCCTGCCAGGACAACAAGCTGGTTAAGTCCTTTTTCAACTGGGAGCGCAGGCAGAGCAGCTTGCCCGTGATCTCCCGCAAGTGGCGCGACGAGCTGGTCGCGACGAAGAAATTGATCGGGGCGCGCCGATGATCCTGCGCCGCCTGGCACAATCGCTGAAGGACCAGAACTGGACGGCCATCGCCATCGAGTTCGTACTGCTGGTGTTGGGCGTATTCCTGGGCATCCAGGTCAGCAACTGGAACGCCGAACGCGAGAGCCGACAGAAGGCCGCCGTATTCACCGAACGCCTCAAGGACGACCTGCGTGCCGAGAGCTGGCGTTATCAATTCCTGCTTGAATACTACCGGGATGTGCGCGATGCCACCGAGGCCACCGCGGACGCGTTAAGCGGAAAGGCGGCATTGTCGAACGAGGCCTTGCTGATCAACGCCTATCGCGCCACGCAGTACAAGCAGGGCGCTGCGCGCCGCGCCACTTACGACGAGTTGATCTCCACCGGCAACATCGGCCTGATCGAAGACCGCAAGCTGCTGGGCCTGGCGGTGCGCGCCTACAGCATCGCAACCATCGACAACACGGTGAGGGAAGGCAATGAATCCGCCTACCGCGCCCTGTTCCGCATGACCGTTTCCAACGACGTCCAGCGCGCGCTCGCACGCAAGTGCGGGGATCGTTACATCCTGCCCGGCGATTATCGCGGCTTCGACCACGTCATCGACTATCCCTGCGCCACCGGTTTGCCACAGGCCGACATCGACGCCGCTGCCGACGCGCTGCGTGCGGACCCGCAGACGCTACGCTTCCTGCGCCTACGCGTGGCCGATCTCGAGACCCGCCTCGCCGACCTGACAGGAAACAATCGTGACGTCCTGGACGGGTTCGTCGAAATCGCCAAGGAGCAACCATGAGCCGGCTGCGTTTCTCGCCATCGATGGGCTGGCGCGCGTTCTGGAGCGAGATCGTCATCGTCGTGCTGGGCGTGGTGATCGCGCTGGCCGCCAACGAGGCGGTGCAGGAATGGAGCTGGCGCAACAAGGTGAGCGATGCCGAGGCGCGCCTGCAGGGTGACATCGCGTGGACCTTCCTGTGGGCGGCCGAAAAATACGCCACGCAACCGTGCGTGGATGCACAACTCGCCGCGCTTAGCCGCAGTGTGCTGGAAAGCGGACAAACCCTGGCCCCGGCGTCGGTGATGACGTCCAGCAACGTGACCTACGTGGTGCGCAGCCCCAACCGGCCGTATCGTTTCCCGGTCTGGGATGCGCTGGTCAGTGACGGCACGGCAAGCCACTTCACGCCGCAACGCCAGGCATTCCTGGGCCGCATCAGCGACGCCACGCGTAATGCAGGCCTGAGCGAGGCCGACACCCGCCGCCTGATGGGTCGGCTGCTGGTCATGCGCCATCCGATCGCGCTCGATGCGGTCGTGCGGGCAGATCTCCTGACCCAGATCAACGAGTTGCGTACCCTTACCTCTTACGAAGCGCTCAACGCCCTGCAACGCATGCGTGTGATCGTCGACGCGGGCAGTGCGCCCAACGCAGAGGTTGTCGAGGCATTTCTCAACGGCGCCGCCACCAACGCTTCGGCCGCCGACGCTTCCGGCACGGTGAAATTTTGCAAGGCCCAGGGTTTGCCCTTGGCCGATTGGAATGACCTCCGGAAGGCGAGCTCCGGCAGCGCCCTCTTCCCCGGCGCGGGAGTTGCCAAATGATCGAGAACCTACGAATGGAGCGCAGCTTGCGTGCCGGCTGGCAGGAAATTGCGCCATGATCCTTCGCCGCCTGTCGCAATCACTGAAAGACCAGAACTGGACCGCCATCTGGATCGAATTCGTGCTGCTGGTCGCCGGCGTGTTCCTGGGTATCCAGGTCTCCAACTGGAATGCCGCCCGCGCCGACAATGCCAGGGCCCAGGCTTACGTGGGGCGAATAGACGCGAACCTGCAGACCGACCTTCAATCGATCGAACGGCGCGAAGTGTTCTGGCCCAAGGTAATCGTCTACGGCAAAGCCGCCATCCACTACGCCGAAACCGGCGAGCATGTGGACGGTTCCGCCTGGAAGACGGTGCTGGCGTTTTACCAGGCCAGCCAGCTTTGGCAGTGGAGCGCCACCGATACCACCTATCAAGAGATGCGTAGTGCCGGCGAGCTAGGCCTGATTCGCGACGAGCAGCTGCGAGATGCGCTGGCACAGTACTACCTCGAGACAGGTCCGGGGGTCGACTACCTTTTCAAGCTGCAGCCGAAATACCGCGAGATCGTGCGCGGACTGACGCCATCGGTCGCCGCCGACTACATCTGGGCGAAGTGCTGGCGCCAGCCCGAAGTGGGCGAGCAGTACCTGATCGATTGCGACTCGCCGATTACCGAAGCCGAGGCACAAGCGATACTCGAAGGCTATTTAAAGGACCCGAACCTCCTGACTGAGCTCCGGTTCTGGGTGGCCAACCAGGGCGTTACATTGAGTGCGAGTGCGAACTTCAAGAGGTCGTTGAATGCCATGCTTGTGCGCCGACAGGCGCAGGAGGCGCCATGAATTTCATCAACGAACTCAAGCGCCGCAATGTCATCCGCATGGCCGGGCTCTATCTGGTTGGAGCATGGTTGCTGGTGCAGGTGGCGAGCACCTTGTTCCCGGCCTTCGGCGTGCCCGGCTGGGCGCTGCGTGCGTTGGTGATCGTGTTATCGCTCGGATTCATTCCGGCGTTGGTCTTTGCCTGGGTGTTCGAAATGACGCCCGACGGTATCAAGCGCGATGCCGAAGTCGCGCCGGGGCAATCGATCGCGCCGCAAACCGCGCAGCGGATGAACAGGCTGATCATCGCCGTTCTGATGCTGGCGCTGGTCTATTTCGGCTTCGACAAGTTCGTTCTCCAGCATCGTCGTGACGCCGCCCAGGTCGCGACGGAAGCGATCCTTGTCCAGCTTCACCCGCGGTCGCCGTGGCCGAAGCAGTCGTGGCCCCCGGCATCGCCGTGATGCCGTTCGAGAACATGAGTCCCGACCCGGACAACGCCTTCTTTGCCGGTGGAATATTCGAGGAAGTGCTGACCAAACTTTCGAAGGTGCCGCAGTTGCGCGTCATCTCGCGCACCTCGATGGAACAGATCGCCAAGCAAAACCTCGACGTTTCCGCCATCGGCAAGCGGCTCGGCGTCAGCCACGTACTGGAAGGCAGCGTGCGGCGCGCCGGCGATCAGGTCCGCGTTACCGTGCAGCTGATCGAGGCGAGCACCGACAACCACGTTTGGGCCGAGAACTACGACCGAAAGCTGGACGATGTGTTCGCCATCCAGTCCGAGATCGCCCTGGCCATCGCCGACCAACTGAAGATCACGCTGAGCCCGCAGCTGCAATCGAACCTGAGCGACCGACCGACAAAAAATCAGGCAGCCTACGATCTCTATCTGCGCGCAGTTGAAGAACGCCGCGTATGGCGCGGCGCGGCAAGTTTCCGGGCGATGATTTCATTGCTCGAGCCTGCCGTTGTGGCCGACCCGGGCTTCCTGCGCGCGCGCGTGATGTTGGCCGAGTCCTACGGCCGCATGTACTGGTTGGGCGAAGATCCGGACAACCAATACGTTGCGAAGGCGCGTGCACTGGTTGCCGATATCAGCAAGCGCTGGCCCGATCGCCCGGACAGTCAGTTGGCGCAAGCGCAATTGCTATACAACGCCGACCGGAACTACGAGGCTGCCCTGCAAGGGTTCCGGGCGGTTGAAGGAGCGTTGCCCGGCGACATATCCGTGGTCAGCGGTATTTCCAGCAGTCTGAAACGACTGGGTAGGGCGAAGGACTTCCTGGTTGCCGCTCGCCGTTGGCAGTCGCTCGATCCTGTGTCCCCACTCACAGTTGCAGAGCTCATGTTCGCCCTGGACGCCAATCGTCTTTATGACGAGGAGTTGGCCCTTGCCGGAGAGGGTGCCCGCAAATTTCCTGAAGATGAAAGCATTGCCTACCACTACGCATTGCTCAGGTTGAGCCAGCGAGGCGACATCGATGCCATGCTCGATTACGGTCGACGTTTCAACACGAGGTCGGAATCCGAGGCTGCCAACAGGGTAGCCATTGCCCGCTTCGTACGCGGGGACATCGAAGGCGCGCTCGCAGTGCGGGCAGATCGCACCAGCGACAGTCCGCTTGTCAATGCGATCAACGATGCGGAGCGTGCCGACCTGTTGCAACTGGTGGGGCGTGGCGCCGAGGCAAAGGTACTGGCGGCACAGGCATTTGCCGTGGTCAGCTCGGCTATTGCAGAAGACCGGCCGGCACCGCGCGGCCAGGTAGCAGCGTGGTATGCAAACGCGGCCGCCATCGCCGCGTTTGTCGGCGACCGGGACAAGGCTGCCGTGTGGGAGCGCAAGGCCAACGCAGCGCCCCTGATCAGTCCTGAGGAGAAACTGTTGCTGTTCCGGAGCTTGGCCGACCTGCGACGATTCTCGGGCGACCCCGATGGCGCGTGGCGCACCTTTTCAAAGACAATCGATGTCTTCACCGGGACTGCCAAAGGCGAGCTGCTGGCCTTCAAGCCCTACTATGACAAACTCTATGGCCAGTCGCCTGCGTACCGCGCGTACATGGCGAAGTTGGTGAAAAAGCCATGATCCTGCGACGGTTTTCCCAAGCCCTGAAGGAACAGAACTGGACCGCCATCTGGATCGAGTTCTTCTTGCTGGTCGCCGGCGTATTCCTCGGCATCCAGGCCGCCAACTGGAACGAGCAACGCACCATCGACAGGAAGGCAAAAGTATTCACCGATCGTCTGCTCGAGGACCTGCGCGTGGAAGTGTGGCGGTTCGCTGCCCTGAATAGCTACTACGAGGATGTGGTGGCCAATGTCACCGCGGCGATGGGCGCGCTGGAGGGCAGGGCCGAGTTGTCCAACGAGGCACTGCTGATTGCTGCCTATCGGGCCACCCAGTACTCGGAGTTCCTGCAGTACCGGGCAACTTATGACGAGTTGACTTCAACAGGCAATATCGGACTGATCGCAGATGTGCAGCTGCGCAGGATGGCGACCGAGACCTACGGGACCAAGCTTTACGAGAATGTGAAGAACGAGGGCATCAACTCTGCCTATCGCGTGGCTTTCAGGATGCGCATTCCCAGCGACGTGCAAGCGGCCATTGCCTCGAACTGCGGCGATCGAACATCGCATGTCAACGATTACGAAAGCATAAAGAAGCCGCTGGATTATCCGTGCAAGACTGGCTTGCCACAGCAGGCCATCGACAGTGCAGCAGCGACCCTGCGTAGCGATGCAACGCTGGTGCCCTTGCTCAGGCTGCGCCTGGCCAACATCTATTCGGCCACCTCGACCACGGTCATGAGCGAAGATGTCCAGCAGAATCTGCGGGCACTGTCCAAGGGCAAGCCATGAGCCTGATCGCCGAACTCAAGCGCCGGAATGTCATCCGCATGGCCGGGTTGTTCCTGGTCGGCGCCTGGCTGGTCGTGCAAGTCGCCGGGACGCTGCTGCCCGTGTTCGCGGCGCCATCGTGGGTCATGAAGACCCTGGTCGGGCTGCTGGCGATCGGGTTCCTTGCGGCTCTGGTGGTCGCCTGGGTGTTCGAGCTGACTCCCGATGGCTTGAAGCGTGACGAGCAAGTGTCGGCGGAACAGTCGATTGCTCCGCAGACCGCGCAGCGCATGAACCGGATGATCGTGGCCTTGCTGGTCTCGGCGGTCGTGTATTTCGTATTCGATAAATTCGTGCTGGCGCCGAAGCGAGAAGCCGCCTTGGTGGCAACAACATCGCAGGTGGTGAAGGCAGAAACACTGGCTAGCGCAGAAGCCACAGTCAGCGACAACTCCATCGCGGTGCTGCCCTTCGTCGACATGAGCCA
>JAPLSI010000133.1 GCA_026398715.1 Gammaproteobacteria bacterium
GGCACAGGCCGAGCTGAGCGAGACCATCCACCCGCTTACCGACCTGATCCTCGAGATGGCCGTCATCCAATTGCGCGCCTGGCGCGATGTCGGCCTGTCGAGCAGCATTTCGGTGAACCTGTCGGCGCGAAACCTGATGGACGACCGCTGCCTGCTGACCATCCGCCGCCTGTTGCACGAATACCGGATCGAGGCCGGCGCGCTGGAAGTGGAAATCACCGAAACCGCGCTGATGCACGATCCCGAACAGGTCGCCGAACGGCTCGACCGCATCGCCGCCCTCGGCGTCAGCATCTGCATCGACGATTACGGCACGGGCTATTCATCGCTGGGCTACCTGCACCGCCTGCCCATCCACGCGCTGAAGATCGACCGCATGTTCGTCACCGACATGCGCAACGGCGAGCACGACGCCATCATCGTGCGCTCCACCATCGCGCTGGCCCATAGCCTGGGACTGATCGTGGTGGCCGAGGGCGTAGAGGACGGCGAGACCCTGGAAATGCTGGTGGGCATGGGCTGCGACCAGGTACAGGGTTACCATTTGTCCATGCCCTTGCCGCCGGAGCAACTTGCGATGTTCGAGTCCACTGCATGACTGACCTGCTTGCGGCCTTCCTGCTGGGCATCATCGAGGGCGTCACCGAATTCCTGCCAATCTCAAGCACGGGGCATTTGCTGATCGCCGAACGCTGGCTCGGCCACCGCTCCGACCTGTTCAACATCGCCATCCAGGCAGGCGCCATCCTGGCCGTCGTGCTGATCTACCGCGATCGGCTTTGGCAGCTCATCACCGGATTCAGCAAATCCGACAACCGCGATTACGTACTGAAGCTGGCGGCGTCGTTCGGCGTGACCGCCGTGCTCGGCGTCGTCGTCAAGGCCATGGGCTTCGAATTGCCCGAAACCGTCGGCCCGATCGCGTGGACCCTGATCATCGGCGGCTTCGTGATGCTGGGCGCGGAGTACATCGCGTCCAGGCGCTCGGCCGAACATGGCGAGCGCAAGCTGATCACCTGGCCGGTGGCGATATTGGTGGGCATCGCCCAGGTGGTTGCCGGCGTCTTCCCGGGCACGTCGCGTTCGGCGGCGGCCATCTTCGCGGCGTTGTTGTTCGGCACCGGCAATCGCGTTGCGGCTACGGAGTTCGCCTTCCTGGTCGGCATCCCGACCATGTTCGCGGCCACCGCCTACGAGTTGCTGCACGTCGTGCGCAGCGGCCAGGCCGAGCACGAGAACTGGACCGCGCTCGGCGTGGCGTTCGTCACGTCCGCCATCACCGCCTTCGTGGTCGTGAAGTGGTTGCTGACCTACATCCAGACGCACCGCTTCACGGTGTTCTCGATCTACCGGATCGTATTGGGCGCGGGCTTGCTGTTGTTCCTGCCTGCGGGTTTCTGATTGGGCGGCTAGATCGCCGCCTCCAGCCGCGCCGACACCCAGCGTTCCGCAAAACCGCGCAGGCTGGGCCCTTCGATGAAACCGCAATGGCCGCCGTGTTCGGCGATCACCAGCGTGGAATGCGCCGGCAACTGCAGCGCCTGCAGCGTATCCACCGGAATGATCGGGTCGTCCGCCGCCGCCAGCACGCTGACCGGAATAGTCAGCCCCGACAAGCGACCGCCCGCCACCGCGTAGCCGCTGAAATATTCTTCCACGTCGCCCATCTGCGTGTGCCGCTCGACCAGCCAGCGGGTCAGGCCGCGCATGTCGCGCGACAGCACCGCATCGTCGAAATCGTGCTGGTCGGGAAACAGCAGGCGCTTCTTGCGCAGCGAAGTGCGCCATTTCTTCATGAAGTACCAGTGGTAGAGCTTGTTGCCGGTTTCCAGCGCGTGCATCACGGCCGAGGGATCCACGGCCGGGCAAACAGCCGCCGCATGCACCAGCGGGATGCCGGCATCGGGCGCCGCCAGGCCCGACTCGATCAGATGCGCCGCGGTGTGGCGCATGTAGCCGGAATCGGCGCTGCCCTCCCAGCCATGCAGCAACAGCACCAGGCCCTTGGGCTCGCGGCCCGGCACGGCGCTATGCAAGCCGAACAGACGCACGCCGTCGCCCGCATCCACGATGTGCTCGGTGGTTTGTGCGCCAGCGCGCGCCAACGCGCGCAGCCCGCCCGCGCGGCGCATCGGCATCGAGCTCAGCGCCGACTGCAGGTGCGGGTTGCGCAACCAGCGCGGTGCGCAGTAGCCACGATGCGGCGTCATTGGGTCATTCGGTCATGGGGCCATCGCGGCGATGATCCGCTCGCGCGATATTTCAGCCATGCGCCGGCGGCCATCGGCGTCCACCGATACCGGTTCCAGGAAATGCACTTCCACCCGCCGCGCCGGTTCACCCAGCAGGCGCCAGAAGTTCTGCATGAAATTTTCGCGCGGCTTGAAGGCCACCGTCGTCTGCGCGCAGCCACCCACGCCGTACTTCAGCGCAACCGGCTGCGACGGCACGCCAGCCAGCACCGCCGGCTGGAAGATGCGCGCATGGAACACGCCCACGCCCTGGCCGTTGTTGGTGCGGCCCTCGGGAAAAACGCCGATGGCGCGACCCTTCTGCAGGCGCTCGAGCATCTGGTGCATCACGCCGTGCAGCGATTCGTTGTCGCCGCGATGATGGAAGATGGTGCCGCCCCGGCTGGCCAGCCAGCCGACGATCGGCCAGCGCGCAATCTCCGCCTTGGCCACGAAGCCCACCACGCGCTGGCTGTGCAACAAGGTGATGTCTATCCAGCTGACATGATTGGCCACGAACAAGGCCGCGCCCGGCAGCGGCGTGCCGAAGCGCTGCACGCGCATGCCGAACACCCGCACCATCAACACCGACCAGGCTCGAATGGTGCGCGAATCCAGCCCCTCGCCCCCGGGCCGGATGCGCCGGCTCAAGGGGTTGATCATCAACATCACGATCGCCAGGCCCACCGTCACATGCAGCACCAGCAACGGCAAACGCCACACATAGCGCAACGGACGACGCCAGTCAGGATTTCGCGCAGCAGTTTCAACAGGCATCGACATGCGCCGATTGTGCACGAACCCCACTAGAGCCTGCACCCAACGTCGGTTCTTGGCGCGGCCGCTTGGCGGCGCCGGGGGAACCGACTCCGCTGGTCGCCTCGGCGTAGCCGCTCCATGCGGAGTTCGCCAGCGAATCCGACGACTGGTGGTGCCGTGGGGTACAACTTCTACGGCCGCCCCGGCGTAGCCGCATCCTGCGGACTCAGGGGCGTGCGGCCGGCCATCCCTGGCCGGCCTCCTACGAAGTCATACCCCACGTCCCCACCAGCCGTCGTGTACGACCATCGTGTGTTTGATCAAATGCACCCAAGCCAAGGCGCGCATGCACTGAAGTGCCGCAGTGGTTATCGCATCGAATCCGAATGCGTTGGTTTGCCGCATCCCTCGAACCGCATGCTTAACCGACGTTGCCGTTGACGTTCAACCACACGCGACGGTGGCTGACGAACGCTTGGCGGTGACGGGGGATGGGTTCGCACAGGAGGCCGGCCATGGATGGCCGGCCGGTCGACCCTGAGTCCGCATGGAGCGGCTACGCCGGGGCGACCAGGGCGGACCCGTCCCCCGGCGCCGTCAAGCGTTCGCACGAGCGACCGCTTTGGATTGGAGGTGCGGTCTAGCCGCGGACTGCCATGGTCAGCCGCGACGCGCAGACCAGGCGGCCTTGGTCGTCTTCGATGCGGATGTCCCACAGCTGCGTGCTGCGGCCGACGTGCAGCGGTCGGGCGGTGCCGGTGACGATACCGGACATGGCGGCGCGCACGTGGTTGCAGTTCAGCTCAAGCCCGACAGCCTGTTGCTTGATTGGGTCTTCCATGCACAGGTTGCCGGCGATGCTGGCGAGTGTTTCAGCCAGCAGGGCGGACGAGCCGCCATGCAGCAAGCCGTAGGGCTGCAGGGTGCGTTTGTCCACGGGCATGGTGCCGCGGACGAAGTCCTCGCCCAGTTCGGTCACCACGATGCCAAGGTGCTCGATCGAGCAGCCCTGGTTGGATTGGTTGATCTCGTCCAGCGAAGGGCGGCGGCGGAACGGTCCTGCCACGATGCGGTTTAGCGGACGCGCAGCAGGCCCGGGCGCCAGGCCGAGGTGTAGCCTTCGCGGGCGTAACCCGAGCTGCTGCCGTAGCCGGTGCCGGCATCGCGCGTGCGCTGGCGGTGCATGCGGTCCTGCAGTTCGTCGCGACGCGAACCCAGCCAGTCGGCGCGGCCGACCTGGGCGGGATCCATGCCGCGGCGATCGGCTTCGCCCTGGCGGTAGTCGCAGAATTCTTCGTACGCGTCGATCTCGTGCTTGAGTTCGCGCACGCACAATTCGATGGCGATGGCGTCGTCGAAATAACCGAGCACCGGCACGCTGTCGGGAATGATGTCCTGCGGATCGGCGAAATAGACCAGGGCCGACAGCACGCGCTGGCGATCTTCGGCCGGCAATGCCCAGCCTTCGTCGCGAACCATGGCGATCAATGCATCGAGCTTGTCCAGGCGCTGGAAGATGAAGTCCGGCAGTTCCATGTCGCCCGCGCCCTTCAATAGCTCGCCTGCCGCCTCCATGATTTCTTCCGGGGACTTGTCGCCGGCGGTGTCCGCGGCGGCCTTGATGGCCTTGGTGAAGTGTTCCAGGTCGCGGTCGGACAGTTCAAAGCTGATGGCGAGGGGCATGGGATTGATCCAGCGGAGTTAGCTAAAGGATGAAGCCTAGGCTGCGGGGCTTTCCCAGTCAACGCCGAAGCGCGGCTCGCGACTAGAGGATCGGGATGAAGCCGGCCCCGAACACCGTCAATATGCGGGTGTAGACGGATTTCAGGGTCAGGTTCACCTCCGGGAAGTCGCCGACCGCCTCGTAGCAATCATGGAATCCGGGGGCGCCGGGCGGCAGGGGCAGGCAGCCGGGCTTGAGCTCGTAGCTGGTGGCGTATGGAAACGGCCAGACATCGAAGATGGGCAGCTTTTCCGACAGCTTGCCCAGGTTGTAGTTGATCTGCGACAGCGCCGGCAGCGTTTCACGCGGGGCGATGGTCCAGGAATTGCCCGGCTTGATGTCGCGCCGGATGCTGTCCGCCAGGGCCTTGGCAAAGGCCGGGTCGTGCACCATCACCAGGCTTTCGGTGTTGAAGTCATTCGACCGGGGGTCGAAGTTGTGGCTGCCGACGATGCCGATGCGCTCGTCCACGACCATGGACTTGGAGTGCAGGCCGATGCGCACGCCGGCCCGCTTCAACGGCACCGGCCGGCGGCTGGAGCCCGAGCCCAGCCAGCGCTCGTCCGCCTCGTCCTCGGCAGCCAGTGCCTCGGCGGCGCCTGGCACCGCCATCAGGTCGATCGGCATGTCGGCCGGAAACGGCTTGTACTCATGTATCTGGAAGCCCAGCTCGCGCAGGTACAGGCGCTTGTACTTGTGCGACATCGCATAAACGGGAAAGGCATCGGTCGCGGCCAGCGAATTGGTGGACACGATCACCGACAGCGGCGGATTGCGCTTGTGCAGGCGGCGGAACAGTTGCCGAGCCTGACGCGACATCACCAGGTACGGAGTCTGCAGCAGCAACTCCTTCTCGCTGCCGGCCAGCGCGCCCAGCAGGGCTTCGGACGCATCCACGCGACTCTTGGTGCCCTCGTCGTGCTTGCCAGGCAAGTCACCGAAGAAGTCGATCCTGCCGACCTGGTAAAGGAAGGGCGACAGGTGCGCAAGTACGGTTGCGCCGTCGCCGGCGTCGGCGGCCATCTTCTGGACGCGCGCCGACCGTTGCGGCGGCGGAGCCTCCGGCGGACCCTTGTTCGCGATCAGTACCCGCGCCACGTCGCCCAGGTCCGAGGGCGGCAATGCGCGGCGGTCGTTCCAGAACGCCTCGAAATTGCGCTTCATCGCCACGGTGACCGGCCCGGCGATCAGCAGGTCGCGGTCGCGGTAGTTGTATTCGTCGTTCCAGTCGAAATATTCGTCCTGCACGTTGCGTCCGCCGATCACCGCCATGCGGTCGTCGACGATCATTACCTTGTTGTGCATCCGCTGGTTGAGGTCGCGGAAACGGAAGATGATCGCGCCCGCGAATTCCAGTGGGCTGACCTTGGCCTGGTCGAACACCGGGTTATAGATGCGAAGCTCGAAGTTGCGATGGAAACCGGCCAGTCGCGCCTGCAATTCCGGATCGGCCAAGCCTCCAAGCTGGTCCATCAGCAGCCGCACTTTCACGCCGCGCCTGGCGGCAGCGCGCAGTTCGTCCAGCACCACGCGACCGGCATCATCGCGCTCGAAATGGAAAGTCTGCAGGTCGATGCTGCGGCGCGCGGCCCGGATCAGGTGCACACGGGACAGCAAAGCGTTGTGGCCCTCGTCCAGGATCACCACGCTGTGCCGCGGCGCCTCGGGCGTGGACGCGGCGTAGGCCTGGTCGCCCAGGGCCAGCAGGGGGGAGTCCACGGCGCACTCGGTGCTGCAACCGACTTCGGTGCTGCGCGCATTCTCGGCGTAGTCGCCGGCCTGCAGGCGCTCGTTGCGGGAAACATGCGAACACGCGCCCAGCAACAGCAGCGTGCCGGCCAGCGCAAGGCGCAGGCGGCGGGTCATGGCGCGGGTTTTTCCGCGCGCAGTCGTACCGTGAACCTGAAATCCACCTCGTCCTTCAACATGGCTCGGTAGGCTGTCATTCCAAATGCATGGCGGCTGACGGTTCCCTGCACGTTGATATCGCAGTCACGACCGGGCTGGCCGCACTCGGAAGGTAGCAGCCGGAAACTGACTGGCTGCGTAAGGCCGCGCAAGGTCAGCTTGCCGGCCAGCATCCCGCCCTCATGCAATACCGCATCGCTGAAGAGTTCGGACTCGAAACGAATGGTCGGGTGGCGGTTCAGTGCCAGGAAGGCATCGGACCGGGTTACCCGCTCCATCCACCGCGGCCCGTCCACGCGCACGTTGCGCCCGTCCACCTGCACCGTCGCCGTCCAGCCGGCTTCCTTCGACCCGGCGAACTTGCCGCTGACCCGCGTCAGGTGGCCTTGGGTCGGCTTGCGCATGCGCAAGGTGACGGCGAAGGAGGCACTGGAGTGCGGACCGTCGATGGCCAGCGTCTTCACGACCGGCGGGGACTGGGGCTGGGCCTGGACGGCCATGGTCGCCAGGGCGGCAAACAGGAACAGCGACGCGCGGGGCGCGCGGCTCATCCCGTCATGGCCACCAGAACGCCGCGAGCTTGGCGACGCCCGGCTCGAGTGCCGCATCCACCGGCAGGCTCAGCACCGCCACGCCGCCGGCCGGCATGCCGCGAAAATCGCCCGACTGGCCCGAGGCCAGCAGTGCGGCCATCTGTTCCAGGCCCGGGTTGTGGCCGATCAGCAGCACCCGCGCGTGCTCGCGATGCTCGTCCGCTACCTGCATCAGCGTGCCGGGCGTAGCCTCGTAGATCCTCTCGTCCTGCAACTGCTCGACATAACCCATCGCCTGCAGCACTTGTTCCAGGGTCTCCCGCGCGCGCCGCGCCGGCGAGCAGACGATGCGGTCGGGCAGGTATCCGTGGTCCTTCAACCAGCGGCCGGCGGCTTCGGCTTCGGCCAGCCCCTGGCGCGACAAGGGTCGGTCGCGATCGTCCTGGCCCGCGGCGGCGGACTCGGCATGGGCATGGCGCAACAGGATCAGTTCACGCATCAGACAGTCTTCCTTAACCATTTGAGGATGGGCGCCCAGTCTTCCTGGTGGCCGCGGATTTGTTCGGAGTGGTAATCGAAGACGCTCTTGCCCAGCGCCACCATCAATACGTAGGCCTGCGTGTCACGCAGTTCACCCACCACGGGGTAGGGCCAGGACTTGAGCTGGCTGACCGCCTGCTGCGAGGCGCTGGTCCAGGGCTTGAGACGGTTGCCGACCAGGCCCACCGGCAGCTTGCCCTTCTTCACGCGCGGGTTCAGCGCCAGCGAATTGAGGAAGGGAACGGTCGCTTCCAGGTCGATCATGGACGGGTTGACCGGCACGATCACCGCGTCGGCCCGGGCCAGGTAGGCCTCCAGGTCGTCGCCCATCGCGCCCGCCGCGCCGTCGATCACCATGCGCTCGATGTCGCTGGGGACGTTTTTTTCCCAATTTCGCTTGGTGCCGTCGATCGGCAGCACCGCCGTTGGGGACGCCGCACGCTTTTCGCACCAGTGGGTGGACGACTTCTGCCGGTCGGCATCCACCAGCACGGTGCGCTTGCCCTCCAGCGCGAAGTAGGCGGCCAGGTTGGTGGCCAGGGTGGACTTGCCGGCGCCGCCTTTCGAGCTGGCGACCAGTACCGTGCGCATGGGCATCTCCTAGCGAGGGGCTTCGGACCACTTTACATGAAAGAGCAGAAACTCTAACTCGCTGTGTGACCTTGGCATTGAAGCGTTCGCCACCCCGGCCACCACGGCTGCGGGCGAGCGCGCCCCCAAGCCTCGGAGGGTCCATGGACAGCGCGGTAGCGAAGGGCCTGTATGCCCCCGGCTTCGAACGCGACAGTTGTGGCTTCGGATTGATCGCCGACCTCGACGATCGCCCCGACCGCGGCCTGGTGGAAGCCGCGCTGACTGCCCTGTCCCGTCTGGCGCATCGCGGGGCGGTGGGCGCGGATGGCCGAAGCGGTGATGGCTGTGGCCTGTTGATCCGCCGCCCGGCCGCGTTCCTGTCCGCCATTGCGGCCGAAGCGGGCATTGGGCCGAGCCAGAATTTCGCGGTCGGAATGGTCTTCCTGCCCGACGACGAGCGCGATGCGGCCTTCGCCCGCGCGATGCTGACCAGCGCACTGGCCAGCCAGCGCCTGGACGTGGCGGGATGGCGGGTCGTGCCGGTCGATCGCGAGGCCTGCGGCCAGATCGCGCTGGCCGGCATGCCGCGCATCGAGCAAGTGTTCGTCGATGCGCCCGACGGATTGCCTGCGCCCGATTTCGAACGCGCGATGTTCCTGGCGCGTCGTTCTGCGGAAAAATCCCTGGCCAGCCTTGCCGGCTTTTATGTCGTCAGTCTTTCGGCGGCGACGCTGGGCTACAAGGCGATGGTGTTGCCCGATTCATTGGCCGCGGTGTACCCGGACCTGGCGCGCGCCGATCTCGCTTCATCGGTGGTGGTTTTCCACCAGCGCTTTTCGACCAACACCGCGCCCGCCTGGAAACTCGCGCAACCGTTTCGCCTGCTGGCGCACAACGGCGAGATCAACACCATCGAAGGCAACCGCCACTGGTCGCTGGCGCGCGGCGCACGCTGGTCCACGCCGCGCCTGGACTTCAGCCAGCTGCAGCCGCTGGTGTCGCTGGACGGTTCCGATTCGCAAAGCCTCGACAACATGCTCGAAGCGTTGCTGGTCGGCGGCATGGACTTGCTGCAGGCGATGCGCATCCTGATTCCGCCGGCGACCTCGTCGCTGGAATACAAGGATCCGGATCTGGCCGCCTTCTACGAATACTTCGGCCTGTCGCTGGACCCGTGGGACGGCCCGGCCGGCATCGTGCTGTGCGATTCGCGCTATGCCGCCTGCACGCTCGACCGCAACGGCCTGCGCCCCGCGCGCTGGACGCTGACCGATACGCGCCGGCTGATCGTTGCGTCGGAAACCGGCGTGTTCGACTGCGCGCCGGAAAACATCATCGCCAAGGGCAAGCTCGGCCCCGGCGAAATGCTGGCGGTGGATTTGCTGGAAGGCCGCCTGCTGTCCAGCGAAGACATCGACGCCATCAATCGCGAACGCGCGCCGTTCAAGCGCTGGCTGAAGCAGGGCGTCACCTACCTTACGGCCGAATTGATCGATCCGTCGCTGGCCGCGGAACCCTTTGATGCGGCCACGCTGCGCC
>JAPLSI010000207.1 GCA_026398715.1 Gammaproteobacteria bacterium
CGGGGTGGAGGACTTCTTCTTCGCAGCCATCGGTTACAGCGTCCGCGCGATTTCCTTGATATCAAAGAATTCGAGTTGATCGCCTTCCTTGATGTCGTTGTAGTTCTTGAGCTTGATACCGCACTCGAAGCCTTCCTTGACTTCCTTCACATCGTCCTTCAGGCGGCGGATCGAATCGACTTCGCCGGTGTAGATGACGATGTTCTGGCGCAGCAGGCGGAACTTGCAGCTGCGACGCACCAGACCGGAAGTGACCATCGAGCCCGCAATGGTACCAATCTTGGTCGCCACGAACACGGTGCGGATTTCCGCCGTGCCGATGACCTCTTCGCGCTGCTCCGGAGCCAGCATCCCCGACATGGCGGCTTTGATCTCGTCGACCGCGTCGTAGATGATGTTGTAGTAGCGCAGATCGACACCGTTGTTGTCGGCGAGCTTGCGCGCACCGGCATCTGCCCGGGTGTTGAAGCCGATGATGACGGCCTTCGAGGCGATCGCCAGATTGACGTCCGACTCGCTGATGCCGCCCACCGCCGCGTGCACGATCTGGACCTTGACCTCGTCGGTCGACAGCTTGAGCAGCGAGGTGGCCAGAGCCTCCTGCGAACCCTGCACGTCGGCCTTGATGATCAGCGGCAGCATCTGCGCCGCGCCCTGGCCCATGCCTTCGAAGATGTTCTCGAGCTTGGCAGCCTGGCGCTTGTTCAGGTTGACTTCGCGGTACTTGCCCTGGCGGAAGGTGGCGATTTCACGGGCACGGCGTTCGTCCGCCAGCACCATGAATTCGTCGCCGGCCGACGGCACTTCGGTCAGACCCTGGATTTCCACCGGGATGGACGGACCAGCTTCCTGGCATGCCTTGCCGTTCTCGTCGAGCATGGCACGCACGCGGCCATAGCTCTGGCCTGCCAGCACGGCATCGCCGCGCTTGAGCGTGCCGGACTGGATCAGCACCGTCGCGACCGGGCCGCGGCCCTTGTCCAGACGGGCTTCGATCACGAGACCCTTGGCGAGTGCCACGACCGGTGCACGCAGCTCCAGCACTTCCGCCTGCAGCAGCACCTGCTCCAGCAGGGCGTCGATGCCCTGGCCCGTCTTGGCCGACACCAGGCAGAACGGCGCTTCACCGCCGAACTCTTCCGGAATCACGCCCTCGGCAACCAGTTCGCTCTTGACGCGCTCGAGGTTCGAATCGGGCTTGTCGATCTTGTTGATCGCGACCACGATCGGCACCCCTGCCGCCTTGGCGTGGTGGATGGCTTCCTTGGTCTGCGGCATCACGCCGTCGTCCGCCGCCACCACCAGGATGACGATGTCCGTGGCCTTGGCACCACGGGCACGCATGGCGGTGAACGCCTCGTGACCCGGGGTATCCAGGAAGGTGACCACGCCACGCTCGGTTTCCACATGGTAGGCACCGATGTGCTGCGTGATGCCCCCGGCTTCGCCCATGGCCACACGGGTGGTGCGAATGTAGTCGAGCAGCGAGGTCTTGCCGTGGTCGACGTGACCCATGACGGTGACCACCGGAGGACGCGGCAGCGCCTCGCCGGCTTCCG
>JAPLSI010000255.1 GCA_026398715.1 Gammaproteobacteria bacterium
GCGGTCGAGCTTGTGGAACCAGGCGCGCACCTTGTCGCGGGCACGGCCGCTGGCCAGGAATCCATTGCTTGCCAACAGCCAGTCGCGGCGCGGCTCGCCGGTCTTGTTGGTCATGATCTCCACGCGATCGCCGCTGGCCGGCTTGTAGTCCAGCGGCACGATGCGACCATTCACCTTGGCGCCACGGCAGCGATGTCCCACTTCGGTGTGCACGTGATAGGCGAAGTCCAGCACGGTGCCACCCTGCGGCAAATCCACCACTTCGCCGCGTGGCGTCAGCAGGTAGATGCGGTCTTCCAGCAATTCGGTATTGAAGCCGGCAAGCAGCGTGGTTTCGTCATCGCCCTCGCGTTGTTCGAGCAACTGGCGCATCCACGCCACTTTCCGTTCGAAGCTGGCCTCGCCCTTGCCGCCTTCCTTATAGCGCCAGTGCGCGGCCACGCCGAGTTCGGCATGTTCATGCATCGCGTGGGTGCGGATCTGCACTTCCAGCGTGCGCCCTTCCGGGCCGATCACTGCGGTATGCAGTGACCGGTAATCGTTGCCCTTGGGCTTGGCGATGTAGTCGTCGAATTCCGACGGCACCGGCGTCCACAACTGGTGCACCAGGCCGAGCGCGGCATAGCAGTCGGCCACGTCGTCCACCAGCACGCGGATCGCGCGGATGTCGTACAGCTCGCTGAAATCCAGGCCCTTGCGCTGCATCTTCTTCCAGATGCTGAAGATGTGCTTGGGGCGGCCGTCCACCTGTGCGTTGATGCCCGCTTCGGCCAGCGCGGCGCGGATCTTCTGCTTGGCTTCCTCGATGAAGCGCTCGCGGCCGGCGCGCTTCTCGTCCAGCAATCGCGCGATGCGCTGGTAGGTTTCCGGCTGCAGGTAACGGAACGCAAGGTCCTCGAGTTCCCATTTCAATTGCCAGATACCCAGGCGGTTCGCCAGCGGCGCATGGATGTCGGCGGTCAGTTCCGCCAGCGCCTTCTGTTCTTCCAGCGGCGCATTCGCCGCCGCGCGCAGGCGCTCGAGTTGTTCCGACAGCAGGATCAACACCACGCGCAGGTCGCGGATGATCGCCAGCAGCAGGCGGCGCAGCCCCTCGGCGTTGCCCCGGCCCTCGCGTTGCGCGTGCAGGCTCCACACTTGCTCGGCGGCCTGCAGTCCATCCAGCAACGGGCGCAGGCCGGAGTTCTTGTCCAGGATCGGAAGGATTTCTTCGCGCAGCTTCGGGCACAGGTGCAGCAGTGCCGCCAGTTGCACCTCGGCGTCGGCGCGCACCATGTCCAGCGTGTCCAGCACCGCCCAGGCCAAGGGCGGCACCGGCTGCCGGAACGCGCGCAACGCGGCGTCCACCGGCTTCAGCGGCGCCGAGTCGGCGTGCCGGTCCAGCCAGTCGTCCAGGGTTCGTGCTTCGATCGCCATTGCATTCACGTCACTGACTTTGGCGGTTCAAACCAGTTGCTGCAACTGTCGCGCGAGTCGTTTGTGCGAAACCGGTCGCCGCGTTCCCAGCTCGGCGCGCAGGTCCAGCGCCTTCAGGTAGCGCGGGAATTCGGCCAGGAAGGCCGCTGGCGTCTCGCGCAGGAAGCCGGCATGCACCAGCTGCCGCAGATGCCGCGAGATATCGTCCAGATTTCCCTGCGCCCAGCCCATCAGCGGGGACTCGAGCTTCGGCTTGACCTGCGCGTAGGCCGCCAGCACCGATTCGGCCAGTTTCAGGCGTTGCATGGCCTGTTCGAACAACAGCCGACCAACCTTCGCCACGCGCTCGTCGAAGGCCGCCTTGTCGCGGATCTCGGCCAGGCCCTCGTCCAGCAACACGTTCAACGCGGCATCGACGATGTCGGCGCGCAGGCGCTCGGACGATTCGATGGCGGCGTACAGCAGGCCGAGCTTGGGCGACACCGGCAACTGCTTGCGCGCCTGCCGGACCTTGTCGGCGGTCGCGACCAGCACCAGGCGACGCACGCCGGCCTCGTGTTCCGCGCGCGCCTGCACCGGATCGGCGAAGACATCCAGGTCCACCACCTCGCCGCGGTCCACAAGGGCCGGATACGCCGGCACGCCGCCGGCGCCGGCGATCTTTTCCGGAATGGGCGTGTCCGGGAATGTTGCGAGGCCGCGGCGCGCGAGTCGTTCGCCGGCGCTTTCCGCAAACGCGCGCTCGGCCTGGGCGCCGAATCGCTGGCGCAGCTGCTCCAGGTCGCGCGAGGTGGCCAGTACCTTGCCCTCGCGCTCGCCCAGTCGGAAATTCATTCGCAGGTGCGGGTCCAGCGCCGATTCGTCGAATTCGGTCGCCGCCACCGGCGCGCCCGTGCTACGCGTCAGGAACCGGGCCAGGGTTCCCGCGAGCGAATCGGCCTCGGGTTGCGGATAGGCCTGGAAAAAGGCGCGCGCGAAATCCGGCGCCGGAACGTAGTTGCGTCGCAAGGCCTTCGGCAACGACCTGATCAACCCCGCGGCCTTTTCTTCGACCAGCCCCGGCACCAGCCAGGACATGCGCACCGGGTCGATCGCCTTCAGCAAATGCAGCGGCAGGTCCATCGTGACGCCGTCGTCGTCCGCGCCCGGTTCGAAGCGGTAATGCAGCGCGAGCCGGATATCACCCAGCGCGAAATATTTGGGAAAGCGATCGGCCTCGCTGCCCTCGCCGGGCAACAGATCGACCAGCGACCATTCCAGCGACTTGCGCTTTTCGGGCGACAGCTTGGACGTCCAGCTGTCGAGCCCCTGCACGCTGTTGATGTCGGGCGGCAGGCGGTCGATGTACCAGCGGGCCTGCCAGTCCTCGTCGGCAATCAGGCCGGCGCGGCGCAGCTTGGCTTCTTCCTCGCGCGCTTTTTCCAGGGTGGAAAGATTGCGCGCGATGAAGGCCGAACGCGTGTTGATCTCGCCGGTGATCAGGCCCTGGCGAATGAAGATATCGCGCGATTCTTCCGGATACAGCCCGCCGTAGTGCACAGGCCGCTTCGGCGCGAGCACCAGCCCGAACAGGCTGATCTGCTCCGAACCGATCACGCGGCCCTGCGCGCGCGACCAGTGCGGGTCGAAATGGCGACGCGACAGCAAGTGCGGCAACTCGGCGATCACCCAGTCGGGCTCGATGCGCGCGCCCATCAGGCCCCAGATCTTCTGCGTATCGAGCAAGGTGGCGACCAGCAGCCACGCCGGCGGCGTCTTCACCAGCGACGAGCCGGGAAACAACTGGAACTTGCGCTGGCGTGGCGCGTCGTACATGACTTTTTCGACGCGGTGGCCCACCTGCGTCGGCAATCCTGCGATCAGCGCG
This sequence comes from Gammaproteobacteria bacterium, assembly GCA_026398715.1. The sequence goes on from JAPLSI010000255.1 coordinate 3,284, forward strand.
CGATGCAGAGGCGCGTATTCGGCAGGCGTGTCACTGATGGCCCAATCGAGTTCAGTGCAGACCAGCAGCAATTGCCGATGCAGCTCGCGCCATTCGCGCATGCGCAGGAAGCCGAGGAAATTCTTCTCGCACCAATTGCGAAGCTTGGATTGGGTCAGGTCCTCGTGCGCGACCCGATAGGCCTCCCACAGGTTCAGCACGCCGAGGAATTCAGAATCCGGATGCGCGAACTGCGCGTGCGCGGTATCTGCCGCACCACGCGCATCGGACGGCCGCTCACGTGGATCCTGGATGCCGAGGAAGGCCGCCAGCACCGTCACCTCGCGCAGGCACCCCAGCGCCTGCGCGGCTACCAGCATGCGCGCCAGCTTCACGTCCACCGGCAGGCGCGACATCTGCCTGCCGATCGGCGTCAGATGGCGATCCTTGTCCACCGCGCCCAGTTCGGTCAGCTGCTGCCAGCCATCGGCAATCGCGCGCGGATCGGGCGCATCGATGAAGGGAAAATCCTCGACCCTTCCGAGGCCGAGCGAGAGCATGCGCAGGATCACGCCGCCCAAGGAGGCGCGCAGGATTTCCGGATCGGTATAGCGCGATCGCGATTCGAAATCCGCTTCCGAATACAGGCGATAGCAGATGCCCGACGCGATGCGTCCGCAACGGCCCTTGCGCTGGTCGGCGCTGGCCTGCGAGATCGGCTCGATGTGCAGGCGGTCGAGCTTCTGCCGCGGGCTGTAGCGCTTGATCCGCGCATAGCCGGGATCGACCAC
>JAPLSI010000241.1 GCA_026398715.1 Gammaproteobacteria bacterium
GCGTGGATTTCCTCAGCGACAACATCGCCGAAAGCTACCAGACCCACGGCGGCGGCATTTGCGAAGTGAATGCCGCGCCGGGTTTCCGCATGCACGTGGCGCCCAGCGAAGGCACGCCGCGAGACGTGGCTGGCCCGGTGATAGACATGCTGTTTCCGCCGGGTTCGCCGTCGCGCGTGCCGATTGCCGCGGTCACCGGCACCAACGGCAAGACGACCACCGCGCGCATGCTCGCGCACATCACCAAGATGGCGGGTTTCACGCCTGGCCTTACCACCACCGACGGCGTCTATATCGACGGCCAGCGCACGGTGGAAGGCGACATGACCGGGCCGATGGCCACGCGCATGGTGCTGGCCGACCCGCAGATCGACATGGCCATCCTGGAAACCGCGCGCGGCGGCCTGCTGCGCGCCGGCATGGGCGTGCCCTTCGTCAACGTGGGCGCGGTGCTGAACATCGCCGCCGACCACCTGGGCATGAAGGGCATCGACACGCTGGAACAACTGGCGGAGGTCAAGCGCATCATCGTGGAGGTGGCGCGCGATTGCGCGGTGCTCAACGCCGACGATCCGCTGGTGTTGAAGATGGCTGCCTACACCGACGCCAAGACGATCTGCTACGTCACCATGAATCCGCAGCACGGCCTGGTCCGCGAGCACATCCGCGCCGGCGGCCGCGCCTGTGCGCTGGAGGCGGGCATCAACGGCCAGATGATCACGCTGTACGACAAGGGCAGCCACATTCCGCTGCTGTGGACGCACCTGGTGCCGGCCACGCTCGAGGGTCGCGCGCTGCACAACGTGCAGAACGCCATGTTCGCCACCGCGATGGCGTTTTCGATGGGCATCAAGCTCGATGCCATCCGCCAGGGCCTGCGCACGTTCGGCAGCACCTTCTTCCAGGCCCCGGGCCGCATGAACGTATTCGACGAACACCCCTTCAAGGTGATCTTCGACTACGCCCACAACGCGCACGCGGTGGGCGTGATGGCAGACCTGGCGCAACGACTGGACGTGCAGGGCCGCCGCATCATCGTGATGGCAGGCCCGGGCGACCGCCGCGACGAGGACCTCCGCGCGATCGCCGAAGCCGTGGCGGGACGATTCGATCATTACATCTGTCGTCGCGACGACGGCCTGCGCGGCCGCGACGGCGACGAGGTGCCGCTGCTCCTGGCGCGCACGCTGAAGGCGCAAGGCGTGGACGAAGCCAACATCAGCATCATCCCCGACGAGCAGGAAGCCATTGATGCGGCGCTGCGCATGGGCCAGCCCGGCGACCTGGTGCTGATCTTCGCGGACGCGTTGACGCGATCGTGGAAGCAGGTCATCAAGTTCCGCGCCGAAGGCTCCGCGCCGCTGCTCAAGGCCGAAGCGACCGTGCCGGCAACGGTGATGGGTACGGATGAGGCGGTAAGCGAAATCGAAGGCCTGGTGCGCGATGAACGTGGCGTGCGCCTGGGTCGCGAGGAGGACGACTGAGCGAGTCCGCGCCCGGCTATTTCGACAGCTCCAGGCGCCTGACCGGACCCAATCTGTATTTCCACGACTGCGCGGCGATCGCCGACGTGCTCGTGGCCGGCGGCGCACAGATCGCCGATTGGGAATCGCGGGTTCGTCGCATGGTGGCGGCCCTGGAGTGGCCGGAACCTTCTATTTCAATCGATCGCCATGCCGGCGGCGCCTCGCTGGCGTTCACGGCGCCGCTGGACCAGCTGCTGTCCGCGACCGAGGTGAATGAATGGGCCTGGCAAGGCGCCGCCGTTGCGGCGCAGGGCTTGCCGCTGCCGCAGGCACCGGGCTATCCCGCCACCTGGGATTTTGATTCGGCGCTGGAGACGATTCTTCGTTTCGCCGCGGCGGAATCGAACCGCAAAGCCATGATGCTGATGGCAATCGCTTCGCAGCACGGGCTGCCTGCCTTCTACGACGATGATTCCATTTCCGTCGGTGCGGGGCAGGGCAGTCGCACCTGGCCACTCACCGGATTGCCAGCGAGCCTGGCCGATGTCGACTGGACCGGGTTGCACGATATTCCAACGGTGCTGGTTACCGGATCCAACGGCAAGACCACCACGGTGCGCCTGCTGGCGGCGATGTTCGGCGCAGCCGGAAAGCCTGCCGGCTTCAATTGCACCGACGGCGTCTTCATCAACGGCGATCAGATCGAGAGTGGTGATTACTCCGGTCCATCCGGCGCGCGCCAGGTATTGCGCGATACACGCGTGCAGGCGGCAGTCCTGGAAACCGCGCGCGGCGGCATCCTGCGCCGCGGCCTGGCGGTGGACCATGCCAACGCGGGCATCGTCACCAATATCAGTCCCGATCACTTCGGCGAGTACGGCGTGCATGACCTGGCGCGGCTGGCCGACGCCAAGCTGGTGCTCGCGCGCGCCATCGGCGCCGATGGCGTGCTGGTGCTGAATGCCGACGATGCGTTGCTTGTCGAGAAATCCGCCAACCTCGAATGCCCGCTGGCCTGGTTTTCGCTGGACGATTCGGATGCGTTGATGGTCGCGCATCGCCAGCGCGGCGGCGCCACCTGCGGCGTGGCTGCAGGTCGCTTGTCGCTTTCGCTGGAAGGCGCCAGCCATGACCTGGGCGAGGTCGAGGCAATGCCCCTCACCCTGTCCGGATCGGCGCGCTACAACATTGCCAACCTCGCCGGCGCTTCGCTGCTGGCGGCCTGCGTGGGCATTCCGGTTGCAATGATTCGCGCCGTACTCGCGGACTTTGGCCGCAGGCGAGAAGACAATCCCGGTCGCCTCGAGCGCTGGACGATCGGTGGCGCCACGGTTTTCCTGGACTACGCGCACAACCCGGAGGGACTCGCCGGCCTGCTGTCGGTCGCGGCACGCGTGCGCGCATCCTCCGGCGGTCGAATGGGCTTGCTGCTCGGCCAGGCCGGCAACCGCGACAACGAGGCCATCGTGCAACTTGCGCGCGCTGCCGCGGCGGCCAAGCCGGACTTCGTCGTGCTCAAGGACCTGCAAGGCTATCTTCGCGGACGTGAACCGGGAGAAGTGCCTGCCCTGCTGCAGGCGGAACTGCATCGCCAGGGCTTGCCGGAATCGGCCATGCGCACCTTGCTTCCGGAAGTCGACGCGGCCCGCGCGATCCTGGACTGGTCACGTGCCGGCGACGTGCTGGTGTTGCCCGTGCACAATCTGTCGGCACGCGCCGCCCTGGTGCAGTGGCTGGATGCCGAAGCCGGCGCGTCTGACTAGCCGATTGGCTTGAACATCGTGATGTTGGTGGTTGCGTAGCCGAGCGACTCGTACAAGGCGCGCGCGCCGGTGTTGTGGCCGAACACGTGCAGGGCGATCCCCGACAATCCCAATTCCCGAACCTTGTCCTCAAGTGCGCGGAACGCACTGCTGGCGTGGCCCTGTCGCTGGAACTGTGGGTGGATGACGATCTCGTAAACGTAAGCGATGCGGTCGCCGGCGCGCTGGCGGATCGCGAACCACAGTACGCCGAGCAAGGGCCCGTTCGATGCCTCGCGCAATCCGAACAAGTAGTTGTCCGGCGTATCCAGGCCGTTCGGCAACAGCAGGTCGAAGGCCTCGCGCGCCAGGCGCAACGCGTCGGCTTCAGCCCATTCGCCGGACCTGACTTTCTCGTGGGCATACATCGGTATGGACATTGCCTGGTAGTCCGCGAACTCCGGCCGCGTCAGCGGTGCAAGCAAGGTCACGTCCTGCCGCCTGCCAGTTCGTTTTCGATGCGCCGGTCCGGCACCAGCCAAAGCACGGCCACGAAAACATACAGGGCCATCGATATCCACGGCGAAACAAAGGCAAGAGGAATCGCGCCCGCATACAGGACCGGGGAGAGCTTTCCCTTCCAGTCGCTGCCGACGGCGTGCTTGAGGATGGAGTCGGCGCCTTGCGAGGCGATGATCAATTGCTGCAGCAGCCAATAGGCAATGGCGGCCATCAGCAGCACGACGCCGTACAGCGCAGTGGGCATCGCGGCGAAATGGTTCTCGCCCATCCAGCCGGTCGCAAACGGAACCAGCGACAGCCAGAACAACAGGTGCAGGTTCGCCCACAACATCGGCCCGGTCACGACGCGGCACAAATGCATCATGTGGTGGTGGTTGTTCCAGTAGATGCCCAGGTAAACGAAGCTCAACACGTAGCTGAGGAACACCGGCCAAAGCGGCAACAGTGTTTCCAGGGTGTCGCCGTGCGGAACCTTCAGTTCCAGCACCATGATGGTGATCAGGATGGCGATGACGCCATCGCTGAAGGCTTCCATGCGGGTCTTGCCGATGGCGGCGGTCATTCGATAGTTCCCAATAGGCGTTTCCCTATGTTGGAAGTGGCGCGGTGAGCGGTCAAGGGGAGAGCGCGTTCGCTTCAGTCCAGGCCTGCTCGACTCCACTGCGCCAGTTGTTCCAGGGTGACCACCATTCCGCCGCAGACGATCGCGACCACGCTGCGCAAGCCGGCGAGCGCCGGGTGGTCCGCGTACAGCGGCGCCAGCGCTGCGCCGCAAGCGGGCTCCACCACTTGCCCATGGTCTTCGGCCAACCGTACACAGGCGTGGGTGGCTTCGTCGTCACTGACGGTGAGCGCACTGACCTTTCTTCCGGCGCAGGCGGCCACCAGCGACGGGGCGATCCGCTTCACGCACAGGCTGCTGGCGACTGAATTTGGCCGCGCAAGTTCGACAACGCGTCCCATCTGCAGGCTCGGCCCCAACGACGATGCGCGTTCGGGCTCGACCGCGAACACGCGCGTGTCGCGCCAACCCACGCGGGCCAGTCCTTCCAGCACGCCCAGCAGCAGGCCGCCGCCGCCCACGGCCAGCAGGATCGCGTCGGGCGCGCGTTCGCATTGCACGACCAGTTCGTCCACCAGCGAGGCATGGCCCTGCCAGAGCATCGGGTGGTCGAAGGGCGGGATGAAGGCGCAGCCAGGCGAGCGGGCGAGTTCCATGGCTGCGGCGTTGGCATGGTCCCAGACGTCGCCGACGACGTGTACGCGGGCGCCGAGTGAGGCGATGCGCCGGCGAACGTGTTCGGGTGTGTTGCCGGGTACGAAGACAGTGACGGATACGCCCAGTGCGCGGCCCGCCCAGGCGACCGCATAGCCCGCGTTTCCGGCGGAGGAACAGACGAAGTGTTGTACGCCGCGATCGGCGTGGTGCTGGCAGAGTCTGCCGATGCCGCGCAATTTGAAGGATCGGGCCGGCTGCAGGTTGTCGAGCTTCAGCCCGACCTTGCGACCGTTTATCTCGGTATCAAGCAGCGGCGTGACGATATGCAGCGGCGCAACGTGGCGCGGATTGGCGGCGCGGCGGCCGCTGGACTGCAGGGGGAATGCAGCGTGATCGGTTTCAGCGAAGTCGGGTGTGGCCAGGTGTTCGAAGGACGGGGTCATGGGATTGCTCGCAAGTCGGTGTGCGCAGTGCGCGGGGGATGCGTGACGACGACTCGCTGCTAATTCGCTGGTTCATGGTGGTTCTCCGGGGGAATTGGATGGGTTGGTCGGGAATCAAAGCCAGGTAGCCTGGAAGCCTGGTGGCGGCGGTGGTTCGGGCGGCGGGGGGACCACCTTCACCAGGCGCACCTCCACCAGGCGTTCCAGTTGGCGGCACAGGACGAGCGGGTCGCGTTCGCCGGCCAATCTCAGGCGCACGACGTAGCTCTCCTCATCGGGCTTGTCGGCGGCGAGATTGAGCAGGGCGAAGCCGCGCCGCTCGATGGTGCCCAGCAGGCGCAGCAGCGCGCCTTCGCTGTGGTCGAGCTCGATGTGAAAATCAACAGTCACGCCGCGCATCCCATCATTTGTGCATTGGACTTGCCGGGCGGCACCAACGGCCAGACATTGGCGCGCGGGTCGATCTTGACGTGGCAGAAGAGCGGACCGTCTTCCTCCAGCAGCCGCTCGATGGCCGCCGGCACCTGGTCGGCGCGATCCACGGTGAAGGCCGGGATGCCGAAGGCGCGGGCCAGCACGGCGAAATCGGGATTGTCGGAAAGATCGACCTCGCTGTATCGCTCGGCGAAGAACAACTCCTGCCACTGCCGGACCATGCCCAGGCACGAGTTGTCCAGCAGCACGATCTTCACCGGGATGCCGTAGCGCTTTAGCGTGGCCAGTTCCTGGATGTTCATCATGATCGAGCCGTCGCCGCTGACGCAGACCACGCAGGCATCGGGTCGCGCCAGTTGCGCGCCAATGGCGGCAGGCAGGCCGAAGCCCATCGTGCCCAGGCCGCCGCTGGAAAGATGCGCCGCGGCACGCGGCACGCGCCAATGCTGTGCAACCCACATCTGGTGCTGGCCCACGTCGCTGGCGACGATCAGGCGATTGCCGCCTGCTTCGGACAGTTGTTTCAGCAATGCGGGTGCGAAAACGCCATCGCCGGGCGCGTCATAGCGTTCGGCATGCGTTGATTTCAAGTCCCGGCAACGCTGCAGCCAGGGCGAGATATTCAGCGGTTGCGCCAGCGCCGGCAGTTGTTCCGACAACTTTCCGCGCAGGCCGACATCGGCCTTGCGCAGCTTGCCGATTTCCGCTGCATCGATGTCCATGTGCAGGACGCGGGCGCCCGGCGCAAACGTATCGAGCTTGCCGGTCGCACGGTCGTCGAAGCGCGCGCCAGCCACGATCAGCAGGTCGCATTCCTGCACCGCGTGATTTGCCGCCGGGTTGCCGTGCATGCCCAGCATGCCGAGGTTGAACGGCGCGTCCGGATCGACCGAGCCCAGGCCCTTCAGCGTGTACACGGCGGGCAAACCGGTCGAGCGCATCAGCGAGCGCAGCGGGCCTTCGGCATTGGCCATGCCGACGCCGCCACCGACATACAGCAATGGACGTTTTGCCGTGGCCAGCAAGGCGCGGGCGCGCATCAGGCCATCCGACTCGCCGCGTCGATCGCTGCCCTGCTTGAAGCGAGGCGCGCGTGCCTGCGCACTTGCCAAAGCGACATCCTTCGGCAGGTCGATCAGCACCGGACCCGGCCGACCCGAACGGGCGATGGCGAAGGCTTCGCGCACCGTGGCATAGACGTCCTCGGCGCGGCGCACGATGTAGCTGTGCTTGACCACCGGCAGGCTCATGCCGAACACGTCCACTTCCTGGAACGCATCGGTGCCCATCACCATCGTCTGCACCTGGCCGGTGATGGCGACCATCGGCACGGAATCGAGGAAGGCGTTGGCGATGCCGGTCAGCAGGTTGGTGGCGCCCGGGCCGGAGGTCGCCAGGCAGACACCGACTTTTCCGGACGCGCGTGCGTAGCCGTCGGCCGCCAGTGCGGCGCCTTGTTCATGGCGCACCAGGATGTGCCTGATGGGACTGTCGACGAGTGCGTCGTACACCGGCATCACCGCGCCGCCGGGATAACCGAACATCACCTCGCAGCCTTCTTCCTCCAGCGCCTGCAGCAACCACTGCGCGCCAGTGCAGACCCGGGTGGACAGTTGTCGTGATCCGTCCATGTCGTCATGCTCCCGCAGGGTTCAACCAGGGCATTCGTGCGCGCAGCGCAAGGCCTACCTGTTCAATCGGATGGGCCAGGTCGCGCTGTTTCATGGCGTTGTAGTTGCCGTTGCCGGCCTCGTACTCGGCCACCCATTCCTTGGCGAAGCGGCCATCGCGGATTTCGGCCAGCACTTCGCGCATGCGGGTGCGGGTCTCATCGTTGATCACGCGCGGGCCGCGGGTCAGGTCGCCGTATTGAGCGGTTTCGGAAACGAACTGGTGCATCTTGGCCAGCCCGCCTTCGTGCAGCAGGTCGACGATCAGCTTCAGTTCGTGCAGGCACTCGTAGTAGGCGACTTCGGGCTTGTAGCCCGCTTCCACCAGCGTCTCGAACCCTTGCAGCACGAGTTCGGTCGCGCCGCCGCACAGCACGGCCTGCTCGCCGAACAAGTCTGTTTCGGTTTCTTCGGCGAAGTGGGTTTCGATCAGCATGGCGCGGGCGCCGCCGATGCCGGCCGCGTAGGCCAGCACTTTTTCACGGGCATGGCCGCTGGCGTCCTGTTCGATGGCGAACAGGCAGGGCACGCCATGGCCTTTTTCATATTCGCGGCGAACCAGCGCGCCCGGGCCCTTGGGCGCGACCAGGATGACGTCGATGTCGGCGCGCGGCTTGATCTGCTTGAAGTGGACGTTGAAACCATGCGCGAACAACAGGGCCGCGTTGGGCTTGATGTTGGGTGCGATGGCTTGGGCATACAGCGCGGGCTGCACCATATCCGGCGTCAGCACGGCGACGAGGTCGGCGTCCTTCACCGCATCGGCGGGCTCGGCGACGCGGAGGCCATCGGCCTGTGCCTGGGTCCAGCCCTTGCCGCCGGCGCGCACGCCGACCACGACATCCAGGCCGGACTCGTGGAGGTTGAGCGCATGGGCACGCCCCTGGCTGCCATAACCCAGGATGGCGATCTTCGATTGCTTCAGCGCGTCGGTGGTGGCGATGGTGGTGGTCATGCGGTTTCTCCGGAACGGGATGGGATATGAAGTGATTCGTCGGTGACGGCGCCTCGGGCTGCCGATCCGACCAGTCGGGCGTACTTGGCGAGGGCGCCGCGGGTTACCTTGGGTTCCGGTACGCGCCACAGGGCGCGGCGCGAGTCGAGGTCTGCATCGGTTTCCAGGCGCCGCGAGTCGGCGTCGATGCGCACGAGGTCGCCCTCGCGCAGCAATGCGATCGGACCGCCGCGTGCGGCTTCGGGCGCGATGTGTCCCACCATGAAGCCGTGCGTCGCGCCGCTGAAACGGCCGTCGGTAATCAGGGCGACGTCGTTGCCCAGTCCGCGGCCGACCAGCGCCGCAGTGACGGCGAGCATCTCGCGCATGCCGGGGCCGCCGGCGGGACCTTCGTTGCGGATGACCAGCACGTCGCCCGGTTTGATGCCGTCGGATTGAACCGCAGCGAATGCGTCTTCCTCGCTTTCGAAAACGCGTGCCGGGCCTTCGTGATGCAGGCGACCGTGGCCTGCCAGTTTCAGCACGCAACCTTCGGGCGCCAGGTTTCCGTAAAGGATCGAGAAGCCGCCGCGGGCCTTGATCGGCGCGGCGACCGTGCGCACGACCTGCTGGCCTTCAGGCGCAGCCATCGCGGACTTCAATTCGTCGAACAGGCTGCGACCGGTGACGGTCGGCGTGTCCTCGATCATGCGGGCCGTCTGCAATTCGCGGGCAACCTGGGAGGTGCCGCCCGCAGCCGTCAGCTCCACTGCCGTGAAGCGACCCCCGGGCTTGAGGTCGGCGATGACGGGCGTGCCACGCGCCGCGTCTTCGAAATCCTCAAGCACCAGCGGCACGTCCGCTTCGTGCGCGATGGCCAGCAGGTGCAA
>JAPLSI010000184.1 GCA_026398715.1 Gammaproteobacteria bacterium
AACGTCATCCGCGCCACTGGCGTGGGGCTTCACAGTGGCGAAAAGGTTTACATGACCTTGCGCCCGGCAGCGCCCGACACCGGCATCGTTTTCCGCCGCACCGACTTCCCGCGTACCGTCGAGATCAAGGCGCAAGCCCACCTGGTCGGCGATACCAGCCTTTGCACCGCGTTGATCGAAAACAACGTGCAGGTCAAAACCATCGAGCACCTGCTGTCGGCCATGGCCGGCCTGGGCATCGATAACGCCTACGTAGACCTGTCCACGGCCGAAGTGCAGATCATGGACGGCTCGGCCGGTCAGTTCGTCTTCCTGCTGCAGTCCGCGGGAATTGAGGAACAAAACAAGGCCAAGAAGTTCATCCGCATCAAGAACACCATCAAGGTGGAGGACGGCGACAAGTGGGCGCGGTTCGAGCCCTTCGACGGCTTCAAGGTCGGTTTCACCATCGACTTCAACCACCCGATGTTCCAGAAGTCCGTGTCCAGCGCCGAGATCGATTTCTCGTCTACCAGTTTCGTGAAGGAAGTCAGCCGCGCGCGCACCTTCGGCTTCATGAAGGACATCGAGTACCTGCGCGAGCGCAACCTGGTGTTGGGCGGCAGCATGGACAACGCCATCGTGCTGGACGACTACCGGGTGCTGAACGAAGACGGCCTGCGTTACGAGGACGAGTTCGTGAAGCACAAGATCCTGGACGCCATCGGCGACCTGTACCTGCTGGGCCACAGCCTTATCGGCGCCTTCTACGGCTACAAGTCCGGCCATGCCCTCAACAACAAGCTGCTGCTGGCCCTGCTGGCCGAGCAGTCGGCCTGGGAATACGTCACTTTCGATGACGAGGAAGCGGCGGCCACGGCCCCGATCTCCTACGCCCACCCGGCACAGGCCTGAATCAAGCGTCAGGCCTCAGCCCACGGGCTGAACAGATAAGCCTTCATTCTGTGACGTGGGTGGCTCTTTCCGCCCTGATTCGTCACATTCAGCACGAATTAACCGCCACTTAACGGCTCACCCGGCCGCGTCGGGCATTATGCCCTCCAAGAACAAGTGTCTAAGGCAAGGAAGCCAGCTTCATCAATTGAGCCCGGAGGTCTGGATCCTTCACAGACTGGGCGGTCGCCCGCAACGATTCGCGGACGGCTTCAGAAAGGGGTTTGCCGATAGTCATCTCCGGGGAGATGTCGAAACTCGGTACCACTTTGACGACCAACGTGCGGGCCGGAAATCCTGCCGCGGCAGCTGCGTCCAACAGGACATCAGCCATCAGCCGCAGCTTGTTCTTCCAGACCGGAGCGTTGACCAAAAACACGAGTCGGTCCTGATCCACGTTGGCCAAGCGACATTGTTGGGCCACCGCGGCGGGCAGATTCTGACGCAGCAACTGATCGAGGCGAGCCAGCATCTGGGCACGCTGGATCAGGGGGCCAAGCCCCGCCGACGCAGCCGCCTGAAGGGCCTGCGGGGGCGAGCCAGCTCCAGCCGCGCCACGATCTTGAGAGTGAGTACGTTTAACCATGATGAACGTTATCATCGTATCCAGGTTTTTCCGGGCGCCAAAGAAGTTCTCGCTCGGTAATCCCAAAGTCGCATCGATCATTGGCGGTTCCTGCATTGCCTTGCTGGCCGTAGCTTTCGGCTCGGGCTTTGCCATCCGCGGCGCCAACGGCGCAGCCGAATCGAAGATCGCCAGGCTCCAGCAGTACCTCGGCAAACAACAAGCCGAACTCGCCGCCGCCCGCGAAGACGCGCAGCGCGAGATCAACGCCGTAGCCGCCCGCGTTGGCGAGCTGCAGGCCCAGGCCAACCGCCTGAACGCCCTCGGCCAGCGCCTGACCCGCGACGGCAAGCTGTCGGATGGCGAGTTCAACTTCGGCAAGGTGCCGGGCATGGGTGGTAACGAGTCGGTGCAAGACGTGCCGGCCGGCGACCTGCTCAAGAGCCTGGACGACTTGCAGGCCAAGTTCGACGAATCCGGCAACCAGCTGTCGGTGCTCGAATCCATGATGTACAACCAGCAGCTTCAGCTGGCCGCCATCCCGTCGGGCCGTCCGTCAAAGGGCTACATCACCTCCGGCTTCGGCCGCCGCACCGACCCGTTCCGCGGCGGTATGGCGCATCACCTGGGCATCGACTTCGACGCCAACACCGGCGACCCCGTGCTGGCAGCCGCCGGCGGCGTGGTCAGCTTCGCCGGCGTCAAGTCCGGTTACGGCAACGTGGTGGAAGTGGACCACGGCAACGGCTACAGCACCCTGTACGGCCACAATTCCCGTCTGGTGGTCCGCGCCGGCGACATCGTGCGCACCGGCCAGCAGCTGGCCAAGGCCGGCTCCACGGGCCGTTCCACCGGTCCGCACGTGCATTTCGAAGTCCACGTCAACGGACGCCCGGTCAATCCGCGCAAGTTCCTGGACAAAGTCAGCGGCTGAAGCCCGGTCGCTCCCGGCATCCTGCCTCCCGCGACACTCGGGCATCCTGCCCGTCGCGCCCGCCAGTCAGCTTGATATCGCAGACAGGCTCCCCAAGTTAAACTAGGCGGCTCAGGCCCCCGCAAGGGACCAGCCGCCTTTTCCATTTCTACGGCCACCCCATGCTCAACAGTCTGCTTACCCGAATCTTCGGCAGTCGCAACGAACGACTGCTCCGCCAGTTCCAGAAAAATGTCGCCCGCATCAACGCGATGGAACCAGGGCTGGAGAAACTCTCCGATTCGGAACTGCAGGCCAAGACCGACGAGTTCAAGAAGCGCATCGCCGAGGGCGCCACGCTCGACCAGTTGCTGCCCGAAGCCTTCGCCGTGTGCCGCGAAGCCTCGCGCCGCGTGCTGGGCATGCGCCACTACGACGTACAGATGGTCGGCGGCATGGTGCTGCACAGCGGCCGCATCTCCGAGATGCGCACCGGTGAAGGCAAGACCCTGGTTGCAACCCTTCCGGTGTATTTGAATGCGCTGTCCGGCAAGGGCGTGCACCTGGTTACCGTCAACGACTACCTGGCCCGGCGCGACGCCGCCTGGATGGGCAAGCTCTACAACTTCCTGGGCATGAGTGTTGGCGTGGTCTATCCCAACATGCCGCACAGCGACAAGAAGGGCGCCTACGGCGCCGACATCACCTACGGAACCAACAACGAATACGGCTTCGACTACCTGCGCGACAACATGGCGCTGGCCAAGGAAGACCGTTTCCAGCGTGGCCTGAACTACGCCATCGTCGACGAAGTCGACTCCATCCTGATCGACGAAGCGCGCACACCGCTCATCATCTCCGGCCCGGCCGACGAATCGCCCGAGCTGTACCTGAAGGTCAACGCCATCATCCCGCGCCTGACCAAGCAGGAAAAAGAAGACAGCGAGTCCGGCGACTATTGGGTGGACGAAAAGCAGAAGCAGGTCCACCTGAGCGAGCAGGGCATGGAACATGCCGAACAACTGCTGCGCGAAGGCGGCATGATTGCCGAAGAAGATACTTTGTATTCGGCCAACAACCTGGCCGTGGTGCACCACTTGAATGCCGGCCTGCGCGCGCATGCGCTGTACCAGCGCGACGTGGACTACATCGTGCGCGACGGCGAAGTGATCATCGTGGACGAGTTCACCGGCCGTACGCTGGCGGGCCGTCGCTGGTCCGATGGCCTGCACCAGGCCGTGGAAGCGAAGGAAGGCGTCACCATCCAGCGCGAGAACCAGACGCTGGCGTCCATCACCTTCCAGAACTACTTCCGCATGTATTCCAAGCTGTCCGGCATGACCGGCACGGCCGATACCGAAGCCTACGAATTCCAGACCATCTACGGCCTGGAAGTGGTGGTCATCCCGACCCACCGCCCGATGGTGCGCAAGGACCATTCCGACCTGGTGTACCTGACCAAGGAAGCCAAGTTCAACGCGGTGATCAACGACATCAAGGATTGCTACGAGCGCGGCCAGCCGGCGCTGGTGGGCACCACGTCCATCGAGACGTCCGAGATGCTCGCCAACCAGTTGGCCGAGTCCGGTATCCCGCACGAAGTCCTGAATGCCAAGCAGCACGAACGCGAAGCGCAGATTGTTGCGCAGGCCGGTCGCCCGAAGGCGATCACCATTGCCACCAACATGGCAGGCCGCGGTACCGACATCGTGCTGGGTGGTTCGCTGGAAGCCGAGCTGCAGACGCTGGGTGAAGACGCAACCGACATCGACAAGGCCCGTGTAAAGGCCGAGTGGCAGAAGCGCCAC
>JAPLSI010000146.1 GCA_026398715.1 Gammaproteobacteria bacterium
GGGCATCGAGCAATTGTTGCCAGCGCCGGTCGGTGTCGAAATAGTTCGGCGCGACGCGCTGGATGTCGGCACGGGTGTCGGCGAACTTTTCGGCGCCGGCCGACACCAGCATCACGTGTTCGGAATGTTCCATCACCGCGCGCGACAGCAGCACCGGATTCTTCACCGTGTTCACCGCCGCCACGGCGCCGGCGCGGCGCGTATGGCCTTCCATGATGGATGCGTCGAGTTCGTGCCGGCCCTCGGCATCGAACACCGAACCCTTGCCTGCGTTGAACCAGGGCGAATCCTCCAGCACGACGACGGCGGCGGTCACCGCATCGAGCGCGGTTCCGCCCGACGCGAGCACCTGCTGGCCGGCATCGAGCGCGCGATCCAGATCGTGGCGGATGGCGATCTCATCGTCGCTGCTGATGGAATCGCGCGATGAAACACCGGCGCCCCCGTGGATGACGAGGGCGGTGTGGGCTGTGCTGGCGGACGTTGTCATGCGCGCAATGATACCGGCTGCACGATCAGCCCTGGTGGCGAAGCGCCTCGATCGGGTCGAGCTGTGCAGCTTTGCGTGCCGGGTAGAAGCCGAAGAACAGGCCCGTGGCTACCGAACAACCCGCTGCCAGCGCCACCACGTGCCAGTCCAGCAGCACCGGCAGGGACCCCAGCTTGCCGGCCAGCAGCGCCCCGGCGATGCCGATCAGCGTGCCGATGATGCCGCCGCCGAACGAGATCAGCATCGCCTCGGTCAGGAACTGCCGCTGGATGTCGCGCGGGCCCGCGCCCACGGCCATGCGCAAGCCGATTTCCCGGATGCGCTCGGTCACCGAGACCAGCATGATGTTCATGATGCCGATGCCGCCGACGATGAGCGAAATGCCTGCGACCGCGCCCAGCAGCAGCGACATGATGCGCGTGGTCTGCGTGCGCGTGGCGACGATCTCGGAAATATTGCGCACGCTGAAGTCGTCCTCGGCGCCGGCGGCGATCTTGTGGCGCTCACGCAGCAGCGCTTCCACTTCCTCCTGCACGAAGGACAGGTCCTCGCTGCGGGTCACGCCCAGCGCAATCTGGCGCACGGTGCCCGGCGGCGCGCCGGAGGCGCCGGTCAGGCGGCGACGCGCCGTTTCCAGCGGCACCATGATCACGTCGTCCTGGTCCTGGCCGAAGCCGCCCTGGCCCTTGGGCGACAGCACGCCGACCACGCGGAACGGCACCTTGCCGATTCGCAGGCTCTGGCCCAGCGGATCTTCCTCGCCGAACAATTCGCGACGGATGGTTTCGCCGATCACCACGACCTTGGCCGCCGACGTGTAGTCGCCCGGCTCCAGCCCGGCGCCCGCGCCAATCTTCCAGCCGTTGATCTCGAAGAAATCCGGCTGCACGCCCTGCCAGCTGGTGGACCAGTTGTTCTCGGCATAGACGATCTGCGCGTTGCCGCGCGTGCCCGCTGCCACGTACTGCACTTCCGGTATCTGTTCGCGGATCGCCAGCGCGTCGCCGTCGGTCAGCGTTTGCTGGCTGCCCGCGCCGCCCCGGATGCCGCCGGTACTCGGCGCGCCGGAACTGATGTCCAGGCGATTGGCGCCCAAGCCGGACACCATCTTGTCGATTTCGGCCTGCGTGCCCTGCCCCACCGACACCATCACGATCACTGCGGCGATGCCGATGATGACGCCCAGGGATGTCAGCGTGCTGCGCATCCAGTTTCCACGCAGCGCAAACACCGCGGTGCGCAGCGTGTCGTTCCAGGTCATGCCGCGGCTCCCAGGCCGTGTTCGCCCTCGTACAACTTGCCGTCGCGCATCACGCAGATGCGGTCGGCATGGTGGGCGACATCGGCTTCATGGGTAATCAGCACGATGGTCTGGCCTTGCGCCTTCAATTTTTCGAATAGCTTCATCACTTCCGCGCTGGTCCTGGTGTCCAGCGCGCCGGTCGGTTCATCGGCCAGCACCAGGGCGGGATGGTTGATCAACGCGCGCGCGATCGAAACGCGTTGTTGCTGGCCGCCGGACATTTCGCCGGGACGGTGGTGCGTGCGCTCGCCCAGGCCAACGGCGTCCAGCGCTGCGCGCGCGCGTTCGGTACGCTCGGCCAGCGGCGTGTTGGAATAACCCAGCGGCATCATCACGTTGTGCAGCGCATCCATGCGCGACAGCAGGTTGAAGCCCTGGAAGACGAAACCGATCTTCTCCAGGCGCAATCGCGCGAGGGATTCGGCGTCCAGGGTGGCGACATCCACGCCGTCGCACAGGTAGCGGCCGCCACTGGGGCGATCCAGGCAGCCGATCACGTTCATCAGCGTGGATTTTCCCGAGCCCGACGCACCCATGATCGCGACGAACTCGCCGCGATCAATGCGCAGGTTGACGCCGTCCAGCGCCTTCACTTCGGCCTGGGTGCCGGGCGAATAGACCTTGCGCAAATCCTCGGTCTGGATGATGGGCGTGGCGTCGGTCATGGCGTGGGGCGGGCGCTGCCGATGATGACCAGATCGCCTTCGGCCAGGCCGTCGCCGATGATCTCGGTGCGGCTGCCGTCGCTGGTGCCGACGCGGATGGTCACCTGCTCAGGCTTGCCGTCCACCAGCTTGTAAACGGGCGCGCGCTTGCCACTGGTCATCGCCAGCAACTCGGCATCCCACCTGGCCTGTTGTTCCGGACGCAAACTGGCGCGGAAGCCTTCGAAAGTTTTTTTCATGCGTTCGGCCATGCGCCGGCTTCGGTCGGCGCCGCCACCCTGCGGCGGACCGCCCTGGGCGCGATTGCCCCCATTGCCCGCGGCACCACTCGCACCCGCTGCAGCCGCGCCGCCCGCGCGCATCTGTTGCGCCCGGTCGCGCATCTGCTGCAGTGCAGAGTCGAACGCCGACTTCTGGGCCGCGTCCAGTTGCAATCCGGCGGCGATCTTCTCGAAGGCCTGCACGAAACCCGCGCCGCCCTGGCCGCCGTTGGCGCCGGTGGCGGACGTGCGGCTGGGGTTGGCCGGCGCGCCGAAGCCCGGCCCCATGTTGGCCTTGCTCTCTTCCGCAGGACGGAAGCGCAGCGCCGCATTGGGCACGCTCAACACATCCGGTCGCCGGCTGATCTCGATCTCGGCGTTAGCGGTCATGCCGGGCAACAGCGTCTGGTCGGGATTGTCCACTTCAACGACCACCGGATAGGTGATGACATTCGCCGTGTTGGTGGCGGCGAGGCGAACCTGCTTCACTCGACCGGCGAAATTGCGGTCCGGGAAGGCGTCCACGGTGAATCGCGCCATCTGTCCTTCGCGAACCTGGCCGATGTCGGCCTCGTCGATGGCCAGCACGATTTCCATCTTGCGCAAGTCGCCGGCGATCTTGAACAGCACCGGCGTCTGCAGGCTTGCGGCCACCGTCTGCCCCGCTTCCACCGAGCGCAACAGGACCACGCCATCCACGGGTGACCGGATGACGGTCTTCTCGAGGTCCAGCCGCGCGCTGTCCACGTTGGCCTGCTGCTGCCGCACCTGTGCATTGGCCGACACGATGCGCGCACGCGCCTGGTCGCGGGCTGCCATTGCCTGGTCGGCATCGGTGCGGGATATCAGCTGGCGCGTGACCAGGTCGGATTTTCGGTTGTAATCGAGCTCGGCATTGCGAGCCACGGCCTGCGCTTCGCTCAAGCCCGCGCGGGCGCTCGACAACGCCGCCGACGCCTGGTCCAGGCGCGCCTGGAAGGTGCTCGGATCGATGCGCGCGATCACCTGGTCCTTGGTCACGCTGTCGTTGAAATCGACCTCCACGCTGCGCAGCGTGCCCGAGACCTGCGTACCTACTTCAACGGTGGCCGTGGCACTTAGCGTGCCGGTCGCGGAAATCGCGGTGCGGATTTCGCCGCGCTCCACGGCGCCGGTGCGATAACCGCCGGCATCGTCCTTTTCACCGCGGCCCAGGAACCACCAGGCGGCGAGTGCGACAACGGCGAGCAGCACGACCGGAATGATCCAGCGGGGCCGGGCTGGGGCAGTCACACGGGACGACGACATGGATTCTCCTGGAACGGGAATTTTCGGAAAGACAGATGTTGGAAGGAAACGGGGCGCGCGAACCGCGCATTATGCAACGATGCAGCACAGGGACATCAGGTCGCACGCGATGTTCCCGAGCATGGCCTCAGGCGGCTGAAGGAAAGCTGATGGTGGCCGTCGTGCCCTTGCCAGGCTCGCTTTCCAACCGTACCGGCCAGCCGTAGCGCTCGGACAGGCGACGCACGATCGACAGGCCGATGCCCTGCCCGTCCTTGCGCCCGTCGCCGGCGCGATAGAACGGCTCGAACACGCGCGCCAGCTCGTCCGGGCTCATGCCGACCCCGGTATCGGCGACCTGCACGCTGTCGCGGCGAACAGTCACCACTACCTTGCCTTGTTCGGTGTAATGGCAGGCGTTGCGCAACAGATTGCCCAACATCACCGAGAACACCCGGGCGGGCGCATGCAGTTGCAGGTCGGCCTCGCGATGCAGCTCGAGTTCCACCGGCTTGCCGGCCAGCAAGGGACGTGACTTCTCCAGTTCCTCGCAAGCCACGGCGCCTACGGAAAAATCGTCATCGGGCAGGCCGGTATCGCCTTCGCGCGCAAGGATCAGGAACGCCTCGATCAACGCTTCCATGTCGCGCCCGGCGCCCTGGATGCGCTTGAGCGAGCGTCGGGCCATGGGCGACAGCGACTCGTCGCCGTCCATCATGTCGCCGGCCACGCGGATCACCGTCAGCGGCGTGCGCAGTTCATGCGATGCGTCGCGGGTGAAATTGTGTTCGCGCTCGACGAAGCTGCCGATGCGGCTGGCGAAATCATGCAGGGACGAAGCCAGGGTCAAGGTCTCGCCTTCCACATCCACGGGAAGGTTTTCGGGCTTCAATGCCGTGGCATCGGGATGCTTGGGATCCCAGTGGCGGACCTGGTTGGCCAGCCAGATCACCGGCGACACGACGCGCTTTGATGTTCGATACGTGGTCCATGCAATCAGATAGACGACGGCAAGCACCAGCGCCAAGGGCGCCATGCCGAACCAGAAGGCCAGCGAATCCACCTGCTCCTGCTTGAACAACAGGTACAGGCGCATGCCGCCGCGATCCTCCACCATCACCAGCGAACCACCCTGCGCGCGCGGCAGGCTGTGGAAGCCCACGGGCAGCGGCTGCAAGGGTTCGGGCACTCGCGACAGATCGCCTGTGCGCACCAGGTAGCCGTTCATGTTGTAGGTATCGGGCACGGTGGCGGCCGGGTCGTCTTCGCGACGGCCCCAGAAATGCGCGGCCTCTTCCTGCAACGCGCGCTGGATCAGCACGTGCTTGAGCACCGCCGAAGCACCATAGACGCCCAGCACGGCGGCAAAGCTGATCGCCGCCGCCTGCAGGATGAAGGCGACCCATATCTTTCGACGCAGGCCGCTGCCTTCACTCATGCGGGCGCGTGGTCGAGGTCGGCGATGCGGTAGCCGGCGGTCTGCACGGTATGCAGCAGTTGTTTTTCGAAGGGCCGGTCGATGGCCTTGCGCAGGTTGTACAGATGGCTGCGCAACGTATCGGAATCGGGCAAGCCGTCGCCCCATATCTCGCGTTCGATGTCTCGGCGAGTGACCACGCGCGGCGATTCGCGCATCAGGATGGTCAGCAGGCGCAAGCCAATCGGGGAAAGCTGCAATTCACTGCCGGCCCGGGTAACCCGCAGGCTGGCCGTGTCCAGCACCAGGTCGGCGATCTTCAGCACTTCGGCGCTGACCTGGCGGCGGTCGCGGCGAATCAGCGCACGGACCCGCGCTTCAAGTTCCTGGATGGCGAAGGGCTTGACCAGGTAGTCGTCGGCCCCGGCGTCCAGGCCCGTGACCTTGTCGGCCAGGGTGTCGCGGGCGGTCAACATCAACACCGGAGTGGATTTCTTCGATTCGTTGCGCAGGCGGCGGCAGACTTCGATGCCGTCCATTCGCGGCAGCATCAGGTCCAGCACGACCACGTCGTAGGAGTTCTCGGTGGCCAGGCGCAGGCCGTCGACGCCGTCGCCGGCGTAATCGACGCCAAATCCTCGGGATTCCAGGTACTCGCCCACCATTTCCGACAGGCTACGGTTGTCTTCGACCAGCAAAATCAGTCCGGATGGATCGTCACGACGCATGGCTCACCTCGAGGGAAGGGGGGTCTTCAGCTTTGTGAAATTACACCCCGGGAGGGGTGATTCCAGCGTGAAATCCCGACAGCCCCGGCCCGGTGCTGGCGCCCGCCCCTTGCCCCTGGCCCCTAGAAGCGGATCTTGCCGACCAGCATGTCCTTGTACATCACCCAGTCGCCGGCGAAGGAATAGAACGGGTACTTGAAGGTGGCCGGCTTGTTCTTCTCGAAGAAGAAGTGGCCGATCCAGGCAAAGCCATAACCGCACAGCAGCGCGTACAGGATCCAGACCGGATTCATGCTGCGCACGCCCATCACCAGGCAGCCGATCACCAGCGAGGTACCGACGAAGTGCAATCGCCGGCACGTGGTGTTGGCGTGTTCGGACAGGTAGTAGGGATAGAACTCGCGAAAGCTGGCGAACTGGCTCATCGGTGTCTCCTCGATCAGGCCATTCTGCCCCGCGGGGGGGGCCCGCATCAACTCAAGGGGCCTTGGCCTTTTCCTCGCGTTTTGCGCGATTCCAGTATTCGTCCTGCGCCTCGAGGGACAGGTCGGACAGGGACACGCCGTCGGCCGCGGCCATCGCTTCCATACGCCGGAAGCGGCGCTCGAACTTGGCGTTGGCGCGGCGCAACGAGGCGCCGAAATCGACCTTGCCATGGCGCGACAGGTTGGCACAGACGAACAAGACGTCGCCCAACTCGTCTTCCAGCGCTTCGTGGCCGGTGCCGGCGGCGAATTCCGCGCGCAACTCGTCGATTTCCTCGTGCAGCTTGTCGAACACCGGATTCACGTCCGGCCAGTCGAAGCCCACGCGCGCGGCGCGTTTCTGCAATTTGATGGCGCGTTGCCATTCCGGCAAACCGCGTGCGATGCCGGCGAGTGCGCTCTCATCCACCACGCCGCCGCGGGCGAGGCGCTCCTCGCGCTTGCCCTCTTCCCAGGCGAGGGTCTGTTCTTCCACCCCGGATACCACCACATCACCAAATACGTGCGGGTGCCGGCGAACCATCTTGTCGCAGATCGAATTGACCACGTCGTCGAAGGCAAAGTCGCCGGCCTCCTCGGCCATGCGCGCGTGGAACACGACTTGCAGAAGCAAGTCGCCCAGTTCGTCCTTCAGGTCGTCCATGTCGCCACGGTCGATCGCGTCGGCGACTTCGTAGGCTTCTTCAATGGTGTACGGGGCGATGCTGGCGAAGTCCTGCTCGACGTCCCACGGACATCCGCCGTCGGGGTCGCGCAGCCTCGCCATTATCTGCACCAGCCGCGAAATCGGCGAAGCGGTATCAGCCAAGCCAATCCCTCCACGGCAGCGCCGGGTCGCCCAGCGCGAGGAAATCGGGATTGAGCAACGACGCCTTGGTGTTGTAGGCCAGCGGCGCGCCGTCGAGCGTGATCACGGCGCCGCCCGCGGCTTCCAGCACGCACTGCCCGGCGGCCGTGTCCCATTCGGACGTCGGCGCGAAACGCGGATAGACGTCGAGCCTGGCTTCCGCCATGCGACAGAACTTCAGCGACGAACCCATGCCCAGCAGTTGCACCTCGCCCATGCGTTCGATCGCCGCGGCGCTGCGGGCATCCATGTGCGACCGGCTGGCGGCCACGTGCAGCGGTGCGGCCGCGGGCCGACGCGTGGCGATCGGCAGCTGCTCGCCGGCATCACAGATAAAGGCGCCGCGCCCGCGCTCGCCGTAATGCATTTCATCCAGCGCAGGCGCGTAAACCACGCCGAAGACGGAAATCCCGTCCTCGATCAGCGCGATGTTGACGGTGAACTCGCCGTTCTTCTTGACGAATTCGCGGGTGCCGTCGAGCGGATCCACCAGCCAGTAGCGCCGCCACGTGGAACGAACTTCCCAGGGCACGTCCTTCGATTCTTCCGACAGCACCGGCACGTCCGGGGTCAGGGCTTCCAGGCCGGCGACGATGAGGTGGTGCGAGGCCATGTCGGCGGCGGTCAGCGGCGAGCGGTCGTCCTTGTGCTCGACTGCGAAGTCCTGCACGTACACCTTCATGATCGCGGCGCCGGCGTCGCGCGCCAGCTGCAGCACCACTTCGCGCATTTCGGGCGTCATCGCTGGGCCAGCACTTCGCGCACGATGAACATGCCGGCCAGGGACCGGCCTTCCGAACAATCCTCGCGCAGCACCAGTTCGTGCAGGGCATCGAGTTTCCAGGGAATGACCTCGAGCTCCTCCGGTTCGTCGCCGACCAGGCGCTCGGGATACAGGTCCTCGGCCAGCACCAGCTGGATTTCGTGGGTCATGTAACCGGGCGCCAGCGTGATCGAGCGCAGGTGGGTCAATTTGCGCGCGCCGAAGCCGGTTTCTTCCTTCAACTCCCGGTTGGCGGCGTCCAGCACGGTTTCGCCGGCGTCGAGACGGCCCTTGGGCAGGCCGAGTTCATAACGATGCACGCCGGCGGCGTACTCACGGATCAACAGGATGGTGCCGGGCTCGGGAATGGCGGCGATCATCACGGCGCCGTGGCCACGGCTGGAGATGCGCTCGTACTTGCGGCGCTCGCCGTTGGAAAATTCCAGATCGATGGTTTCGCGGCGGTAGCCGGCCGATTCGTATTCCTGGCGGCCATGGATGATTGGCAAGATCGGTGGGATCATGGGCACATGCAGGAAGAAAAAAACGATGCACAGATGCTAGCAGAGGCGGCCCGGCTCCGGGCGCGCGACCTCGCCGTGCTGTGGCATCCGTGCACGCAAATGGCCGAACATCCCGACGCGTTGCCGCTGCTGCCGATCCGGCGCGGCCGCGGCGCCTGGCTGGAGGGCGTGGACGGCCATCGCTACCTTGACGCGGTCAGTTCGTGGTGGACCAACCTGTTCGGCCACGGCGAGCCGCGCATCGCCGCGGCCATCGCCCGGCAGGCGCAGGAACTCGAGCACGTGATCTTCGCGGGCTTCACGCATGAACCGGCGGTGCTGCTGGCGGAGTCCCTGCTGCAGGTCGCGCCGCCGGGCCTGGCCCGGGTGTTCTATGCCGACAATGGTTCGGCGGCGGTGGAGATCGCGCTGAAGATGAGTTTCCACGCGCACCTCAATCGCGGCCAGTCCCGGCGCCGCCGTTTCGTGGCGCTGGAGAATGGTTACCACGGCGAAACCCTGGGCGCCCTGTCCATGGGCGACATCCCGCTGTATCGGCGTACCTATGCGCCACTGTTGCTGATCCCCCTGTTCGCGCCGTCGCCCGATGCCTACGACGCGGCCCCGGGCGAGTCGGCGGAACAATGCGCATTGCGTCGCGCCGATCAACTGCAGGCTTTGTTCGAAGACAACGAAGGCGAGATCTGCGCGCTGATCCTGGAACCGCTGGTGCAGTGCGCCGGCGGCATGCGCATGCACCATCCCGCCTACCTGCGGCGTGCGCGGGAAATCTGCGATGCGCACGGCGCGCACCTGATCGCCGATGAGATCGCGGTGGGTTTCGGCCGCAGCGGCACGATGTTCGCGTGCGAGCAATCGGGCGTCACTCCGGATTTCCTGTGCCTGTCGAAAGGGCTGACCGGCGGATTCATGCCGATGTCCGCCGTGCTGACGACCGCTGCCATCTACGAAGCGTTCCTGGCCGAGAGCCGCGACCGCGCCTTCCTGCATTCGCATAGTTACACGGGCAATCCGCTCGGCTGCGCAGCCGCGCTCGCCTCGCTTTCGATCTTCAAGTCCGATCCCGTGCTCGAATCGAATCGGGTCACCGCCGGCCGCATGGCGGCGCTGGCCGAACCCTTGCGCGACCATCCCCATGTCGCCGACGTGCGGCAGACGGGAATGATCCTCGCCATCGAGGTGGTGGCCCACCGGGCTACCCGTCGCCACTACGATCCGCGTGAAAAACGCGGCTTGCGCGCCTATCGCCATGCGCTGGACAACGGCGTGCTGCTGCGCCCACTGGGCGAGGTGTTGTACTGGATGCCGCCGTACTGCATCGACGAGGCGGCGCTACAGCAGTTGGCACGCGTCACCACCGGCGCGATAAACAGGATGACCGACTGATGCGCGTCGTGCGTCACTACGTGGATGCCGCGCTGGCCGAAGGCGCCATCGTGCCCCTGCCCGAGGACGCCGTGGCGCACCTGGTGCGTGTGCTGCGCCTGGGGCTGGGCGATCCGGTGACCTTGTTCAACGGCGACGGTTTCGACTACGCGGCAAGGATTTCGTCGCTGTCGAAAAAGGCAGCCGAAGCGCAGGTACTCACCCAGTGCCGCGTGGAAAATGAGTCGGACCTGCACCTGACCTTGGCGCAGGGCATCGCACGCGGCGAGAAGATGGACCTGATCCTGCAGAAGGCCACCGAACTGGGCGTGGTTCGCATCGCGCCCGTGGTCACCGAACGCACCGAGGTGCGCCTCGACAACGAGCGCGCGGCCAAGCGCATGTTGCACTGGCGCGGCGTGGTGGTGGCGGCGTGCGAGCAAAGCGGCCGTGCGCGCCTACCTGAAGTGATGGAGCCGCAGACGCTGGCCCATTTCGCCAGCGACGCGACGCCCGGGCTGCGCTTCATCCTCGACCCGCTCGCTGAAAAGGGAATCGCCGATGCAGGCATCGAACCTGGCCAGCGGGTCACCCTGCTGATCGGCCCGGAAGGCGGATTGTCGGAGCGCGACCGACTGGTGCTGCGCGCGGCGGGCTACCAGGGCTTGCGCCTGGGTCCGCGTATCCTTCGCACGGAAACGGCCGGCCTCGCTGCGCTGGCTGCCATCAATGCCCTGTTCGGGGATTGGCGCTAGTGCCGCTCAGGCGGCCTGCGACAGCGCCTGTTCGATCAGCGTTTCCAGGCCGGCCAGGTCGGGCACCGCTGCGGCGTCGTCGTTCAACATCACCATCGAATGGATGCCGACCGGCAGGTCTTTCTGTCCGGATTCCGACAGCGCCGAGTGGGCCACCGTCACCAGGCGCGGGAAGCCCTGGGACAGCACCGCGAAATAGGGCAGCTTCGGGTTACCACCCAAGGCCTTGAGCACCACGACCTTCGCGCCGATCTGGCCTTCCTCGTCCGACCAGCCCGCGAATCGCGAGAACGAAAGCAAGGGCAAGCGCCAGCCGCGCCAGCGGATCTGACCGAGCATCCAGGAAGGCGCGTTCTCGACCGGCTCGGGGTCGGAGAAGGTGATCACCTCGGCGACCGATGCGTTGGGCAGCAACAGCCGGCCCTGGTTGACGCTGATCAGCACGCCTCGGATGTCGCGGATCGGGGCATTCATTAAAAATCTCCTTGGATCAGGCCGGCCAGCGCGCAGCGATCTGCCGCGCCAGTCCCAGCGCCGGATAGACCGCCGCGCCCTGGCGTTGCATGGCATCGGCGGCGGCGGAATCGAAACACACTTCCGGGTCCTGCGCCAACACCGAACCACCGCCGTCGCGAACCGCGAGGATGGCGGGAACGAGTTGCGCATCGGCGCCGCTCAGCACGATCACCATGCTTTCCGGCGCGGAAATCGCGAGCAACAGGCTGGCCAGCGTGCCGGTGGAAAAAGTCAGGTTGCCATCGCTGGCGCTCGCGGACAGGCCCGCAGGCAGCAAGGTTACCTTTCCGCCTTCCGTCGCGCCGCCGTCCACGGCAAGCGCGACCGGCAGCTTGCTGATCTTGGCCAGTTGTTCGAC
>JAPLSI010000106.1 GCA_026398715.1 Gammaproteobacteria bacterium
CGCGGCGGAAATCCTTCCCGAACTCGTGCGCCGTGGCGTGCGCCCGGATGCGGTGACCGACCAGACCTCCGCGCATGATCCGCTGAACGGTTACCTTCCCGCCGGCTGGACGCTGGAGCAGTGGTGGGACCGCCAGAAGACCGATCCGCAATCGGTCATCGACGCCGCCAAGCACTCGATGCGCGTGCATGTCGAGGCGATGCTGCATTTCGAGGATCTCGGCATTCCGACCTTCGACTACGGCAACAACATCCGGCAGATGGCCAAGGACGTTGGCTGCCACGATGCCTTCGACTTCCCGGGCTTCGTGCCGGCCTATGTGCGTCCGCTTTTTTGCCGGGGCGTGGGTCCGTTCCGTTGGGTGGCCCTGAGCGGCGACCCCGAGGACATCTACAAGACCGACGCGCGGGTCAAGGAACTTCTCCCCGACGACAAGCACCTGCATCGCTGGCTGGACATGGCGCGCGAGCGCATCAGCTTCCAGGGCTTGCCGGCGCGCATCTGCTGGGTCGGCCTGGGCGATCGCCACAGGCTGGCGCTGGCCTTCAATGAAATGGTGCGCAACGGCGAACTGTCAGCGCCCATCGTGATCGGCCGCGACCACCTCGATTCCGGTTCGGTCGCGTCCCCGAATCGAGAGACCGAAGCGATGCTCGACGGCTCGGACGCCGTGTCGGATTGGCCCTTGCTGAATGCGATGCTGAATGTCGCCGGCGGCGCGACCTGGGTGTCGCTGCACCATGGCGGTGGCGTGGGCATGGGCTACAGCCAGCACAGTGGCGTGGTCATCGTGGCCGACGGCAGCGAGGCCGCCGACCGGCGCCTGGCGCGCGTACTCTGGAACGACCCGGGCACGGGCGTGATGCGCCATGCCGATGCGGGCTACGAGATCGCCAAGGCCTGTGCGCGCGAACAGGGCCTGCACCTGCCCATGGTCGATTGACGCGGCCCGCCTTCCGAACGCCGGTCAACCGGTCGAGGGGCCCTGCGTTTTCTGGGAGACGGCTCACGCCCTTCCCAGCCACGAATGATATTCTCGGGGCAGTGGACACCCCCCATCGGGATGTCCGGGCGGCATGCGTCGCCGCCCCAGGCCTTTCGGAGATTTATCTTGTCCACACTGCCGTTGCGTCCGGTCCTGAAGTTCGCCTTCGCCCTCATCGCCCTGCTTGGATTGGCCACGACCGGCCAGGCCAACTCGATCGACGGCGGCAAGCAAAAATCCTTCGACCAGTTCATCGTCCAGTTCGAGCCCGGATCGCAGGCGTTCGCCAACAGCGCCGCTCGCCAGCGTGCGCTCGCCGCTTCGGTCCAGGGCCAGGGCCTTTCCGTCAGCCACCTGCACCGGATGGGTATCGGCGCCGACGTCATCAAGCTCAATCGAAAGCTGAACTATCGGGCGGCCGAGGCGTACATGAATCGCCTGCGCCGCAACCCCAACGTGAAGTACGTGGAGATCGACCGGATCCTGCGGCCCACCTTCGTTCCCAACGATTCGTTCTACGCCGGCAACCAGTGGCATTACTTCGAGGCGACCGGCGGCATCGGCATGCCCGCCGCCTGGGACCTGTCCACCGGCAGCGGCGTGGTGGTCGCCGTGCTCGATACCGGCATCACCACGCACTCCGACCTGGCGGCGAATCTCGTGGCCGGTTACGACTTCATCAAAGACATCACGACGGCGCGTGACGGCAATGGTCGCGACTCCGACCCCAGCGACTTGGGCGACTGGGTCGAGGCGAATGGCTGCGCCGATGGCGGCCCCGCCCAGGCCGAAGACTCAAGTTGGCACGGTACGCACGTGGCCGGCACCATCGCCGCGGTCACCAACAATGCCAAAGGCGTGGCGGGCATCGCCTACAACGCGAAGGTCATGCCGCTTCGCGTCCTGGGCCGTTGCGGTGGCCTCAGTTCCGACATTTCCGATGCCGTGTACTGGGCCGCGGGTGGCGCTGTTTCCGGCGTCCCGAACAATGCGAACCCGGTGGAAGTGATCAACATGAGCCTCGGCGGCGAAGGCGCCTGCGGGCCCAGCGCCCAGGCGGCCATCGACTTTGCCGTTGCCGCGGGCGCGGTGGTGGTGATTTCCGCCGGCAACGACAATGCCGACACCAGTCTCTACCAGCCCGCCAATTGCGCGAACGTGATTGTGGTAGGCGCGACCACGCGTAACGGCGCCAAGTCCAGCTTCTCCAATTTCGGAACGACCGTGGATGTGTCCGCGCCCGGTGGCGGCGACGGCAGCTTCATCGTTTCAACCTGGAATGACGGCCTTACGGGTCCGGGCGCAGAGGCCTACATCGGCATGCAGGGCACGTCCATGTCGGCGCCGCATGTGGCGGGAACGGCCGCGTTGATGCAGAGCCTGGCCGCAAGTTCACCGGCCGCTGTCGAAAGCGTGCTCAAGAGCACCGCGCGGGCCTTGCCGGTTCCCTGCGCGCAGGGTTGCGGCACCGGCATCATCAATGCCTTGAGCGCCGTCGCTGGCGTGACGAGCGGCGTACTCACCATCAGCGACGTGACCCTGTCCGAAGGGGATGCCGGCACGAAGACCTTCAACTTCACCGTCAACCTGTCCAAGGCGATGGGCGTGCCGGTGACCTTCGACGTCGCCACCACCAATGGCAGCGCGACCGCGGGCAGCGACTACGTGGCGCTGAGCCTTCCGGGCCAGAGCATCGCAGCGGGCGCCACCAGCAAGATCTTTTCGGTGACCGTCAACGGCGACACGACCGCGGAAGCCGATGAGACCTTCACGGTGAACGTCAGCAACGTGGTGGGCATCGCCACGGCGAAGACACAGGGGCTCGGCACCATCCTCAACGACGACACGACCGCGCTGTCCAATGGCGTGGCGGCCGGCCCGATCGCGGGTGCCGGCGGCACCAAGTTCCTGTATTCGCTGGTCGTGCCCTCGGGCAAGACCTCGGTGACCTTCACCACGACGGGCGGCACCGGGGACGCCGACCTCTACGCCAAGCTCGGATCCATTCCGACCACCGTTGACGCCAATTGCGCTTCCGAAGGCGTCACCACCGAGGAAACCTGCGCCATCCCCAATCCGGTCGCTGGCACGTATTACGTCCTCGTGTACGCCTACTCGACGATTAGTGGCGTGACGCTGACTGGGCAGTACTTGCCTGGCGATGCAGCCACGCTGTCCGTTGGTGACGTGGTGGTCACCGAGGGCAATAGCGGCACGACGTTGGCCACCTTCCCGATCACGTTGTCGCAGTCGCAGGGCACGCCGGTCACGTTCGACGTCTACACCGACAACGGGACTGCCGGCGAAGGCGCCGACTACGTGGCCAAGGCGCTGCAGGGGCAGTCCATCGCCGCCGGGCAAACGCTCTTGAATTTCACTGTCAGCGTCAATGGCGATACGGCTATCGAGAACAACGAGACCTTCACCGTCAACCTGGTGAACGCCTCTGGCGCCCCGGTCAGCAAGGGCCAGGGCCTAGGACGCATCAACAACGACGATGCCGCATCGCTGAGCATTGCCGATGTGCTGGTCAACGAGGGCAACAGTGGAACCGGCACCGCGACCTTCGTCGTGCGCCTTTCCGCACCGCTGCCCAATCCCGTTTCCTTCAACATCGCCACCAGCAACGGAACGGCCACGGCCGGAAGCGACTACGTGGCGCGATCGCAGACGGGCAAGTTCATGGACGCGGGCCGCACGACGCAGGCCTTCGACGTGGTCATCAATGGCGATGTCACCGTCGAGTCCACCGAATCCTTCAACGTCACGATCAGCAACGTCAGCGGCGCCACCCTGGCCGATGGCAGTGCGGTCGCCTTGATCAGCAATGACGACGGTGCGGTTGCGCCCGCGCCGGGAAGCTTCTCGGCCCAGGGCTACTCCGTGGCGCCAGTAGTGGTCGTGGACGATTTGTCGTCGGACAGGGCGAAGACCCGTGATCTGGATTGCGCGTCCGAAAAATCCAAAGCCGAGGCGCGCCGTCGTGGCAGGTCCGTTGCCCACTGCCGCAAGCCCGTCCAGCACTAGGCGCCTGCGGGCGCGGCTAGCGCACCGATGAGGCCGGTCGCGGCGGTTTGCGGCTGCCTGATGGCTGTATTGGTTGCCCAGGGTTCCGCAGCCAACGCGCTTCCCCGGTTTCCCGCGCAAGCCGTGTGGAACCGGGACATCAGCCAGGACGCTGTGCACCCGTCGTCGGCGACGATGATGTCCACCCTGGTTGCCGCCGGCGGATTCGGCTATGGCCGGATGCAGATCGATTTCTCGATGCACGTGGTCAATGCACCGGCCGACGCGCCGACCCGTACGATCATCGGCTACCCCACGCCCGGTGAATATTATTCGCCCGATTGCGAGCCGGTCGGCAGCACGATGCCCGTGCCTGCCAATGCCGCCATCGAGGGCAACACCGGCCTGGCCTGCGCCAACGCGAGCGACGATTGCCACCTGCTGGTCGTGCAGGGCAACAATCTTTACGAAGCCTACCGCGCCAACGCCAGTGGCGGCAGCGGCCTGCAGTCGCAATGCCTCGCGTTGTGGAAACTCGACTTCGTCTATCCCGATGACAATCGGGGCGACCATTGCACCAGTGCCGACGCGGCGGGGTTCCCGATCGCGCCACTGCTGTTCAACGCAGACGAAGTGTTTGCTGCGATGCAGGGCGTCGAGGGCGACCTGGGCCACGCGTTGCGATTCATTTTGCCCAATGCGCGCATGGCGTCGGCGTCGGGCATCAAATTCTATGTGCGGCCCGCAAGCCATGCCGGCGGCCCCAGCGGTCCCGAGGCGAGCGTTCCCTATGGGTCGCGGCTGCGGCTGCGTCGCGACTTCCCCGTGCACCTGTATCCGGCGTCGGCACGGGTGGTCCTGCGCACCATGCAGCGCTACGGCATCGTGCTTGCCGATGGCGGAAACATCGCGTTGACGGCAGAGAGCGACCTGTTCACCACCCATACCTGGGCCGAACTGGGGATCAACTCGCGCGTGTTCGACCAGGCGGTGCCGTCGGCGCCCGTGTTGGCGCAGGATTTCGTGGTGCTTGATACCGGGCCGCGAATCGTCGAGACCTACGACTGCGTGCGCAATCCACCGATGCTTGCCGTCGCTGGAGCCAGCGCGTCCGAAGGCAACGCCGGCACGAAGGTTTTCGATTTCGTGGTGAAGGCGTCGGAACCGGGCGCCGGTCCGATCAGCTTCGACATATTCACCGAGAACGGAAGCGCGGCGTCGGGCAGCGACTATGCGTCGAACGCCATCATCGGCAAGACGATCCCGGCAGGGCAGGCCAGTACGACGTTTGCGGTGACGGTCAACGGCGATACCGCGATCGAATCGCACGAGACCTTCACCGTCAACCTGGCCAATCCCTCGTCGGCGACGATAAGCCTGGCCCAGGCGCAGGGCCGCATCGTCAATGACGACCTGCCGTCGCTGTCGATCGCCGACGCATCGGTGACGGAGGGCAATTCGGGAATCGTCACCGCGACGTTCGTGGTGCAACTGTCCGCGCCAGCCAGCGCGCCGGTGAGCTTCGATGTCGCAACCGGCAATGGCAGTGCACAGGCGGGCAGCGACTACCAGGCACGCGTCCAGGCAGGTCGGATCATCGATCCGGGAAGGACGCGGGTGTTGTTCGAGGTGGCAGTGCAGGGGGATGCCCTGGTCGAGTCGACGGAGACGTTTTCGGTCACCGTCGGAAACGTTGCGGGAGCAACGTTGCTCGATGGCGCGGCGACCGGCAGCATTGGCAATGACGACAGTCCCGCGGTGCGCGCCCAGGCAATCAAGGGCAAGGCAAGTGGGAAGCGGAGCCCTCAAGTAAAACGGGACGACCCATAGGCCGTCCCGGTTTTCATTCGTCGCTGGCTTGTGTCAGTGACTGTTTTTCAGTCGTACCAGT